>NZ_DASVUM010000117.1:0-27588 GCF_036387035.1 Pseudomonas sp. | reverse complement strand
AAGGGCACGGTGTACATCGGGATGGTCGGCTTGTTTTCGTTGCGGCCCAGGGTGTTGCGGCCTGGCGAATCATAGACGTCCTCGCCGTGGTCCGAGAGGTACAGCAGGAAACCGTTGGGGTCGGCCTTGCCGTATTCCTTGATCAGGCTGGATACCACGAAATCGTTGTACAGCACTGCGTTGTCGTAGCTGTTGTAGAACTCCAGCTTGCTGTCATCGATGTCCGCCGGAACGCCGTCACGTCCGCTGAACTTCGCGAACTCTTCCGGGAAGCGATACTGATAGGCCATGTGCGTGCCGAGCAGGTGAACCACAATCAATTTGCGCGGCGCGGCGTCGGTCAGGGCCTTGGCAAACGGCGCGAGAACGTCGCCGTCGTACTGGCGGGCGTTCTGGTTGCGGTTGTTGTTCAGGTACACCTGCTCGTCAGCCTGTTCGGAGAAGGTGGTCAGCATCGTGTTGCGCTTGGTCATCGTCTGCTGGTTAGTGATCCAGAAGGTCTTGTAGCCCGCCTGTTTCATCACGCTGACGATGGACGGCGTCTTCAGGTAAAGGTCCGGGTTTTCCTCGTCCGCAAAGGTCAACACTTGCTGCAGGGCTTCGATGGTGTAAGGCCGCGGCGTGATGACGTTATTGAACACCTGCAACTGGTCCTTCATGGCGTCCAGGTTCGGGGTGGTCTGGCGCGGGTAACCATAAAGGTGCATGCGTCCGCGGTTGGTCGACTCGCCAATCACCAGCACCAGGGTGGTCGGCAGGTTGGCCTGCTGGTCCTTGAGGTTTTTCAACGGCGCGATGTTGCTGCTGCTGGTCAGCATGTCCTGCATGCCATCCAGTTGCTGGGTGTAGCGGTGATAGGCAACGATCATCTGCCATGGCACCGCCGGCTCGATGCGTGATTCGAACGCCTCGAGGGCCGAAGCCGTGTCGTCATGCCGGGCGAACTGTTTGGCCAGCGGGTAACCGATGATGCCGATCAACAGTGCCGCCGCAACGGCGTAGGCGCGCGGACGCGGCATGTAAACCGGGCGCAGGCGTGTCCACAGGAAAATCGCAAACGCGGTGTGGGCGATGAAGGCCAACACAATCCACCACGCAAAGTACTGCGTCATGTATTCGCCCGCTTCAGAGATGTTCGATTCGAACATGATGAAGATGACGCTCTGGGAAAACTCCTGCTGATAAATGAAGAAGTAACCCAGGCTCGCCATGGAGCAGGCCCACAGGATGACGCCGATGACAGCCGCCATGACGCGGGTCTTGCGGGGGAATATCAGCATCGGTGCGAGCCAGATGCCGCTGATCACGAACGCCTGACGGAAACCGGCAAACCCGGTAATGCCGGTCAGCTGAATCAGCAGTTGGGTGATGCCGGAAAAATACCAGAAAAACACGAACAGCCAGATCACGCCTGCCCAGTCGAACCCTTTCGGAGTCGCAGTGCTCCGTTTCATCGTTGCCATCAAGCGCTCCGCTATAGCCTTTTCCGGGCGGCAGGAAAGCGCCCGAATGAGTTCAAGTGCCAGCGATAGGCCAGCAGTGAATGTGTTGAGGGTCGTGATTATGTTTTCAGGTGGGTGAAAATTTTGTCAGAACGTCGTTGCGACACCTGAGAAGCGGTCTCGGACGCGGATGACAGCGCAGGGAGGGGAACGTAATAACGCGTATCGGGTCCGACGGAGGTCGAACTGCGCATCACCTTATGGCGATACGAGGTTGTGCGTGCATGAATGGAGCGATGCGCCGGCAAGCCTTCGGATCGGGCTTGCCTTGGGGGTTGTGGCCGAGGGTGTCGCGCCTCAGGCGTGCAGGGCGGTGACGTTGCCGCTGAGCTGGGCGTGCTGAATCATCGAAGTCAGCTGAGCGACTTTCTTTTGCAGCAAGGCGCGCTCTTCCCTGAGCTGGCGCAGCTCGTCACGACGGATGGTGACGTACAGGGTTTGTGGAGCGTTGGCGGGTAATACTGTGCCCATTGGACACCTCGCGAAATGGCGGGATTCAACTTCATAAGGTTCAAGCACTGACATCTGCTACTTGCCATGTCCTGCTCACTACCTCTATCGGCCGGGATTCTGATTTCTTTTGCGAAAAAAAGGAACTTTTTTATTTTCAATTGTCGCGAACGTTTCTTGATCGCGAAAACGAGCGTCATAAGGCAGTCTTGCAGGCCTCTGCGGTGACGCACATGAAACTTTTTTCACCGGGAAACCATAGTTTGCCTCCCCGGACTAACCCACTATGCGGCACTGGGCTATAAACTGAGGCACCTCTGAATTTGATTAAGGAGCACCTCTACATGCAACTCGGGATTGTTGGACTAGGCCGCATGGGCGGCAACATCGCACGTCGACTGATGCTCAATGGCCACACCACTGTGGTCTATGATCGCGATGAGAAGTCTCGCACCGTGCTCGCCGACGAAGGCTCCACGCCAGCCCATGACCTTGCGTCATTGGTGGCTGCCCTGGAAAAACCGCGGGCCGTCTGGGTGATGTTGCCTGCTGGCGCTCCAACCGAAGACACCATCAATGAACTGGCCACGTTGCTCGATGCCGACGACGTGATCATCGACGGCGGCAACACTTTCTATAAAGACGACGTGCGACGCTCCGTGGCGCTGCAAGACAAAGGGCTGCACTACGTCGACGTCGGCACCTCCGGCGGCGTCTGGGGTCTGGAGCGCGGTTACTGCATGATGATCGGCGGCGAAACCGAGGTCGTCACCCGTCTCGACCCGATCTTCAAGACCCTGGCCCCTGGCATCGGCGACATCCCGCGCACCCGGGACCGCGCCAAAGACGCCGATCCGCGCGCCGAGCACGGTTACATCCACGCCGGCCCGCCAGGCGCAGGGCACTTCGTCAAGATGATCCACAACGGCATCGAGTACGGCATGATGCAGGCCTTCGCCGAAGGCTTCGACATCCTCAAGACCAAGAATTCGGAAAACCTCCCCGTCGAGCAGCGCTTTGACCTGAACCTGGGCGACATCGCCGAAGTCTGGCGTCGCGGCAGCGTGGTTTCCTCCTGGCTGCTGGACCTGACCGCCGATGCACTGGCCACCGACCCGCAGCTCAACGCGTACTCAGGCTCCGTGGCCGACAGTGGCGAAGGCCGCTGGACCATCGAAGCGGCCATGGAGCAGGCGGTGCCGGTTCCAGTGCTGTCCACTTCCCTGTTTGCCCGCTTCCGCTCGCGTCAACAAAGCACGTACGGCGACAAGATGCTCTCCGCCATGCGTTTCGGCTTCGGTGGTCATAAGGAACCAAAATAATGGGTTTATCCCGCAGCAAGCAGAATGCTCCGGTCGCTCCGGCGACCACGCTGTTCCTGTTCGGCGCCCATGGTGATCTGGTCAAACGCCTGCTGATGCCGGCCCTGTACAACCTGTTTCGCGACGGGTTGGTGGGCGAGGACCTGCACATTGTCGGCGTCGACCACAACACGGTCAGCGATGCCGATTTTGCGAAGAAGCTCGAGGATTTCATTCGTCAGGAGGCGGCCAGCAAGGTCGCCCAGGGCGGCGAAGAGCCGCTTGATCCGGCGTTGTGGGGCAGCCTGTCCAAGCGCATCAGCTACATCACCGGCGATTTTCTCGACGATTCCACCTACGCGGACATCAATGCGAAAATCAAAAGCACCGGCACCGGCAATGCGGTGTTCTACCTCGCCACCGCGCCGCGCTTCTTCAGTGAAGTGACCCAGCGTCTGGGCTCTTCCGGGCTGATGGTGGAGGAGGAGGGAAGCTTCCGCCGTGTGGTGATCGAGAAGCCGTTTGGCCACGACCTGCCCAGCGCAGTGGCGTTGAACAACTGCTTGCTGAAGGTCATGAGCGAAAAGCAGATTTACCGGATCGACCATTATCTGGGCAAGGAGACGGTGCAGAACATTCTGGTCAGCCGTTTCTCCAACGGTCTGTTCGAGTCGTTCTGGAACAATCACTACATCGATCACGTGCAGATCACGGCGGCCGAAACGGTGGGTGTAGAAACCCGCGGCAGTTTTTACGAAACCACCGGCGCACTGCGGGACATGGTGCCCAATCACCTGTTCCAGCTGCTGGCCATGGTTGCGATGGAGCCTCCGGCTGCCTTCGGTGCCGACGCGGTGCGCGGCGAGAAAGCCAAAGTGGTCGGCGCCATCCGGCCCTGGTCGGAAATGGAAGCGCTGGCCAACTCGGTGCGCGGTCAGTATTCCGACAGCAGCATCGACGGCAAGGCGGTCACCGGCTATCGCCAGGAAGACCGCGTCGATCCGCAGAGCAACACCGAAACCTACGTCGCCCTCAAGGTGATGATCGATAACTGGCGCTGGATGGGCGTGCCGTTCTACCTGCGCACCGGCAAGCGCATGAGCGTGCGCGACACCGAGATCGCCATCTGCTTCAAACCCGCGCCGTACGCGCAGTTCCGCGATACCAATGTCGACAGCGTCGCGCCAAATTTCCTGAAGATTCAGATCCAGCCCGATGAGGGCATGTGGTTCGATCTGCAGGCGAAGAAGCCCGGTCCGACCCTGGACATGCAGACCATCGAACTGGGCTTCGCTTACAAGGACTTCTTCGAGATGCAGCCGTCGACCGGGTATGAAACCCTGATCTACGATTGCCTGACCGGCGACCAGACCCTGTTCCAGCGTGCCGACAACATCGAAAACGGCTGGCGTGCGGTGCAACCGTTCATTGATGCCTGGGCAAAGGACCCGCAAGTGGAGCTGTACCACGCGGGCGAAGACGGGCCGTCGGCGGCTGATGAGTTGCTGGCCCGCGACGGCCGCACGTGGCAGCGCCTGGGATGAGCGAAGCCTCGCTACCTCTCATCCAGTTCATGCTGTCCGACATCGATGGCACGCTGCTTCACCCTGATCACAGCCTGAGCCAAGCCAACATCGACGCGGTGCGCAAGCTGCAGGAGGCCGGGATTCATTTCTCGGTCGCCAGCAGCCGGCCACCACGGGCCATGCGTGAGCAGATCGCCGCCCTGGGCATCACCTTGCCGACCGTGGCGTTCAACGGCGCCAACATCATCAACCCCGACGGCAGCCTGCTCAAAGCCCACCGCATTGCTCCCGACGCGGCGCGCACCAGCCTTGAGGTATTCGCGGGCGAGCGGGTGGCGGTCTGGGTGTTCGCCGATGACCAGTGGCTGCTGCTCGATCCGCAGGGGGATTACGTCGAGCATGAGCGCAATACGCTGGGCTACGACTTTGTTCAGGTCGACAGCTTCGACGCTTACATTGACCGCATCGACAAGATCGTCGCAGCGAGCAAGGACTTCGAGTTGCTCAAGCGTCTTGAGGTCAAACTCAACCCGCTGATTGCCGGTTCGGCGTTGGCGGCGCGCTCGCAATCCTATTACCTGGACGTCACCGCGCTGGACGCCAACAAGGGCACCGCCCTTGAGACGCTGGCCGAGACGCTGGGTGTACCGCTGGCCAACACCGCCGCCATTGGCGATGCCGGCAATGACGTGGCGATGTTCCTGCGTGCCGGTCTTTCGATTGCGATGGGGCAGGCTGAAGTAGGCGTCAAGACGCAGGCCAACTATGTGACGGACAGCAACGCCGACGACGGGCTGGCCGGCGCCATCGAGCGCTACATCCTGCCTCGTTGAATCAAGGCGGCGGTGGCGGTCCATTTCAAGGCACGGGGTTAGACAACAACCCCGTGCCGCTTTAGAAGGATTACCGCCCGATGGCCGTATTGATCGAAGATTACGCCCTGCTCGGCAATTGCCGCACTGCAGCGCTGGTGGCCCGCGACGGGTCGCTGGACTGGCTGTGTTTTCCGCGCTTCGATGCGCCCGCGTGTTTCGCTGCCCTGCTGGGTGACAGTAACAACGGGCGCTGGAAGCTGTCGCCGGTTGACGGCAGCGCTCAGTCGCAGCGCAGCTACCGCGACGGCACCCTGATTCTCGAAACGCTGTTCACCACTGACACGGGGCAGGCCTTGCTCATCGACTTCATGCCCATGGAGATCGAGAGCAGCGTGGTGCGCATCGTCGTGGGTGTGACGGGGCACGTCGATTTCTCGATGGACCTGGCCATCCGCTTCGACTATGGCAGCGCCGTACCCTGGGTCGAAAAACGCGATCCGCACACCATGACCGCCGTGGCCGGGCCCGAGCTTCTGGTGCTGCGCACGCCGGCCGAATTGCACCCGATGGACCATCACACCGAGAGCCTGTTCAGCGTCGAAGCGGGTCAGCGGCTGGGTTTCGCGCTGTCTTGGCAAGTCTCCCATGAGCCGGTGCGGCCCGGGTTCGACATCGAGCAGGCGCTGCAACAGACCGAAATGTTCTGGCGCGACTTTTCCGGCCGTTGCCCGGATGTCGGCCCCTGGACGGACCAGGTCAAGCGCTCCTTGATCACCCTCAAGGCCATGACGTACGCGCCTACGGGCGGGATCGTCGCGGCGGTGACCACCTCGCTGCCCGAGCAGCTGGGCGGTGAGCGCAATTGGGATTACCGCTTCTGCTGGCTTCGTGACGCGACCATGACGCTGCTGGCGTTCATGAACCTGGGCTATTTCGAAGAAGCGACGGCGTGGCGCAACTGGCTGTTGCGTTCGATCGCCGGCAACCCCGATCAGGTGCAGATCATGTATGGCCTGGCGGGGGAGCGGCGTCTGCTCGAGTACGAGCTGACGTGGCTGGCCGGCTACGAGGGATCGCGGCCGGTACGGGTGGGCAATGCCGCGGCCAATCAGGTGCAGCTGGACGTGTACGGCGAGGTCGCCGACGCGATGACCCAGGCACTGAAAAGCGGCTTGCCGGTGCTGCCGCGCAGCACGGAAGTCCAGAAAGTCATCATGCCCTTTCTGGAAAAGGTCTGGCATCAACCGGATGCCGGCATCTGGGAAATCCGCTCGGCGCCTCGGCATTTCACCCACTCCAAAGTCATGGCGTGGGTGTCCTTCGACCGGAACGCCGGGGTGCTGGCGCTAAGCGATGACGCGGAAGATCGGGATCGGGGACGGCATTACAGAGAGGTCGCCGATCAGATCCACGCCGACGTTTGCGCAAACGGTTATGACGCGCAGCTGGGCAGCTTCGTGCAGACCTACGGCGGCACAGAGCTGGACGCCAGCCTGCTGCAGATCGCGTTGACCGGCTTCCTGCCCATAGACGATCCACGCGTGACGGGCACGGTCACGCGCATCGAGGCGTCGTTGATGAAGGATGGCTTGCTGTTGCGTTATGACAGCGAGCGCAGCACCGACGGCGTGTCGGGCAGCGAGGGGACCTTTCTGGTGTGTTCGTTCTGGCTCGCCGACGTGTACGTGCTTCAAGGCCGCGACGACGAAGCCCAGGTGCTGTTCGAACGCCTGTGCGGTTTGTGCAACGACGTCGGCCTGCTCGCCGAGCAGTACGACCCGCAGCAAGGCCGCATGCTCGGCAATTTCCCGCAGGCCTTCAGCCATATCGGCATCATCAATACCGCCCTCAACCTGCACCGCACCGTGTGTCCGGTGAAAACCAGAGCGACGAACCAGGAGCGGCTTTCGCCAGGCGTCATGCCGGGAGATTGATGGCGCCGACACAGGCCTCTTCCCGGCTAAAGCCGGTCCTACAAACGCACCGCGCGCCAATCTGCAGGATCGGCTAAAAACCACTCTCAACCAGACGCCGCGCGCAATTTGTGGGACCGGCTTCAGCCGGGAAGCTTTTGATCTTGCGGGGCCGCTGCGCTTACCGGGCTTTGCGAAAGGTGAAGTTGATCCGCTGTTCGCCCAGCTGCGGGTGTGACCCCTCGCGGACTGGCATCACGCCGTGGAACCGCAGCCGGTCGACCCCGCCCCAGACCACCACATCGCCATGAAACAACGGCACCCGTTGTGTCTTGTCGCTGCGCTGGTGCCCGCCGAACAAAAACATGGCGGGCAGACCCAGGGACACCGAGACCACCGGCCACTGGTAACCGCGCTCGTCCTTGTCCTGGTGCAGGGTCATCTTCGCGCCCGGGATATAGCGGTTGATCAAGCAGGCATCGGGGATGAAGTCGACAAACCCCGCCATTTCGGCGGCCGCAATGGCCAACTCCCTGAACACCTCGGGCAGGGCGGGCCAAGGCTCCCCGGTTTGCGGATTGGTGGGCGTGTACTGATAGCCGCTGCGGTCCGTGGTCCAGCCGAAGCTTCCGCAGCTGCTCAAGGCCACCGACATCGTGTGGCCACCGGGCGTGACCATGTGGCGGAACGGTGCCTGGCTCAGCACCGACTCCAGCGCCGGCAATACTCGCTCAATGAAGGGCAGGGCGAACCCGCGAAACACATAAGACTGCGGGCCAATCTGCTCGACCGCAGGCGGCTGCGGCGCCTCATCGGCAAACAGATCAAACGTCGCCGGTGTCGTGCCCTTGCGCTGCATCACCATAGTTTTTCCCGGTTCTGATCCTGCTTAAAGCGCTTTGCTCACCTTCACATCGCTGATGACATCGTCGCTGTCGCCGTGCATCTTCTGCAGGGCTGCCAGCGCTTCGTCGGCGGAAGGCGACTGCAGCAGGGCGAATTCGAAACGACGCTCACCGTTGAGCTTGTAGCTGATGGCGTATTTGACGACGGGGGCAGAGGTGCTCACATTTGACTCCTTGGGAACGCTGACCGGATGATCGCGAAAAAACACGAAGCTTTCACGTCAGCCGGTGTTCAATGGCGCATCAGCTCAGACGCGAGGACGAGCGGCGGACGATCTTGATCGAATGCGTGAAAGCGGTCTTGCGTCCGCCATTGCTGTCCAGCTTGCGGCCAGCGGTGTCGATGGTGATGTTCCAGAAGCCGGTGCTGGGCACGGCGATCTTCGCGGGGAAACGGTCGAATGCACCGCCGTGATAAGTGTGACGGCCGCCGTTTTTGAAGCTTCGAAAGTTGGCATCACTCATCAGGCGTATGTTGCAAAGCTGGGAGCACTCGATGACGACCATGTCGTCTTCATTGAGGTGCTCGCGCTGGTGTACGAATTTCATGGGTGTCTCCGGAGACAGGCTTTCTCGAAAACCCGAAACGATAGCACGGCGAGCCTGAGCATTGATCATCCCGGCGGGTTTTATTGCGCTGCCCTCAGCCCGGCGCGGCGCAGCACGGACCGCTAAAAACGGGATGCACGGGATTTAATCCGGGCCAGGCTTGTCGTAAGCACCTTTACTGGAGGGATTGTATGAAATTGGCGGTTGTTATTCTGGCCCTGGCGATGACCGGTTGCGCCACAGTCACGGACATCGAACACACCCCGGCGACCATGAGCGTCATGTCCGGCAAGTCGCCGAAAGATTATGCCGCGTGCTTTGTCGGACGCATCTCCGACAGCCGCAAGCCACCGCAGATCGAGCCGCACCACGAAGGGCTGCGCATTATCGTTCCACAGAAGCTGCTGAGCAGTGATCCGGCTGCCATCGTCGACATCGAGACCCGTTCCAGCGGCAGCTCGATCAAGTTGTTCGAGCGGATGTCGAACAACCCGCTACGCCCCAAGGACGTTCAGCACGCCGTGACGGCGTGTATCTCGGGCGAGTGACGGGCTTCAGCGCGGGTGCGGTTCTAGCGTAAGCGGCGGGGGCGTTACTTGCAGACCACCAGTACAGTCCGGTTTTTGTAATTGCCGACGTCCACGCCCAGGGTCTTGTCATCTTCCTTGGGTTGCGGCGTGCCGTTGGTGCTGACGATGTTGTAGCCGGTCCCTGCGCAGGAGGCATCGGCTTTCTCATAGCACGCGGCCCAGGACATGGCTTCGCCGGAGCAGTCGATGCTCAACGCTTCCTTCCCGTCTTTCAGGTAGGTGTTCTGCGCGGTCGCACAGCCGGTCAGGCCCAGTACAGCAATGACGGATAAGATCTTGATCATGGTGGAATGCTTCGCGATGAGGGCCGGTGGGGCGTTGCTGGTGTGAGATTGCTAGTCTGAGACTTGAGGTCGGTGCCATCGTTCCGGCATCACCCGACATTTTTTGCCTGAGCGGCGCGCCGACCTGCAGGTGATGCGCCAGCGATCAATTGAACAAGCGGCGGGCCGCGCTGCCTTGCACAGCGGGCCCCACAGCGGCATCAATCCTGCTTATCGCTCCGACGGCGCGGTGCCGGCGTGTCTTCAAACACGGCAGCCACCTCAATGGCGCTGCTTTCGCTCGAGAAGGGCCCGGCGACTGCCTCGCCGTCGTGCCCGACCAGCCACCACTGGCCGTCCTGGAGTTTTTTGATCAAATACCCGTTAACGCTTTTGACTTCAGACATCGACTCATCTCGATCAGTGATTCAGGCGCCCATGATAAGCGGCAAATGCCAAAGGGCAATCGCACAATTTCACACGCGAGCCGGCAAACATGGCTACGCTTGCGAAGGTCACCGAATGGCGGTTGCGAGGCGCTGGATGAGCCCGTACGAAGACAGTAGGGAATTCACATAATCAGTGGGTGAAGCGTAGCGAGGTCGCGGCGGGTGACGCTCAGTGATGGAGCGGTAACGCTCCGACCGATTCCGCGCCCCTCGCTGCCGGGCAGAATGAAACGCGCGTTGCGGAACTATCTGCTTCAGCGTTCCTCTACCTAGGCAGCGAACGGCCAGTAGCGGGCATTGTAAGGTTACCCCCGCCTCATTAGACTGCGCCGCAACACCCCCAAGCCTCATCAAGGATTTATATGATCAAGAAATGCTTGTTCCCCGCAGCCGGTTACGGCACTCGCTTTTTGCCAGCGACCAAGGCCATGCCCAAAGAGATGCTGGCAGTTGTCAACAAGCCACTGATCCAATACGGCGTGGAAGAAGCACTTGCTGCAGGTCTGAACCAAATTTCCATCGTCACAGGCCGCGGCAAGCGCGCACTGGAAGACCACTTTGATATCAGCTACGAGCTGGAGCACCAGATCAAGGGCACCGACAAGGAAAAATACCTGGTCGGCATCCGCAGACTGATCGACGAGTGCAGCTTTTCCTACACTCGCCAAACCGAAATGAAGGGCCTGGGCCACGCGATTCTCAGCGGCCGTCCGCTGATCGGCAACGAGGCATTCGCCGTGGTGTTGGCAGATGACTTGTGCGTCAACCTGGAAGGTGATGGCGTTCTGGCGCAGATGGTCAAACTGCACCAGCAGTACAAATGCTCCATCGTTGCCATTCAAGAAGTCGACCCGAACGAGACCAACAAATACGGCGTCATTGCCGGTGAAGAAATCAAGCCGGGCCTGTTCCGCGTGACCGACATGGTCGAAAAACCGGCGCCGGACGTTGCCCCGTCCAACCTGGCGATCATCGGTCGCTACATCCTGACCCCGGACATTTTCGAGAAAATCGAAAACACCGAGCCAGGCAAAGGCGGCGAGATCCAGATCACCGACGCCCTGATGAAACAAGCGGCTGAAGGCAACGTCCTGGCCTACAAATTCCAGGGCAAGCGCTTTGACTGCGGCGGTGCGGAAGGCTACGTAGAAGCCACCAACTTCTGCTTCGAGCACTTCTACAAGACCGGCAAATCGACTCAGTGATGTCGCTGTATCGGTAGTCAGCGTTTAACTGTGCTGCAGACAAAGCCACCTTCGGGTGGCTTTGTCGTTTCTGTGCCGCGGAACTTGCCGAGCGCGTTCAAGCGGTTATGCTAGCGCCTCGCTTAGGAGAAACACATGAGCTACGACTTTGACCTTTTTGTAATTGGCGCAGGCTCGGCCGGCGTCCGGGCCGCGCGTTTTTCCGCCGGTTTCGGGGCGCGGGTGGCGGTTGCCGAAAGCCGTTATCTAGGCGGCACCTGCGTCAACGTCGGTTGCGTACCCAAGAAGCTGATGGTCTACGGGGCGCATTTTTCCGAAGACTTCGAACACGCAAAAGGGTATGGCTGGAGCAGTGGCGAGGCGCATTTTGACTGGCCGACCCTGATCGCCAACAAGAACCATGAAATCAACCGTCTGAACGGCGTTTACCGAAACCTGCTGGCCAACAGCGGCGTCACGCTGATGGAAGGTCACGCGCAGTTGCGCGGCCCCCACGCGGTCGAAATCAACGGCGAGGTCCACACGGCCGAGCACATCATGATTGCCACCGGCGGCTGGCCGCAGGTGCCGGACATTCCGGGGCGCGAGCACGCCATCACCTCCAACGAGGTTTTTTTCCTCGAGCAGATGCCCAAGCGCGTCGTGGTGGTCGGCGGCGGCTACATTGCGGTGGAGTTTGCGTCGATCTTCAACGGTCTGGGCGCTGACGTCTCGCTGATTTACCGCGGCGAGCTGTTCCTGCGCGGGTTTGACGAGAGCGTGCGCACCCATCTGCACGAAGAACTCGCCAAGCGCGACATGGACATTCGCTTCAACACCGACATCCGCAGCATCGAGAAGCTTGCCGACGGCACCTTGCACCTGAGCCTGAACGACGGCAGCACGTTCAACACCGATTGCGTGTTCTACGCCACCGGACGGCGGCCGATGCTCGACAACCTGGGCATGGACACGGTCAACGTCGAGCTGGACGAGAAGGGCTTCATCAAAGTCAACGACAACTACCAGACCAGCGAACCGTCGATCATCGCCGTCGGCGACATCATTGGTCGCGTGCAGTTGACGCCTGTGGCGCTGGCCGAGGGCATGGCCGTCGCGCGTCGCCTGTTCAAGCCCGAGCAGTACCGCCCGGTCGATTACCGCCACATCCCCACCGCGGTTTTCAGCCTGCCCAACATCGGCACGGTCGGGCTCACCGAAGCCGAAGCGACCCAGGCCGGCCATGAAGTGCAGGTGTTCGAAAGCCGTTTCCGGCCGATGAAGCTGACGCTGACCCACGATCAGGAGCGCACCCTGATGAAACTGGTGGTCGACGCCAAAACCGATCGCGTGCTGGGCTGCCACATGGTCGGCCCGGACGCTGGCGAGATCATCCAGAGCCTGGCGATCGCGCTGAAAGCCGGCGCTACCAAGCAGATTTTCGACGACACCATCGGCGTGCATCCTACGGCGGCGGAGGAATTCGTTACCATGCGCACGCCAACGCGCTAACCTTCAGGCCACAGGTGCGCTCTGGCCTGCGGCACACGTGAACGGTCCAGCCTCCATGGAGGAAGCTGGACGAGTTATTGTTTTCAGGGACGGACCCACTCTTTGACCAGCACGAGCTTTTTGGCAGCCATGCCTTTGAATCCAGCAGAACCTGACGACCAGACGCTTTCGCGAACCGAAGCGCTTGAGGAAAGTGAGCGACAGTTTCGCGGCCTGGCCGACAACATGAGTCAGTTGGCCTGGATTGCCGATCCTGCCGGCCAGATCTATTGGTACAACGAGCGCTGGTACAGCTACACCGGCACGTCCCACGAAGCGATGATGGCGCTGGGCTGGCGATCGTTGCATCACCCTGATCACCGCCAGCGCGTCGAATCACGCCTGCAGCGCTGCTTTGCGACCGGCTCTCTGTGGGAGGACACCTTCCCGCTACGCGGCAAGGACGGCCAGTACCGCTGGTTCCTGTCCCGCGCGCTGCCGATTCGCGATGAGCTCGGCAACATCACCTATTGGCTGAGCACGAGCACCGACATCACTGCGCAAGTCAGTGCCGAGGACGCCCTGCGCGAACTCAATGAGAGCCTTGAACAGCGCGTGGCAGAACGTACCCGCGAGCTGGCCGAGAGCAACCAGCGTCTGCAGATCGAAATCAGCGAACGCGCCCAGGCCGAAGAAGCCCTGCGCCACGCGCAGAAGATGGACGCCATCGGTCAACTGACCGGGGGTATCGCCCACGACTTCAACAACATGCTGACCGGCGTGCTCGGCGCGCTCGACCTGATTCAGCGTCGCGTCGCTGCGGGGCGCGTGTCTGAGATCGACCGTTACATAGAGGCTGCCATGAGCTCGGCCAACCGCGCCGCCTCGCTCACTCATCGCCTGCTCGCGTTCGCCCGCCGCCAGTCCCTCAACCAGCGCCCCGTCGACGTCAATCACATGGTGACGTCGATGGAGGAACTGCTACGCCGCACCATGGGCGAAAGCATCGAACTGGAAGTCGATCTGCACACGACCTCGTGCATGACCAACACCGATGAGCATCAGCTGGAAAATGCATTGCTCAATCTGGTGATCAACGCCCGGGACGCGATGCCTGAGGGCGGACGGCTGCTGATCCAGACCGAGCTGATCCACAGTCCCTTGTTGCAGGACGCACTGGCGCCGGGCGAGTACGTGCGCCTTCGCGTGCAGGACACCGGCCTGGGGATGTCCAGCGACGTCATCGCGCGGGCCTTCGACCCGTTCTTCACTACCAAGCCGATCGGGCAGGGCACCGGCCTGGGCCTGTCGATGGTCTATGGCTTCATCAACCAGACCGGAGGCCGGGTCAGTATCACCAGCGAAGAAGGGCGCGGCACCCGTATCGATTTGCTCTTGCCCTGCCATCACGACACGGCCGAGCGTCCGCCTGCCGTTGAACGCAGCACCGAGCCGCCTTGCGCCAGCCAGGGCGAGCGCGTGCTGGTGGTCGAAGACGAGCCCGATGTGCGCCTGTTGGTGGTCGATGTGTTGAAAGAGTTGGGGTATCAGGTGGAGGTCGCCTGCGACAGCCATGAAGCGTTGCCCGTTCTGCAAGGCACTGCGTTGATCGATCTGCTGGTGACGGACGTCGGGCTTCCGGGCTTGAACGGCCGCCAACTGGCAGAAGTCGCCCGCCAGCACCGTCCCGGGCTGAAGGTATTGTTCATGACCGGCTATGCGCGCGAGGCGCAAGTGCGCGGGGACTTTCTGGACGATGGCATGGATTTGCTGATCAAACCTTTCAGCATCGACGAACTTGCCCAGCGCGTGCGACGGCTGATCGAGTTTGTCTGAGTGCGCACACTCGGATCACTTGCCCGGCTTCTACCGCTCAGTCCTTTCGGGCGTTCGATCCATCGAACTTGTCTTCGATGACGTCTTCTATTGATTACGCTTCTGGATAGCGAAAACCAATCGTTAGCATGAGGTTTACCAATGGGCCCCGGCGTACGATTTTGCGTAGTATCCTCCCCATCGAATTTGTAGCACCTCTTTTCACAACCCTCAGGAGATTCACCGATGCCTATCATCAACAGCCAAGTCAAACCGTTCACGGCCACTGCTTTCAAGAGCGGCAACTTCGTAGAAGTGTCGGATGCCGACCTGAAAGGCAAATGGTCTGTGGTGTTCTTCTACCCGGCTGACTTCACCTTCGTTTGCCCAACCGAGCTGGAAGACCTGGCCGACAACTACGCCGAGTTCCAGAAGCTGGGCGTCGAGATCTACAGCGTGTCCACTGACACCCATTTTGCCCACGCTGCCTGGCACAACACTTCGCCAGCCATCGGCAAAATCCAGTACACCATGATCGGCGACCCGACCCTGCGTATCTCCCGCAACTTCGACGTGCTGATCGAAGAAGCAGGCCTGGCTGACCGCGGTACGTTCGTGATCAACCCGGAAGGCGAAATCAAAATCGTCGAACTGAACGACGGCGGTGTTGGCCGTGACGCTTCCGAGCTGCTGCGCAAAATCAAGGCCGCTCAGTACGTTGCTGCCCACCCGGGCGAAGTCTGCCCAGCCAAGTGGAAAGAAGGCGAGGCCACTCTGGCACCGTCCCTGGACCTAGTTGGCAAGATCTAAGTCTTCATGACCGGATCGGGGGCGATGAGCCCATAAGCACGTAAACCGCATCGCCCCCAAAAAACGCCCGGGCGGTCATCGTCTGGGCGTTGTTTTTTGTAGAACCAGTCATCCAGATCCTCATAGCGATCTGGACTCAGATAGTGAAGAAGGAAGCCGAACCATGTTGGACGCTAATCTTAAAGCTCAGTTGAAATCTTACCTGGAGCGGATCACTCGCCCGATCGAGATCATTGCGTCCCTTGATGACGGCGCAAAATCCCAGGAAATGCTGGCCCTGCTCAATGACATCGTCAGCAGCTCCGACAAGATCACCCTGGACACCAATGGCAGCGATGCACGCACGCCGTCCTTCGCCCTGAACAGCCCGGGCCAGGACATCAAGCTGCGTTTTGCCGGCTTGCCAATGGGTCACGAATTCACCTCGCTGGTGCTGGCGCTGCTGCAAGTCGGCGGCTACCCGTCCAAGTCCAGCGAAGACACGCTTGAGCAGGCCCGCAGCCTGACCGGCGAGTTCAAATTTCAAACCTACTTCTCGCTGACCTGCCAGAACTGCCCGGACGTGGTCCAGGCGCTCAACCTGCTGGCGGTGCTCAACCCGAACGTGCAGCACGTTGCCATTGAAGGCAGCCTGTTCCAGCAAGAAGTCACCGACCGCCAGATCATGTCGGTGCCCAGCATCTACCTGAACGGCGAGCTGTTCGGCCAGGGGCGCATGAACCTGGAAGAGATTCTGGCGAAGATCGACACCAGTGCCGGTGATCGTCAGGCCGAGAAGCTGAATGCCAAAGAAGCTTTTGACGTGCTCGTGGTCGGCGGTGGCCCGGCCGGTTCTGCCGCAGCGATCTACTCCGCCCGTAAAGGCATCCGCACCGCCGTGGCTGCCGAGCGTTTTGGCGGCCAGGTGCTGGACACCATGGCGATCGAGAACTTCATCTCGATGCAGCACACCGAAGGGCCGAAGCTGGTGGTTGCGCTGGAAGAACACGTCAAGCAATACGAAGTGGACGTCATCAATCTGCAGCGCGGCGAGCAGTTGATTCCGGGTAAAAACGGCGAGCTGCATCAGGTCAAATTCGCCAGCGGCGGCGTGCTCAAAGGCAAGACCGTGATCCTGGCGACCGGCGCACGCTGGCGCGAAATGAACGTGCCGGGCGAGCAGCAATACCGCAACAAGGGCGTGGCGTACTGCCCGCACTGCGACGGTCCGTTGTTCAAAGGGAAGCGCGTCGCGGTCATCGGCGGCGGTAACTCGGGCGTGGAAGCGGCCATCGACCTGGCCGGTATCGTGTCCCACGTCACCTTGCTGGAATTCGACGCCAACCTGCGCGCCGACGCGGTCCTGCAGCGCAAGCTGCACAGCCTGCCCAACGTGACGGTCCTGACCAGCGCGTTGACCACCGAAGTGACCGGCGACGGCCAGAAGGTCAACGGCCTGCGCTACAAGAACCGCCTCACCAGTGAGGACATCACCGTCGAGCTGGAAGGCATCTTCGTGCAGATCGGCCTGCTGCCGAACACCGAGTGGCTCAAGGGCACCGTCGAGCTGTCGCCACGTGGCGAGATTGTCATCGATCAACGCGGTGAAACCTCGATCCCGGGCATCTTCGCGGCCGGCGATGTGACCACTGTGCCGTACAAGCAGATCGTGATTGCAGTCGGCGAGGGCGCCAAAGCGTCGCTCAGCGCTTTCGATCACCTGATCCGCACCAGCGCTCCGGCGTGATATCAGCGGCGTTTTAGTGAGACCGGCTTCAGCCGGGAAGGCGTCGGTAGCCACACTGCAAAACTGATGGCGTTCACACCGGCCTCTTCCTGGCTAAAGCCGGTCCCACTAACGGCAGCCTATGCGCCCAGAGTTGCATCGGTTGTACGCCGACTTGTGGGACCGGCTTCAGCCGGGAAGGCGTCGGTAGCCACTGCAGCAAAACTGATGGCGTTCACACCGGCCTCTTCCCGGCTAAAGCCGGTCCCACTAACGCCAGCCTATTCGTCCAGAGTTGCACCGGGTGTACGCCGACTTGTGGGACCGGCTTTAGCCGGGAAGGCGCCGGTAGCCACACCATCGAACCCATGCTGCAGAAACAAAAAAACCTCATGAGCGATCATGAGTTTTTTTTTGGTCTGTTGTTTATACGTTCATGGGACCACGGAGTCTGCCACCAGGCCGCCATGGTATTCTCGCGCCCGTTTTAATCACCGCCATGGAAACTCCGTGAAATTCATCCATCAACGCGAACACCTGAACGAAGGCGACATGGTGGTGATCGAGTCATCGAACGCCTGCAACATCCGCCTCATGAGTGACGCCAACTTCCGCAGCTTCAAGAACGGCGGTCGGCACACCTATCACGGCGGCGCCTTCGCCCGATTCCCGGCAAAGATCGTGGTGCCCAGCACCGGGTTCTGGAACATCACCCTGGACACCGTCACGCAACGGGCGATCAGCGTGACGCGCAAGCCCAACCTCAAACACTCGATCAAAATCGTGCGCCGGTCAGGCTCCAGACTTCAGCACTGAGTCCCTATGCCCGCTCATTCAATGGCTCCAACCAGGCCCGCTACTCAAGCGGGCCTGACGCGTCGTCAGAGTTTCGGCAGCTGACCGATACGGCCCATCATCTCGGTGACAATCTGCAGGTCCAGCAGAAACTGCTCGGTGGTCTTGAACTCGGCGTCGGTGTGACCGGTGTATTTGACGTCGGGTTTGGCCAGACCAAACTGCACGCCGTTTGGCAGCTCATGCACGGACGTGGCGCCGGCAGAGGTGCCGAACTTATGCTCCATGCCCAGGTTTTCGGTGGCCACGGCCAGCAACGCCTTGACCCACTCGCCCTCCGGGTTGCGGTACATCGGCTCGGCAATCGAGTAATCCAGGCCCGGCGTGATGTGGCTCTGCTGGCTCCAGCTGGTCAGCTTGTCGGCGATTTCTTTTTTCAGCGCTTCCGGTGATTTGCCCCTTGGCACGCGCAGATTGACTGCGAGCTTGAACGCCTTGTCGTCCATCGCCACGTAGGTCAGCGAGGCGGTCAAAGGCCCCATGAACTCGTCGCTGAAGCCGACGCCCAGCTTGCTGCCCAGGTAATCCAGGCCCCAGTTATCTGCGGCGTAGCGCGCGGCGTCGGTGATCGCGTTGTGCTTGAGCGCGACCTTGCCGTCCAGACCGTTGATGAAGTCGAGCATGCGTGCCACCGGGTTGACCCCGGACTCAGGCTCAGAGGAGTGCGCCGACACGCCTGTGACGGTCAGCTTGACGTCCTTGCCGACCACTTCAGTGTCGATCTGGAAATTGCCGCCGTTGCGTTGAGCGTAATCAACGCCGGCTTTCTTCAACTCGGCTGCGAGCTCGGCCGGACGATCGCTGACCAGTGTCGCGACCGACTTCGACGGGATCTGATTGGTCGCCATGCCACCGGTCATCGAGGTGATTTCGGCGCCCGTGCCGTCGGCGCTGCGCAGCGGGAAGCTGGCCATGACCGTGCCGTAGCCTTTTTCCGCGATCACCACCGGGTAGCTGCCATCGAGCGCCAGGTTGTAGGCCGGCGTCGGGTTGCGCTCGAAGTAATAGGGAATGGCGTCGCCGGAGGTTTCTTCGGTGGTGTCGATCAGCAGCTTGAAATTCCGTGCCAGGGGCAGCTTCTCTTCCTTGATCACCTTCATCGCGTAGAGCGCGACGACGATGCCGTTCTTGTCATCCTCGGTGCCGCGCCCGTACATGCGGTCGCCGATCAGGGTGACTTTGAACGGATCGAGCCGGGTGCCGTCAGCCAGCACCCAGTTTTCCGGAGTGACCGGGACGACATCGGCATGGGCGTGAATCCCCACCACTTCCGGGCTCGAGCCTTCCAGAGAAACCTCATACACGCGGTTGTCGATGTTGCGGAAGGTCAGGTCGAAGGACTGCGCGAGGGCTTTGATTTTTTCGGCAATCTTGATGAACGCCGGGTTGTCATGCTGCGCCACACCGGCGGTCTGGAACGTGGGAATGGCGACCAGCTCGCGCAGGGTTTCGGTGGCGGCGCTGCCGTATTTCACCCGCGCGTACACGCCCAGCAGGCGATGGATGTCGTTCTGCTCATCGGCGGAGAGTTTTTTGTTGCCGAGAAAGGCGCTGATGGCCGGCTCGATCCCGGCGGCTTTGACGACGTCAGTGCTGCTGACGGTCTTGAGGAACTGGCGGAAGTCGGTGACGGCGTTCTGTTTAAAACTCCCGACCAGCACGCTGCTCTGTTGCGCGGTGAGGTTGGCGAACGCAGCGGGCGCGAAGGAGGAAACGCCGGCGAACATCAAGGTGGCGGCGGCGAAGTGCTTGAGCGAAAAGTCCATTGTGTGGGGCATTCCTTGGCAGGCATGTTGAAAGAAATGGCTGATCGTTCGATCAGAAACCACCGCACGCTACCATCGCCGGCGGAGCAGGGGGAGTCCTCATGCTGACATCTGTCGCCTTGGCGGGTGAAAGCGGCGCAGAAGCATAAAAGACCTGAGCGGTGGAAGGACCTGAAAAATAGGCGCAAGGCGGGCTGACGCGCAGCGCTCGACCGTCTACGCTCACGGCGCAGCGCACGGCATGGTGTCGACGTACATGGTTTTCCGCAGCCGCACACCGTTCAGGCGCGACCGCGCCAGGCGTCTTCAATAAGGAACTCCATGAAACTGCGTCATTATGCTGACCGGACGCTGTGCGCGTTGCTGGTCATGATAAGTGTGGGACTGTGCCAGGCGGCAGAGCAGCAACGCGTGAACATCGGCTCATTGAACATGACCGGCGGCAAGCTCACTCAATGCACGCTCGGGTACCGCACCTATGGGAAGCTGGCGGCCGATCAGGGCAACGTGGTCCTGGTGCCGACCTGGCTGGCCGGGCGAACAGCCGATCAGCTGGACATGATCGGTCCCGGCAAGCTGGTCGACACGGATCGCTGGTACGTCGTGGCGATCGACGCGATTGGCAATGGCGTTTCGTGCTCGCCATCCAATAGCGCGAGCGCGCCGCGCCTGAATTTCCCCACGTTCGGCATTCGCGACATGGTCAAGGCGCAGCATCGGTTGCTCGCGATGTACCTGGGCATTGACCACGCACACGCCATTGTCGGCATTTCCATGGGCGGCATGCAGGCGTTGCAGTGGGCGGTGATGTACCCGGACTTCGCCAGCAAAGTGGTGACCATCGTCTCCACGCCTCAACCGACCGAGCACGATTTGCAGGCGTGGAACGCCGAACTCGCCGCCATCGAACACGCGGCCGGCTGGAACGACGGTAACTATGCGCCAGGCACGGTATTCCGGCAGCTGACGGCCCTGCACAACGCTTACCTCTGGACCCCCGAGCGTGCTGCCGTCAAAGCCGTGGCGAGCAGGCCTGCCCCGGCGGGGAAGCCGCCTGATGCTGCCGTCAGCCAGCCCTTCAGCACCGTCGACTGGTATCGCCAGCTGCAGGCGATGACGTCTTTCGACCTGTTGCATCACGACGACATGGCCGGACTGGCCGGCAAGATCAAGGCGCAACTGCTGATCATTACCTCTGAACAAGACCGCATGGTGGACCCGGCGCCGTCCAAGGCGCTGGCGGCGCAAAAGGGCGCGCGGTTGCTGGTGCTCAACAACGACTGCGGACACATGGCGCCGGCCTGTGAAGCGGACAAGGTGAATGAGACGGTGAAGGCGTTTCTCAGATAGAGCGTCGCCCTGGGGTTGTCATGCGCGCGCGGGCCACTGCGGCAAAGCGGCGGCGAGCCTCTGCCGCAAGACGGCAAGCATTCTTCGCTTTCTTCGTCCGTCATGGCGGGGGGCGTGGGGTGCAGCCTGGCATGCAGACCAGCGCCCACGGGCGTTTCAGGGCAACAGGCAGTAAGTGGCATCGGTTTTGCTGCTGTCGGGGTACATCGGACAACCTGAACAGGAGGTGAAAGATGTTGATCGGCAACAGTGCCATCCAGCAATTCGTGTCGAAGGCCGTGAGCCACACGCGTTTCGACACGCCAGACACAGATGCCTACACCGCCGCCATGGCCGGCGCCGCCACACCCGTGGCGGCGATTGCGAGCAATGGTGAAGGCGCGGCGCAAAGCAGTAACGACGGCAGGCAGGGCTACGACGAGTCATTTGCGAAAATGATGGTGAACCTGAAGGCAGCTTCCGCCAACACGGCGGCGTCGATCACCGACGATGACAAGGCGGCGGCCGCGGCCGCGTTTGTGTCCAGCGCCGACAAGCAGGTCGCGGCGTCTGACAGCGTCAGCAAAACCGTCTCCGATGCGTTGTCAGCCAGTGATGGCGCAGCCGGTTCTGACAGTAGCGACTCGGTGAAGGATCAGTTTCTGTCGTACATGAACCAGACAGACGCAGAGAAGGTCCGCCAGCGATTGACCGGGGTCAGCAAGGCGGAATACGACGCCATGACCCCGCAGGAGCAGGCGGCGGTCGACAAGCAGGTGACCGAGCTGCAAAAGCAGAAGACCGACCAACAGGTTGCTGAGCAGGAGGTGAAGACCAAAATCGCCATGGCGAAGGCGGAAATGGCTTAACCGTGATGAGTATCGGAGCGGGAGAGGCTGGCTTCGTCAGGCTCCTTCGCTCCGGTCTACTCCGGTCTCGCCCCGTAAGCCTTGCGGTCAGCCTGCACCGAGCGGTCTATCGTCACTCAAACCCGACCGAGCTTTTCCAGCGCAGCATCGGCCAGAAATGACGAGCGGCTTTTGACGTTGTGGTCTCGAACATAACGGTCGATGCGCTGGATGACAAAGCCGGGCAAGGTGACATTGACCTTCTCGGTCTTGCCCAGATAAGGGGTAATGTCGACCTCGACCATGCCCCAACCCATATTCGCGTAGTCCTCATGCTCATGATGCGCGCGGGCCGAAGACGGCATGGGTACGGCATGACCGTCCGCCACCAACTCTTCAAGTCGTATATGAGCGATCTCGACGGCAGCGTTGTAAGCCTCTTCAAACGTGTCGCCGGCAGTCACCGCCCCGGGAATGTCCGGAATATAGATCCCGATAGCCGTCGTATCGTCGCCCCATTCAATGGCGATTGGATATTGCATGGTGTGCTCCTGCGTTAGGATCAGGTCGGTGCCATGGGGGATAAGCATGCCCGCCTCCTGATGCTCTTTACTGTTCCGATGGGTAGGTCCTTCTTCGGATGAGGGACCGGGATGGAGTACGAACTGCACGGATGCGTATAAATGTGATCGCTGCCTCGTATCCGGGCTAACGTCCAGCCCGCTGCCTCTAATTCTGCTATCAATTCCCTGCTCTTCACCAGCAGCTCCCTTTGTGGTGTGGGGGAGAAGGGTGAAACCAAGTCGATGTTAGAGCAATGAAGAAGATGTATCTAGAGTTATGAATGGCTTAAAAGTAGATCGCCTCGCAGACGCTTGGACATTGCGATGCCTCCCACAGTAAGGGTTCCTAACCGCTGATTCTGCAGTGTCGGGCATTCAGGCCTGGGGAAGCGACGCGGAGCGTGGGAACGATCAATCACGCGCAGTCAGTGGAACCGGCTTCAGCCGGGAAGCTTTCGCTTTGCCTTTGCCTTTGCCTTTGCCTTTGCGTTTTCGACGCGGCAGTCCAGTCACCGCCAAACGCGACTTGGGTGCAGGCTGAACGCAGACGACGCGCAGTGGGCCGAGCGGCATGGATGCCGCGAGAGCGCCGCTAGGACATGGATGTCCGTTCGGCGCGGGCCCACGGAGCGTCGTCGAAGTGAGGGTATTCCGACGAAGGAGGAACCCAACCAGGAGCAGGGCCTTTTTGGTTACTTTTTCGGCTCTTGGAAAAAGTGACCCGCCGTAAGGGCGGAACCATAATCCCAGCGCGCCTAAACAATGGATATGACCCGATAACCCGGCGCACTGCTCTTAGAAGCAGAAACCTAGACGACCTCAGCCCGATAGGGCAGATCCGGCCCCTCACGCGTACACGTCACCGCCGCCGCTGCCACCGCAAACTCCAGCATCTTCGTCAGCGTCTCGCGATCCACCCCCGCCAGACTGCCCGGCTCATCCAGACCGCGCTCCGTCAAAAACGCAATCAACGCCGCCTGGAACGTATCACCCGCACCCACCGTATCCACCGTGTCCACCTTGCGCGCCGCCACGGTCCAGCTGCCCAGCGCCCGGGTAAATATCGTTGCCCCCTGACGACCCCGGGTCATGATCACCCACTGGCAATTGTGCTTGAGCCAACCCTCGGCAACCGTTGCCGCGTCCTTCTCCGGATACAACAACTCCAGGTCCTCATCACTGACCTTGATGACGTGCGCATGCTCGGCAAACTTCGCCACCTGACCGCGCCACAACTCAATGCTTGGCGCCGGATTCAAGCGCACGTTGGGATCAAAGGTGATCAACCGCCTGCCGCTCTCGCGACGGACCAGCGTCAGCAACGCATCGGCAACGGGCTGCACCACCAGCGAAAACGAACCCACATGCAGCCCGCGCACACCCTCGTCCAGCGTCGGCAGATGCTCGACCGTCAGCATCCGGTCCGCGCAGCCCTCGCCGCGAAAGCTGTACTGCGGCGAGCCGTCCGCGCCCACCGCCACCATCGACAGGGTGGTTGGCGCATCGACGTGCACCAGAAAGTCATCGCGCACGCCTTCTTCGGCAAGCACCGTGGCCAGACGTTTGCCCAGGTAGTCGCTGGAAATACCGGCGAAGAAACCGGCATCAATGCCCAGCCTGCGCAGCCCCACGGCAACGTTGAACGGCGAACCGCCGGCGATGGCCTGGAACCCTACTTTGTTGCTTTGTCCGCTGTCGGGCTGACAGAAAAAGTCGAACAGTGCTTCGCCACAAACCAGATACATAGTTGCTCCATAAAGGCCGACAGGGCTGTCCGTCAGAGGCCCTGCAATTGAGTGCGATAGTGCTGATAAACCGTGTGGTACGCCGCAACGTGTTCGGCCACCGGCCGGGTTTCGCTGTTCGGATCCAGACTGACGCAACGCTCGGTCAGCGCCTGCAGCGATTCCCCGTCACCCTCGGCATGGCCATGGCACCACGCCGCCTGAATCGCTGCGCCCAGGGCTGCCGCTTCGGCGCCGAGGGTGCAGATGACCGGCGTGTCCATGATATCGGCAACGATCTGTCGCCAGACGGCGCTTTTTGCGCCACCACCGATCAGGCGGATGTTATCGCTTTTGATGCCGCTGTCACGCAGCAGGTCCAGGCCATAACGCAGGCCGAAGGTGGTGCCCTCGACCACCGCGCGGCAGAGATTGGCCTGGGTCAGGTTGGTGCTGTCCAGGCCCAGGATGCTCCCCGTGGCGTGGGGCAGGGCGGGCACCCGTTCGCCGTTGAGAAACGGTAGGACGAGCACGCCCTGGGCGCCGATCGGCGACGAGGCCACCGCCGCGTTGAACGCGCCGATGTCCATCGCAAACAGCTCGCGGATGGCACTGGTGGCGTTGGTCAGGTTCATGGTGCAGATCAGTGGGAGCCAGCCGCCTGAGGAAGAACAGAAGGTCGCCACGGACGGCTGATCGCTGACATTGCCCGCCTCGGCGAAAGCGTAGACCGTGCCCGAGGAGCCCAGGCTCATGGTGATCGAGCCCGGGGCGATATTGCCGGTGCCTATCGCGCCCATCATGTTGTCGCCGCCGCCGCTTGAAACGATGGCATGAGGATTCAGGCCCAGGCGTTCGGCGATGGCGGGAAGAATCCTGCCCACCGGCTGATGCGCTTCGATGAGCTCCGGCAGCGCCTTCAGCAGTCGGCCGCTGGGGTCGATGTGCTGGAGGATGTCCAGGTCCCACTCGCGGGTGCGCACGTTGAAATAACCGGTGCCGGATGCGTCGCCAAACTCGCTGCAGCTGCGCCCGGTCAGCCAGTAATTGAGGTAGTCGTGGGGCAGCAGCACTTTGTCGATACGGGCGAACAGCTCGGGGAACTGTTCCTTGGTCCACAGCAGTTTGGAAACCGTGTAACCCGGCGCGATGGCGATGCCCAGGCGTTCGAGCGAGCCGGCTTCGCCACCCAGATAGCTCAACAGCCGATCGTTTTCAGGCGTGGACTCGGTGTCGCACCACAACTTGGCCGGGCGCAGCACGTGGCCCGTTTCGTCGAGCATGACCAGACCGTGTTGCTGGCCTGAAACGCCGATGGCCTGGATGTCCGTCCCGGAAACCCCGGCCTGCTCCAACGCAGCGGCCGTTGCCTGCTCGAACGCGTCGAGCCATTCCTGCACGTCCTGTTCGCGGCGCCCATTGGCGCCGCTGATCATGTGGTGGGCGCCCGAGCCTTCGCCCAGCACCTTGCCGCTGACTGCATCCAGAACAATCGCCTTGGTGCCTTGGGTGCCGCAATCGATGCCGAGAAACATGTCCACCTCAGACGGCTTTCGCCAACAGGTTTTCCAGGGTTTTGCTGACGCCCAACTGCTTCAGGCTGTTCAGGTTGTGCTCGAACGATGCCACGAACTCGGGCGACTGGGGAATCGCCGCGCCGAAGATTTCTTCCACCTCCAGCAGACGCTGGGTGATCACCACATCATCGGCCACCAGCGCCTTGCAGAAGTCCGCGCGCGGGTCGACCACCGTGTAGGGAACGCCGTTTTCGCCGGTGAAATCGCCGGTCCGGTTGCCCTGCAGGTACAGCGCCCAGGCCGCGACCACCAGCGAGGCACGGTCCATATTGCCGCTGTCGACGATCAGACGGTTGAGGGTCGGCACGGTGAATTTCGGAAATTTCGAGGAGCCGTCGGAGCACACGCGTTCGAGCTGGTCGGCGATGGCCTGATTGGAAAAACGATCGATCAGCGTCTGCTTGTAGTCGGTCAGGTCGATGCCCGGGACCGGTGCCAGTTGCGGCGTTACGTCCAGGTCCATGTAGGTGCGGATGTAGTCCACGAACAGCGGGTCGTTCATGGTTTCGTGGACGAACCGATAGCCTTTCAATGCGCCGAGGTAGGTCAGCGCCAGGTGGCTGCCGTTGAGCAGCTTGATCTTCATCTCTTCATAAGGGGTGACGTCGTCGGTGAACTGCACGCCGACCTTTTCCCAGGCCGGGCGACCGTTGACGAACTTGTCTTCCAGCACCCATTGCACGAAGGGTTCGCAGACCACTGGCCAGGCGTCGTCGATGCCTTTTTCGTCGTGCAGTTGCAGGCGGTGGGCGGTGCTGGTCATCGGCGTGATGCGGTCGACCATGGCGTTGGGGAAGCTGACGTTGTCCGCGATCCAGTCGTGCAGCTCCGGGTCGCGCAGTTGGGCAAACGCCAACAGCGCCTTGCGTGTCACGGCGCCGTTGTGCGGCAGGTTATCGCAGGACATCAGGGTGAACGCCGGTGTGCCTTCGGCGCGGCGTCGGGTCAGGGCGGCGCACAGATACCCGAACACGGTTTTCGGCGTGGCGGGGTGTGCAAGGTCGTACTGGATCTGCGGCAGGTGGCTCATGAATTCGCCGGTGCTGTCGTCGATGCAGTAGCCGCCCTCGGTAATGGTCAGCGAGACGATGCGGATGTCCGGACTGGCGAGCTTGTCGATCAGCACCAGATCACTGTCAGTGGACATGAGCATCTCGCTCATCGCGCCAATGATGCGGGTTTCGGTGTCCGGCGTGTCGCCCAGTTCAAACAACGTGTACAGGAAATCCTGGCCTTTGAGCGCTTCGAAGTTACCGCGATCTTCCTCGCGCAGGCTGACCCCGCAAATGGCCCAATCCAGGCCCTCGCCGCTGTGCGCTTGCGCCCCGAGGGACATCAGCGCGTCGGTGTAGAACGCCTGGTGGGCACGGTGAAAACCGCCGACGCCGATGTGCACGATGCCTTGGCGGCGGTCGTCGAGGGTGTAGGCAGGGACGGCAATGCCGGCGCCCAGGTTAGGCAGGTTCTGTTTGCTCAGTTTCATGTGGGTGTTCCCGAATTCTGTGGAGGGCAACGGCTCAGGCAGCAGCCTGCAGCGCGCGGCGGATGACTTGGCCCTGGGCGTCGAACAGGTGGCAATGCGCGCTGTTGAGGTGCAGCTTCAGGGTTTCGCCGTACTGGCTGGCCAGGTCCCCGCGTATGCGCATGGTCAGCGGTTC
>NZ_DASVUM010000116.1:0-23206 GCF_036387035.1 Pseudomonas sp. | reverse complement strand
CACGCTGCAACATTGAGGGTGTCCGGACGGGCCCCTTCCCGGCTGAAGCCGGTCCTACTGAGCACCGCATCTCCCGTGTGGGACCGGCTTCAGCCGGGAAGACGGCAGTGGGCACGCTGCGAAATCTCCGTTGCTTGGACGGGCCCCTTCCCGGCTGAAGCCGGTCCCACTGAACCCACCGCATCTCCCCTGTGGGACCGGCTTCAGCCGGGAAGACGTCAGATGGCACGCTGCAAAATTGAGGCTGTCCGGACGGGCGCTTTCCGGCTGAACCCAGCCCCACTGAGCACACCGCATCTCCCCTGTGGGACCGGCTTCAGCCGGGAAGACGTCAGTGAGCACACTGCAAAATCTCCGTTGCTTGGAAGGGCCCTTTCCCGGCTGAAGCCGGTCCTAATGAGCACCGCATCTCCCCTGTGGGACTGGCTTCAGCCGGGAAGACGTCAGTGGGTACGCTGCAAAATCTCCATTGCTAGGACGGGCCCCTTCCCGGCTAAAGCCGGTCCCACTAAACACACCGCAGCACCCTGTGGGACCGGCTTCAGCCAGGAAGGCGTCAGTGAGCACACTGCAAAATCTCCGTTGCTTGGACGGGCCCTTTCCCGGCTGAAGCCGGTCCTACTGAGCACCGCATCTCCCCTGTGGGACCGGCTTCAGCCGGGAAGACGTCAGAGGCCACGCTGCAACATTGAGGGTGTCCGGACGGGCCCCTTTCCGGCTGAAGCCGGTCCCACTGAACACACCGCATCTAACCTGTGGGACCGGCTTCAGCCGGGAAGACGTCAGTGGTGACACATTAAAGGCCCGCGTGATTGGCTGGGGAGCGTCGCTACGCTGTGTAACTGTTTGTTTTCAATGGCAACTGATGGACAGCTGTTGCTCCAGCAACAGTGACAACGGCTTGCGCTGTCACGCGGCTGCAGCGACGAGCAGCGACGGCGGACACAGGCAGTCCGACCGATCGGCCAAGGCATTGTCACGGCAGGCTTTTCTATATTTCGTCGTTTCGCGGCTCGCCCCATGCCGCGCGGTGGGCATACGCCTTGCTATCTCCAGCGCACTGCGCGCCGGCCGATTCGCACACCGGAGCAAGCCTTGACGCGCGCATCGCCCGTCCCGATCCGATCCGATCCAGGAGCCACCCCATGACGCAACGCACAGAAACGCTCAAGCTCGGCCTTTTCCTGCGGGCCACCGGGCATCACATCGCCGCGTGGCGCGACAGCGGTGCCCAGGCCGACGCCGGCATTCGGCTGGCGCACTTCATCGACCTGGCCCGCAAGGCCGAAGCGGCCGGTTTCGACACGCTGTTCCTAGCAGACAGTGTGTCCGTCAGGGGCATCGATGCGCCGAGCTTCGACCGGGTCATCGCCCCGAGCCTGAGCTTCGAGCCATTGACGCTATTGTCGGCACTGGCCACCGTGACCTCGCGGATTGGTCTGATTGCCACGGCCAGCACCAGCTACAGCGAGCCGTTCAACCTGGCCCGGCAGTTCGCCTCCCTCGACCAGATCAGTGGCGGCCGCGTGGGCTGGAACCTGGTCACCAGCAGCGACCCGGACGCGGCGAAGAACTTTGGCGGCGCGCATCACGGCGAGCAGGCCGCCCACGCCGACCGCTACAGCCGGGCCCGGGAGTTTCACGAGGTGGTCGACAAACTGTGGGACAGCTGGGAGGACGACACCCTGCTGCTGGACAAGGACAGCGGCGTGTTTCTGGACCGCAGCAAACTGCACCTTGCTGACCATCGCGGCGAGCATTTTCATGTGCGCGGGCCGCTGAACGTACTGCGCTCGCCCCAGGGCAAGCCGGTGCTGGTGCAGGCCGGTGCGTCGGAGGATGGGCGCGCCCTGGCGGCGGCCACCGCCGAAGCCATCTTCGCGGCGCATCAAACGCTCGGCGACGCGCAGGCGTTTTACCGCGACATCAAGTCCCGGGCGGCGGTGCTGGGGCGCTCCCCCGAGCACATCAAGATTCTGCCGGGGGTGACGATCTTCACCGCGCCGACCTCCGCCGAGGCCCACGCCAAACACCAACGCCTGCAGAACCTGGTGCACCCGGAGGTCGGCCTGAGTTTGCTGTCCGGGCTGCTCGGGGGCGTCGACCTCTCGCACCTGCCTCTGGACGGTCCGCTGCCCCAGGACCTGCCCGCCACCAACGCCTCGAAAAGCCGGCAGCAGCTGGTGCTGCAACTGGCCGCCGAAGGCCTGAGCATTCGCGAACTGTACTTGCGGCTGGCCGGAGCACGCGGTCACTGGACACTGGTCGGCTCGCCCGAGGAAGTCGTGGACCAGTTGCAGGCATGGTTCGAGGGCTATGGCGCGGACGGTTTCAACATTCTGCCGCCGACCTATCCCGAGGGCCTGGACGATTTCATCGCGCTGATCCTGCCGGAGCTCAAACGCCGCGGCCTGGTCCCTGCCGATGGCCCGAGCGGCAGCACCCTGCGCGAACGCCTTGGCCTGCCCTTTCCGGCTCATCCGGCAACCCTCAAGCGCGCGGCTTTGCAGGCGACGTGACGGCTGGCCCGCCGCCGCCCAGGGCAAAGCGCCGGCGTGCTCGATCCATTTGCGCAGCCAGGTCGGCTTTCGTTCACCCGTTTGGGTACCCTGACGGACATCAGGGTGCCCGTTTCTGCCAAAGCGCCCTCGCCCAGGTTTCAAGCCTGACACGCTGCGTATACTCAAGCGCAACGCAGCACTGCACTTCGAACCGCCGGGGGCGACGATGCTGGACGAACATCAATCTGCTCGCTACACGCCCTTCCCGCAGCCAGCGGAGCACCTCTGGCCGCAGGCAATCCGGCATCCGTCAGCGCGCGCATCGACGCCGCCTGCAGTGCGCCGCGCGGCCCCCTGCGCTGAAGAGGCCGCCGCACAAAGCGATTACGCGCACAGTGTTCATGCCCGCAAGATGGCTGAGTTCAGCGCTTCCATCGCCCACGAAATCTGCCAGCCCCTGCTCGGCATCGCTGCCAATGCCGCCGCGAGCCTGCGCTGGCTGCAGCGCGACGTGCCGGATATCGAAGAAGCCATCGCCGGCTTGAAAGACATTCGCGCCGGTTGCGAGCGCGCCGCCAACATCGTCAAGGCCCTGGGCGCGCTGGCCCGGCAATCACCGCTGCAGCCGCAGATTTTGAAAATTGATGACGTGATTCGCGAAGCCATTCGCCTCACCCAGCCTGCGCTCACCGCGCAACGGGTGCGACTCGAAACCGGGCTACGCGTTGAACAATCCATTGTCGCCGATGCCGTGCAGTTGCAGCAGTTGCTGGTCAATCTCATCACCAATGCCGTCGAAGCGATGGCCGCATCCCGGCGCGACGGGGCGGTGTTGCGCATCAACTCGTTCACCCTCAACGATGGCGTCGAGGTGTGCATCGAAGACAACGGCCCGGGCATCCCGGCCGACCGCCGCGAGCAGATTTTTGGCGCGTTCTACACCACCAAGAACCGTGGCCTGGGCGTCGGGCTGGCGATCTGTCGCTCGGTGGTCGACGCGCACAAGGGGCGCATCTGGGCGCAGGCCTCTTCCTGCGGCGGGGCACGCATCCGCTTTCAGTTGCCGACCTGCTGTTACTGACCCGCCGCCCGCCAGCGGCCCGGTCCTGGATCGCACCTAGCCCGGCCCTGCCTGATCTGCAATGAGCAGGCCGGACGTCACCAAACGCCAATCATTCACATTCGTTCGCGCAATCCCCTAGAATGCCGCCTGGATTCAGGCTCGTGCCCCCTGCCGTTGGCGAGGGTGGCCATGAATAGGCGACCGAGGCATGCTCGACATTCCCAAGCAAAAGACAGTGGCGATGGTGCTGTTCAACGACGTGCTCATGCTCGACGTCACCGGCCCCATGGACGTTTTTTCGATCTCCAATCGACTGCTGGCCCCGGAAAAACAGTACCGACTGATCACCGTCGCCGAGCGCCCGCTGCTTGTCCGCAGCTCCTGCGGCCTCAAGGTGCAGGCGGACCTGGCGCTGCACGACCTGCCAGCCGACATCGACCTGCTGCTGGTCCCCGGCGGGCCGGGGGCGTACGGCGTCAGCCATCCTCAGATCACCGCCTGGTTGCCCGGCGCAGCGCGAGGCGCGCGTCGTTTCGGCGCTATCTGCACCGGCGCGTTTCTGCTGGGCGACGCCGGCCTGCTCGATGGCTATCGCTGCACCACCCACTGGAACTACGTCGAACGCCTGGCACGGCGCTTCCCGGCGTCGCGCGTCGAAACCGAGCAAATCTACGTGGTGGACCGCAATCTGATTACGTCCGGAGGCATCACGGCCGGGATCGACATGGCCCTGGCCATCGTCGCCGAGGATCATGGCAAAGAGGTCGCCTTGGAAGTGGCCAAAGTGCTGCTGGTGGTCATGAAACGCCAGGGCGGACAAACCCCTTACGGCCCTTTGCTGGCGGCGGTGCCGCGGGACGACAGCGCCATTGCCCGGGTGCAGGCCCATGTCGTCGATCACATCGATGAGGCCTATACCGTGCAACGCATGGCGGACCTGGCGGCGATGAGCCCGCGCAACTTCGCCCGGGCGTTCCAGCGCGAGGTCAGCCTGACGCCCATGCAGTTTCTGCTCAACGCGCGCATCGATCATTCGCGCAAACTGCTCGAAGGCAGCGACCTGCCGCTCAAGGTCGTCGCCTGTCGCTGCGGCTTTGGCAGCGCGCGGCACATGCGCAAGGCGTTCAGCGAGCGTATCGGCATGACGCCCAGCCAGTACCGTCAGCAGTTCGGGGGCGACTGAACGAGTGCGCGCGTCAATCATCTGATCATCAGGCGCGGCCGTTGCGCCGACCTTTAGCAGACGAGCACACTGCACGGCTTATCTGACACACACCGTTCAACAGCTGGAAGGACTTCCCATGACCACCCATACCGAAACCGCGCTGCTTGCCGGAGGCTGCTTCTGGGGCATGCAGGACTTGTTGCGTCGCTACCCCGGCGTGCTGTCGACCCGCGTCGGCTACTCAGGTGGCGACGTCGAAAACGCCACCTACCGCAACCACGGCACCCACGCCGAAGCCATCGAGATCGTCTTCGACCCCGAGCAGATTTCCTACCGCCAGATCCTCGAATTCTTCTTCCAGATTCACGACCCGTCGACGCCGAATCGTCAGGGGAACGACCTTGGCGTGAGCTACCGGTCGGCGATCTTCTACCTCGACGAGGCGCAGAAAAGCGTGGCGCTGGACACCGTGGCCGACGTTGACGCGTCGGGCCTGTGGCCGGGCAAGGTCGTGACTGAAATCGCCCCGGCCGGGCCGTTCTGGGAAGCCGAGCCCGAGCACCAGGATTACCTGGAGCGCATCCCCAACGGTTACACCTGCCATTTCATCCGGGCGGGTTGGAAACTGCCCAAGCGCGACCAGGCCAAGACGGCCTGACTCGACTCACCCCGCCGGGGACCCCGTGCCAGAGCGGTCCCCTTCAGGCTGACCTTTAGCGCCGCGATGCGGTTGCCCAACGGCATCAGTGCATAAACTAATAACCAAACGATATTTAGCCAAACCTTTTTAGAACATTATGATTTGTGGCTTGCGCGCTTTCGCGCCTCACTCACGCCACGAGTCAGCCATGCCCACTTCTCGCCTCTCTGTCGGCACTTTCATTCGCAACGCGTTCTTCGCCAGCCTGGTCGCTTCGATGGCGAGCGGGGTCGCGCTGTCAGCAGAGGCGCGCGAGACGGTGCGCATCGGCTATCAGAAATCGTCCACGTTGATGACCTTGCTCAAGACTCAGGGCACCCTGGAACAAGCGCTGGGCAAGGACAACATCGACGTGACCTGGCACGAGTTCCCCAGCGGCCTGCCCTTGCTGGAAGCCTTGAACGTCGGCAACGTCGACATCAGCGCCGACGTCGCGGACACCGTGCCGATCTTCGCCCAGGCGGCGCGGGCCAGGCTCACCTATTTCGCCCAAGAGTCGGCTTCGCCCACAGCCCAGGCCATCGTTGTGCGCAATGACTCGGCGATCCACCAGCTGTCGGACTTGAAAGGCAAAAAGATTGCAGTGACCAAGGCTGCCGGTACCCATTACCTGTTGATTGCCGCGCTGAACAAGGCCGATCTTTCGTTCTCCGATATCCAGCCGGCGTACCTGTCCCCGGCCGATGGCCGCGCGGCTCTGGAAAACGACAAGGTCGACGCATGGGTGACCTGGGAACCATTCCTAAGCAGCGTGCAGCGGCAATTGCCGACGCGCCTCTTGACCGACGGCGTCGGCCTGGCCAGTTACAAACGCTATTACCTGAGCAGCACCCCCTACGCCCAGGCCCATCCGGAGGTGCTGAAGCGGGTGTACCAGCAGCTGCAGCAGGCAGGCGCCTGGATCAAAGGCCACCCGCGTGACGCCGCGCAGGTGCTCGGCCCACTGTGGGGCAATCTGGACGTTGAAACCGTCGAGGCGGCCAACGCGCACCGCAGCTATCAGGTCGAGCCGGTGAAAGCGGATCAACTGGGCGAGCAACAGAAGATCGCCGATGCCTTCTTCAAGGCAGGGCTGCTGCCCAATGCTGTGGATGCCAGGGACGTGGACATCTGGACGCCCTGAACCGAGCGCCTGGCGTCGCCAAGCGCTGCACCTGACCCTTTATTCCCACTATTGAGCGCACTTGATGAAAGGCTTAAAACCGCTGTCGTTGTCTGTCGTCCTTGGCTCCGCCCTGTTGCTGAATGCCGCGTTTTCACTGTCCGCCGTCGCCGGGCTTTTGGAAAAGGGCCGCAGTCAGGGCCTGACCGCCGGTATCGCCAACGAGCAGCCGTATGCGTACGTCGGCACCGACGGGAAGATCGTCGGCGCCAACGTTGAGATCCTTCGCGCCATTCTCGAGCCTCTAGGCATCAGCAAGGTTGAACTGCCGATCACCGAGTTCGGCTCGCTGGTGCCGGGGCTCGCGGCGGGGCGTTTCGATCTGATCGGTGCCGGCCTGTTCATCAACCCGGCGCGCTGCAAGGTCATTGGCTACTCCAACCCGGTGACCCGCTCCGGCGGCGCGTTTCTGGTCAAGGCCGGCAACCCGCTGAAGCTGCACAGCCTCAAGGACGTCGCCGCCAACGGCAAGGCGCGGCTGGCCACCCAACCCGGCAGCAATCAGGTTCAGGAAGCCAAAGACAGCGGCATCAGCACCGGCAACGTCGTGCTATTCGACAAGGACACCGAAGCACTCGCCGCCCTGCAGGCGGATCGCATCGACGTGGTGTATTTCCCGGATGCCGAAATCATTGGCCTGCTGAAGAAAGCCGAAGGCACACCGGTCGAACGTGCTCTGCCTTTCGAACAGATCCCCGACGCCGAGGGCAAACCGACCTGGAATTACCACGCGTATGGCCTGCCGAAAAACGACCCGGCGTTCACCCAGGCGTTCAACGAGCAACTGGCCAGGCTGCGCGCCTCGGGCGAGCTGCTGAAGATCCTGCAGAAATACGGCTACACCGAAAACGAACTGCCCCCCGCAGACGTGACTGCCGAGCAACGCTGCAACCGCTGATGCGAATGCCGATGCCTGCGCTGATGCCGGCGCCATTGTGGGACCGGCTTTAGCCGGGAAGGCGTCGGTGGGCACACTGCAAAATCGAGGGCGCCAGCACGGGCCTCTTCCCGGCTGAAGCCGGTCCTACAGACCGCACGCATTCAGTGGCACCGGCTTCAGCCGGGAAGTTTCTCAGCCCCTTCAACCGCAGCGCCCACGTGCTGCGGGCTTTGCGCCCCTGACATGACGGCCCCAACCCATACGAGTACGGCCCATGCTTTTTGATGCCTTCACCGTGGAAACCACGCGTTTCGTCGCTCGCCAGCTGGCCAACGGCGCACTTGTCACCCTCCAGATCACCGTCTTCGCCCAAGTGGTCGTGGTGGTGATGTCGTTCGTTATCGCGCTGATGCGTTTGTCACCGTGGCGCGCGCTGCGCTGGATCGCGACGGTGTATGTGGAGATCCTGCGCGGCATCTCCGCATTGGTGCTGCTGTTCTACCTGTTTTTCATCCTGCCCCTGTTCGGCATCACCCTGGCGCCGATGACCACCGCCGTGCTTGGCCTGGGACTGACCTTCTCGGCGTACGGCTCGGAGATCGTGCGCTCGGCCCTGAGCAATGTCGCCCAGGGACAACGCGACGCCATCAAAGCGCTGGACTTCAATGGCATCACCGCGTTTCGCCGGATCATCCTGCCCCAGGCCTTGCCGTTCATGCTGCCGCCGATGGGCAATCAACTGGTCGAGTTGCTGAAGACCACGTCGCTGGTGTCGCTGATTACCCTCAGCGACCTGACCTTCTCCGGCGGTCAATTGATCACCACGCTGGGCCAGCAAACGCTGATCTGGAGCATCGTACTGGTGTGTTATTTCGTCATGGCCTGGCCACTCAGCTGGCTGGTCAAGCGCTATGAAAGACGCGTCACCCACTGGCGTCGCGCGGTGGCGTCATGAACTTCGATTACGCCTTCGCCTGGTCCATCGTGCCGGACCTGTTTGCCGGACTGCTGGTGACGCTGCAAGTGGTGGTCCTCGGGTTTCTGTTGGCGGTGCTGCTCGGCCTGTTGCTCGCCATTGCCCAGCGCTCGAAACATGCGGTGGTGCAACGCCTGAGCGCCGGCTACCTGAGCTTCTTCCGGCACACGCCGCTGATGGTCCAACTGTACGTGCTGTTCTTTGCCCTGCCGCTGGCCGGGCTGACCCTGCCGGCGATTTCCACCGGGGTGATCGGGCTGGGGCAGTACTACGCGGCGTATATCGCCGAAGCCTTTCGCGGCGCCATCGAAGGTGTACCGGCCGGTCAATGGGAAGCGGCCAGGGCCCTGGATTTCGACAGTGCGACCACGTGGCGACGGATCGTCCTGCCCCAGGCGCTCAAGCCAATGCTGCCAGTGCTTGGCAATTACCTGATCGGGATGTTCAAGGAAACTCCGCTGCTGGCGGTCATCACCATTCCCGAGCTGTTTCAGGCGGCGAAACAGATCGCCGGCATGACGTATCGCTACAACGAGCCTTACACGGTGATGGCGCTCATGTTCCTGGCGATCAGCGTGCCCACCTCCCTGTTGTTCAAATATTTCGAGAGGCGCAGCCATGTCTGATCTCGCACACGCCCTGCCCGGCCCTGCGCCGCAGATCATCCTCAAGCAAGTGGTAAAAAACTTCGGCGCGACACGGGTCATCGACCATCTTGACCTGAGCATTCCCGCCGGCCAGAAAGTCGCGCTGATCGGCCCCAGCGGTTCGGGAAAATCCACGGTGCTGCGCCTGATCAAGGGACTGGAGGCTTATCAGCACGGCAGCATCGAGGTGGCCGGCGCGCCGGTGCCCGCCACCTCCGCCGGCTGGCACTGGCCGGGCGCGAAAAAAACGCCGGTGGTGCACCGCGTGGGCATGGTGTTCCAACAGTTCAACCTGTTCCCGCACCTGACCGTGCAGGAGAACGTCACCGAAGCGCCGCTCCAAGTGCTCAAGCTGAGCCGCGAAGAAGCCCTGGAGCGCGCCCATCAATACATCGGGCTGGTCGGCTTGAGCCACAAGGCCGATGCCTATCCGGCGCAACTGTCCGGCGGCCAGCAGCAGCGCGTGGCGATCGCCCGGGCGCTGGCCATGCGGCCCCAGGTGATGCTGTTCGACGAGGTCACCTCCGCGCTTGATCCGGAACTGGTCGGTGAAGTGCTGGCGGTGATTCGGGCCATCGCCCACGAACAACAGATGACCATGCTGCTGGTGACCCACGAAATGAACTTCGCCCGGGACATCGCCGACCGCGTGCTGTTCATGGAGGCCGGGCGCATCGTCGCGGATGGTTCGGCGACTGACGTCCTGACCAATCCGCACAACGAGCGCACCCGACGCTTTCTGAATCAGGTCGAGCAGCGTTGACGGACGCTTGGTCGATGACGCCGCATCGAAAAAAAACGCGAACTCGCCGGGCACCCGCACATCCAACGTGCATACCCACACCGAGGATGCATCCATGAGCAACGACACCCCCGTCGACCCGCGCGACGTTGTGCAGCCTGACGCGCCGACCCTCGACAGCGCCGGCAAGCCTGTCAACGTGGTTCAGCGAGACCTCAATAACGCCGACGAAGACACCCGCGCCGTGGACAAAGTCATCACGCCGACCTCCACCCGGGCCAAGGAACAGGACGTCGAAGAACTGAACAAGAAGTCGGCTGAAATCGAACGCAAGGTCGCCGACGGCCGTTGAGGTCATCCGGGCGGTCCCAGCGCCGCCCGGCTTCTGCTGTCCACTTCCCTCTTAACCTGCCGTATTTTCCCTTCATCGATTCAGCACACTGGCGGCAATGCCATTAGCTGCTAGCGTTGCTTGAGCACCACGGATCGCTCAGCCAGGCGCGCTTGTGTTCAGCTGTTGTGCCGCATGTTCTGCGTCCTCGTGGGCTGCCCGTTGCCCCTGGCAGCCGGGCACACAAAGACCCAGCCCGCTGGACACAACGAAGGGAGTCACACCATGAAAATGCCGGTGCTCGCGGCACTGCTCTCAAGCGCCATTCTGGCACTCGGCGGTTGCGCCAGTTTTCAGGTCGACCCGAGTCAGTATTCGGGCTTTCTCAAGGATTACAGCCGCCTCACGCCGGCGCAGAGTGCAACCGGCGCGCCGGTCATGCGCTGGGTAGACCCGGACGTGAAGCTGAGCACCTACCGCCAGGTCTACATCGAGCCCAGTCAGTTTTACCCCAGGCCTCAGCCGACTGCGGTGATCTCGGCGCAAGCCCTGCAGTCCATCACCCGGTATTTTGATACCGCGCTGCAACGCGAACTCGGCAAGAGCCTGCGCATCGCCAGCGGGCCCGGGCCCGACACCCTCATCGTGCGCCCGGCGATCACTGCCGTGTCGACCAGCACCGAAGGCCTGAAGCCCTATGAGGTGGTGCCCATAGCGCTGGTGGCCGCCGCCGTAAACACGGCGGCTGGTGGCCGGGATCAGTCTGTCGAAATCGCCACCGAGGCAGCGTTTCTCGACGCCGACACGCAAAAGGTGCTGGCCCAGGTGGTGCGCAAAGGCAGCGGGACCCCGCTGGAAAACGACACCACGCAACTGACACTCGATGCCGTCAAGCCGGTGCTCGACGGATGGGCCACGGACCTGCGCCTGAGTTACGAGACCCTTAAGGCGAAGAATTGACCCAAACGACTGGCCCTAGTCCGCGCCTAACAGTACGCGTACAGCCTCAAGCACGGCGCGGATCTCGAACGGCTTGTCGATCACCTTGCTGAACAGGTCCGGTCGGGCAATCCCCAGATGAGACTGGGCACCGCTCATCAACATGATGGGGATTTGCCCCAGGGTCGGGTTCTGGCGCACCGCTTCGGCCAGTTCGATGCCGTTCATGCCCGGCATCATGTAGTCGGTGATGATCAGTTGCGGCCGCTCGCGGTCGAGGATCCCCAGCGCCTTCTGTCCGCTGCCGGCAGTGACGGTCAGGTAGCCTTCGTCTTCCAGCGCGAAGCTCAGTATGTCGGCGATGAGGTATTCATCGTCGACAATCAGAATGGTGGTCATGCAACCCTCCGCGCGAGCGAGCGATCATCGGGTCGATAACGACTTCTACGCCGTTGCATTGCCTGAATCGTCGATGGCATGGAACGCAGCCTTTTTCACAGTCAGACCCTGCTCGCCGATCAAGACGTCCAGCAGGGCCGGGTCGTAGGGGTTATCACGGATTTTGAGAATCGACAGTTGCCGCGTCAGCCCCGCGGTTGATTGGGCGAAGCGGATCAGCAAAAGGTTGTCCACCATGCCGGACAAGTCCGGCGTCGGGGCGTCGATCCTGCCGCCGATCAAGCCGGAGATCTCCCAACTCGCCACCACCGTCACGCCGCGGGCGCGTAGCTCGCTCATCAAGGCGTTGTACAGGGCGAGAATCCGGGTCTGATCGGCCGAGGCGCGGGCCATGCCACCGAGGCTGTCGAGAAACACGCGTTTGATGCCTTGCTGTTCGACGATGCGCAGCAGGTCCACGGCGAGTTTGTCGATTAGCTCGGCGGTCGGCGATTTCCACGCAATGTGCAGCGCACCGGAGCGTTCCAGCGTCTCGAAATCCAGCCCGAGCGCCGCTGCTTTCATCCGCAGACGCTGGGGCGACTCGTAGAAACCGAACAGCAACCCCGGCGCCTGCGGCGTCGAACGCGCCAGAAAGTTAAGGCCAAAGGTGGTCTTGCCGGTGCCAGAGGGGCCGAGCAGCAACGTTACCGACGACTCCACCAGACCACCGCCCATCAACGGGTCCAGCGCGTCGATACCGCTGGGGATGACTCTGAATTCTGCACTGTCACGCAGGGCCGAGTGGGTGATGATTCTTTCCAGGCGCGGGTACACGACCAGGCCGTTCTCGGTGATCTCGCATTCGTGGGCACCGGGAATCGCGCCGCTGCCACGGGTCTTGCGCAACTTGATGCGGCGCACGGACCGATTGCCGACCAGCTCTTCGCCCATCTCCAGGACGCCATCGACCATGGTGTGCTCTGGGCTGCCGTCGTCCAGCTGCGAGCTGGTGAGGAAGAACACCGTGCAACCGGCGAAGGCGGCATGGCCCTGCAGTTCGGAAATGAAGCGTTTGGTGTTGAGCGAGGACTCGGCCTTGGAGCGCGCGTTGAGTAGGCCGTCGAGGATCATCACGGTGGACTTCTGACGGACGATCTCCCGGCGCAGCAGCTTGACCACTTCATCGAGGCCGTCGTTTTCCATGGTGTCGAAGGCGCTGACGAACTGGATCTGGTCGCCGACCCGGTCCTTGTCGAAAAAGCTCATGGTCGAGAGGAACTGAAACAGCCGTTCGTGGGGTTCGGCGAGCAGCGTCGCGAACAGCACGCGCCCGCCGTTACGGATGTGATTAAAACCGATCTGGTTGGCCAGGATGGTTTTGCCGGAACCTGGTCGACCCTGAATGATGTAGGAGGATCCGGCAACGAAACCGCCCATCAGCAGCTCATCAAGCCCTTCAATTCCGCTCTGAAGGCGTTTTAGCTGGTTCAAATTTTGCTTCCTCCGCCGCGGTATTGGCGTCGTGAATGTTGCGGGATATGTGCGCGACTAATCGGCCATTCTTCCGTTTTTGAGAATGCTTTCCAAGCCCAATCATCAATTTCCATTGCAGTTGCACCCGTATTCGCCGACAGATGCCGGCGGCGAACCGATGCACAGGGGCGATTAACGATCGATCGGCGCGTCGTCCGCTTCCGGCGCACACCCTTCGGTCTCGGCCTGGGACTGCTCGCTTTGGCGCTCCGGATCGTCGGGCTTGATGGGCGCGGACAAGGGGTATTCGGGCGTGTCGTCGTGGCCTGCCGGTAGATCGTCAGCAGGGCCGCACTCGAGTGATGGGCTAACAGGGCACATGGTCGCGGGTCCATAGAGGGAGGCAACGGGTTGGAGCACAGCGGCGGACACTTCGTGCGGTTGATCGGACCAGTGGAGTGAGCATTGTCCATGGGCGCGCCTTGCCCGCCACACCGCATGCTTGGCGGGCCTGGCTTTAGCCGGGAATTCGGCGGGCGTCACACTGCAGATTCAGGGCGCTGACACCGGCTTCTTCCCGGCTGAAGCCGGTCCCACTAAAACACCGCGTGCGTTCAGTGGGACTGGCTTTAGCCGGGAATTCGTCGGGCGTCACACTGCAGAGTTGAGGGTGCTGACACCGGCCTCTTCCCGGCTGAAGCCGGTCCCCCTACAAACACGGTGTGCATTCAGTGGGACTGGCTTTAGCCGGGAATTCGTCGGGCGTCACACCGCAGATTCAGGTCGCTGAAACCGGCCTCTTCCCGGCTGAAGCCGGTCCCACTACAAACACGGCTTGCATTCAGTGGGACTGGCTTTAGCCGGGAATTCGTCGGGCGTCACATTGTAGATTCAGGCCGCTGACACCGGCCTCTTCCCGGCTGAAGCCGGTCCCACTGATACACCGCGCGCTTAGTAGGACTGGCTTTAGCCGGGAAAGCGTCAGGCGTCACACCGCAGATTTACGTCGCTGATACCGGCCTCTTCCCGGCTGAAGCCGGTCCCACTAAAACACGGCGTGCATCCCGTGGAACTGGCTTTAGCCGGGAAAGCGTCGGGCGTTACACCGCAGAGTTGAGGGTGCTGACACCGGCCTCTTCCCGGCTGAAGCCGGTCCCACTAAAAACACGGCGTGCATTCAGTGGGACTGGCTTTAGCCGGGAAAGCGTGGGGCGTCACACCGCAGATTTAGGGCGCTGACACCGGCCTCTTCCCGGCTAATGCCGGTCTCACTAAAACACGGTGTGCATTCAGTGGGACTGGCTTTAGCCGGGAAGGCGTCGGGCGTTACACCGCAGAGTTGAGGGCGCTTACACCGGCCTCAGCAACACGGTGAAACAGCAGCCCCCGTCATCGCGGCTGGTGAGGGTCACTGTCCAGTGCTGGTTGGCGCAAATTCGCTGCACCAGAGACAGACCAAGGCCAAGCCCCTCCCCGCGCTGTTCATCGCCGCGCACGAAGGGCTGGAACATGGCCTGCTGTTTTTCCAGGGGGATGCCGATGCCGCTGTCCTCGACGCTGAACCCATCGCTGCGCAGCGTCAGGTGGATGAAGCCCTGATCGGTGTAATGCCAGGCGTTGCGCAGCAGATTGCCCATGACCGAGCGCAGCAAAGGTGCGTTGTGCACGTCGCCATCGACTTCAACCTGCTGGTAAATGAAACTCAGACCTTTTGCCTCAATCTGAGGGCGCCAGGTCTCGACCAATTCGTCGGCAATCTGCTTCATGGAAGAGCGTTGACCCTGGGGCACATTTTTACCTTCGGTGCGGGCCAGCAGCAGAAAGGTTTCGACCAGCTGATTCATGCCCGCCGTGGCTTTCCCGATGCGCTTGACCTGGGCGCGGGAGCGATCATCCAGCGCCGGGTACTCCATCAGTAACTCGCAGGAGGTCGCCAGCACCATGAGCGGCGTGCGCAGCTCATGGCTGACGTCGCTGGTAAACAGCTTCTCGCGACTCAGCGCGGCCCGCAGGCGACCCAGGGTTTCGTCGAAAGATCTGGCCAGCGCGCCCACTTCATCGCTGGCGTAGTCGCTGGCGAGCACGGGCGCCATTTCCAGCAATTGATCCCGGTGACGCACCTGACCGGCGAGGCGTGACACCGGCGTAATCACCCGGGACGCGAGCAGTCGACCCAACAGCACGGCCAACAGCACGCTGAGGACAAAGCCGACCAGCACCACACCGAACAGAATACGTTCCCGCTTCTCGAATTTGCGCTGATCGCGCAGCAGCACGTAATGGCGCCCGTTCACCTCCGCGACCATGGCGTAATAGGCTTTCTTGCCGCGAAAGAATGGCTGAAACCCAGGCCGCAGGCCCTTGAGATCATCGCTCATGGCCAGGTCACCGACACCCTCGTCGGCGTAAAACAACTCGTCTTTGTCCGGACGGTGACGCCAGTCATCGATGCTGTCCAGCGCCAGCAAACGGTGGAGGTTGCCGCTCAGGCTCATGGTCGTCAGGCGCTTTTCGACCAGGTGCACGGTGGCGATGATGCCGACGGCGAAAACCCCGGCGACCAGCGTGCTCATCAACGCGAAGACAATGACGATCCGCTGCTTGAGGCTGTGTTTGATGTCCATGAAGGTCCGTGCATGGCGGTACTCGAATCTGGGGCAATGCCCCGCCGGCGCGGATTATCCGATGCGTGATGTCATGGTTTTGTCAAACGGTGCGCGCTGCCCGGTAATTGCTGTTCCCACTGGAATCCGAAGCCGCCGCCGAGCGCTCCCGGACCGCTCTTATCGCACCGCGCCAGCGCTCGGCCGCATCAGCAGCATACCGCCCGCGCACCCGCCCATCAGCACGCACGTGACGATGAAAACCACGGGCATGCCGAAATGCCCGCCCAGGTAGCCGCCGGTCAGTGGCCCCAGCACCTGGCCGATGTACTGGCAGGACGTCGAATAGCCGAGCATGCGTCCGGCCACGGCGTCGGGCACCGAATGGCGAATGATCGCTGCAATGCACGGCAGCAGGCCGCCCAGGGCAATGCCCATCAGGAATCGCAGCAGCACCAGTTGCCAGGCATGGCTGACGAATGCCTGGGGGATCAACAGGACCGCCGCCGCGCTGAGGCAACCGACGACCACTTTCCAGTGACCGATGCGGTCGGCCAGCCTGCCGATGCGCGCGGCCGACAACACGCTGGCCAGCGCAGTGGCCGACATCACCAGCCCGGCCATCAGCGTCACGTTGTCGCTGTGCAACTGGGTCAGGTACACGGTGATGATGGGCTCGATGGACATGATCGAAAACATCACCAGACACGCCACCACCAACATGGTCAGCACCGGCTTCTTGTCCGGGATGACATCCCACACCCGCACCGCAGGCGCTTTGCCCGTGCCCTTCTGGCGCGGGGGCCGTGGCGCTTCTTTCATCAAGAACAGCGTCGCCAGAAAGGTCAGGAAGATCACGCCGCCGGCCAGGAAAAACGTGTTGCGGATGCCGATCAGCGGCGGCAACAGCCCGCCGATTAGAGGCCCGGTCAGGTTTCCGGCCATGATCCCCGACGACAGCATGCCCAACGCCCAGCCGGTGCGGGCTTTGGGCGTCTGCGTCGCAACCAGAATAGTCGCCCCGGAGGCATACCCGCCGAGCAACCCTGCCAGCAGCCGCAGCCCGACCAATTGGTAGATGTTTTCTGCCAGCCCGATCAGCGACATGGCCACCGCCATGCCCAGGCTGGCACGGATGAGCATCAACTTGCGCCCGTAGCGGTCACCCAATCGTCCCCACAGCGGCGCCGTGAACGCCGCCGAGAGGAAGGTTGCGCCAAACGCCACACCCGACCATTGCACGATGGCGGCCGGATCACTGACGCCCAAGTGCTCGACGTACAGCGGCAGAAACGGCAGCAGCAGGGTCATGGCGACGATGGTGGTGAACGCACCGAACACGCACACGGCGAGGTTGCGCTGCCAGTGCTCTTCAACGATGGAGGGCGGTGATGGGGGTTGGGGCTCGAATGGCGCGGGCATGACGGCTTCACCGTGAACGGAATGCGTTCACGGTAGAGGGCTAACGGCCATAAATAAAATTCATGTTTTTTATGCGGCCGATTCCGCGCAGGAATACCCCAACTGCCTACCGCCGGCGCGTGACAGGGACTTCATGAAAGGCGCGGCACCGTGAAACGAAATTCCGCGCCCGCGCCTTCCTCGCTGGTGGCCGTCAACTCGCCGCCGTGGGCCTTGACGATCCCTTGAGAGATGTACAGACCCAGGCCCGTGCCGCTCGGATTGCCTTCGCGGATGCGCCAGTAGCGCTCGAACACGTGGGGCAGCTGGTCAGCGGCGATGCCTGCACCGGAATCCATCACGCTGACCACCACGTTGTCGCCCTCCGCCACCGCCGTGACGCTCACTGTGCCAGCCTTGGGCGTGAACTTGATCGCATTGCCGACCAGATTGGACAGCACTTGAAACATCCGCTCCGGGTCGGCGAAGATCTTCAGGTCCGGCTCGACCTTGAAGGTCAGGTCGATGAATTTGTGCAGCGCCAGCGGCGTGAGCAGTGACCAGGCGTCATCGAACAACTGGCTGATTTCCAGCGGCTGGGCGTCGATGGAGTAGCGGCCGGCTTCGATCTTCGAGGTGTCCAGCAAGTCCTCCAGCAGGCGGGTCATGCGCATCGACGCCCGTTGCAGGGTCTCGATGGCCGAGTTCAGACGCTTCGAGGACGGGGTGATGTCGGCGGCAATCACCCGCTGCATCATGCCGCATTGCATGACGATGACGGTCAGCGGGCTGCGCAGGTCGTGGGAGACCACGGCCACCAGCTCATCGCGGGCGCGCACGGCGTCTTGCTCGCGCAGAACCTGGCGTGACAGGTCCGCCTCCAGCGCCGAGCGGCGCAGGTCCGATACGGCGTAGAGGTCACCGGCGCTCCAGCTTCTGGCCCTGCCGTCGACCTGCTGTTTCCAGGCGGCAAAGGATTCGCGCGGTTGCAGACGATCATTGATCACCCGCTTGGACGTGTCCGGGTTGCCGCTCCACCGAACGCTGTCCTTGACCTCGGCGCGGAACCACAGCACCGCATTGGCCACCGGTTTGGGCAAGCTGAACGCCAGCAAACCGCTCGCCACGCGGGAATAGGCCTGCGCTTCGGGGAACACCGCGCCAAGGCTGGCCGACTCGAACACCGGCCTGGCCATGGTCTGCAGCCATTGCTGTAACGCGGTCACCTGCTCTGCCGTCGGGCACTGCCCGATCAGGTGCACCTGACCGTCGATGATCACCGCCACACCGCTGGCGTCAACCAGTGTAAGCAGTGCTTGGGAATGTTCGAGCAAGCCGTTGTAAACATCGTCGGGCGCCTCGCTCATCGCACGGGAAAAACGGTCGAGCATGTGGTGCTTGGCCAGTCGCTCACGCTGAATGTGCTGATCCTCGAGCAGGCTGATCTGCATCGACAGCACCTGGCCGATGGTCTGGCAGGCCGCGCGCAGCGTGTGCGGAACCTGCAGCGGCTCCCGATTGCCGCAGCTGATCAAGCCCCACAGGCGGTCATCCTTGAGCAGGGAAATACTCATTGAGGAGCGGATGCCCATGTTGTGCATGTACTGGCAGTGGATCGGCGACACGCTGCGCAGCACTGCGTGGCTCATGTCCAGCGGCTCGCCGGTGTCCGGGCGCAACGCTGGCAGCAGCGGCGCGGGCACATACGCGGCGTCGGGGATGATGCGCAGCCAGTTCAGCCGGTACAGCTCACGGGCCTGCTGCGGAATGTCGGTGGCGGGGAAAAACAGCCCCAGGTAGGCGTCCAGGTCGGCGGTGGCCGATTCGGCAATCACCTGACCATGGCCTTCCTCCTGAAAGCGGTAAATCAGCACGCGGTCATAGCCCGTCAGTGCACGGATTTCACTGACGCTGATGGCGTACAGATCATCCAGCGACCGGGCCGATTGCAGACGCCTTAACGTGCGCGTGAGGCGCGGTCCCAGCCCGTCTGCCGACGCTTGTGTGGCGACGGGTTCCAGTTCCACAAACAGCAGGCCGTCGTGGCGGTGCAGCAGACCATCGAATGCCTGCCCGCCGAACTGCAGCGGCAAGGGGTCGAGACTGGCCAGATCGGCGTCCTGCGCCGCGTCGCGCAAGGCGTCGGCCTGCGCCTGACCCACCCAGCGCGCCAGTGCGTCGCCCGGCCGCACGTCGCTGGCGATACCCAGCATGTGCCAGGCATTGCCGCTGACCTGTTGCACCGTCCAGTCCGTTTCGAGAAGGGTCAGCAGTACGCCATGAGGCTGGATGGCGCCAGGAATGCGAATGGGTTCGTTGGCACAGCTGTCCAGCACGTCGTCCATGGTCTGCGTGTCGTTAAGCGCCATTGAGCACTCCCGCTCGCTCCAGCCACATTTGAAAGCATTCGAAGGTGAAGCACGCCGACTGCACAAGCTCGGCGTTGTGCAGGGGCGTATCGAAGTCGGCCAACTGCTTGAGGAAGGCCTTCCACAAGCGCCCGGTGTCGCGACCGTATACATCAAGAAACTCGCCACCGCTGTCGGCATCGACGCCGAGCCTGTCGGCGATGATGCGGCGCAGCACCTGGCCCCCCAGCGTAGCCCCTTCCATGACATACATCACGCCAAGCAGCTGGGCGACGCTGTTTATGGCCGGCAGCTCGCGGCACTGGGGCAACGCCAGGATTTGCACATCATTCAAGCCCAGGGCGTGTAAATCCTTGATCAACGCGGGAATCTTCTGGCGAGCCGGCTCAATGGGCTGAGGCGCAAGGAAGCGCTCCATCGACTGCTGCAAGGGCAGATGGAAACCGTAATAGGCCTGGATGATTCGTGTGTAGGTGCCAAGGTCAAGCTGCGGGTGGGTCAGCGGCAGCCTGGCTTCAAGCGCCATGTGCCGGGGGCCGGTCGCCGTGCGCAATTGCTGCAGCACACTGACAGGCGGCTGCGAAACGCCAATGCTGGGCAACTCGAGGGTGATTTCAACCAAGGGCAAAGGTGTCCGGTCTGAGCGGACGTGCCTGAACCAGCGGCAGCCGCGATGTTAAGGCAGTGATGCGCGCACACTAATGGACGCAGTGCATGGCTGTAAATATAGCGGACAGGTTAATCCGAGCGTTCGGCTGAACGGCAGTCTGTCAGGGCTGCCGTCTGTGCCTGCGGTGCGACGGCGGCGTGTTGAACAGCAATGAGCTGCGCACGAAGTCAGTGCCCGGCAAATGCGATCAGGACAATGCGAGCAGGACTAGCAGCGCGGCGACGAGAACGCCCGCCACCCACACCGCTCGGCGCTTGCGGGCGCGGGGCCTGACAGGTGTGAAGCATGGCGGAGCGCCTTCGGGACGGGGCGGTAATGGGGCAAGAACCGGTGAGCCGCGGGTGACGTTTTGCGCGACCGGTGCCGAAGCCTGAGCGTCGCGGGCCTTGCGTGAGGCGAGCTGGGCGAGCTGCTGGCGTAACCCTTCCAGCGTACTGATCGGCCCCAGGCCTCGGGCAATCAAGCGCAGGTGCAGAAGGTCGAGCTGTTCGCCCAGAAGGCCGAGGCGAGCCAGGTCACCGGGATCGACCTCGGTTCCCCGCAGCACGGTCTGGAGTTGGCCGAGGAGCCCGCCGAGAATGTCCACCTGCGCCGCCACGCTGCGCGGCCAGGGTTCGGCACCGTCGCGCAAGAGCGTTTCAATCAGCGTTATGCCTTCCGACAGCCCTCCCAGACCTTCCAGATGACTGCGCGCCAGCGCGTAGGCAGCGGCGCTTTGCAGGTCTGCCCCGTGGCTGGCGAACAACGCAACGCTGCACTGCTCGACGGTGCGCCAATCGACATCCGGGCAGGCCGGGTGGCCGAGTCTGGCGATCTCCTTGCACAACCGCTGGAAGTCGGGCAGTTCGCGCGGGTCGCCTGCGGGCCGAATCCGCTTGTCATTGAGCGCGGTCATCGCCCGCTCCTGCCCGGCTCAAGGTCGGGCCTGCAGGTCATGGCGCTTGAGGTGGCGCACCACCGCCCTTCCCTCCGGGCTCAACGTGGTGCCGAACGTCGCGGTCCGCTCGCCTTCCAGCCTGGCGTCGAGGGCGTAGACCAGATGGCCCGGCTGCGTCTGCGGCAACAGTTCGATCTGCAAGGAAACCAGACGGGGCTCGTAGTTGAGCAAGGTGTCGGCGATGGTCCGCATCAGCCCGTGGGCGGCAGAGGGCAATCCTTCAAGCACGGTGCCCATGTCGGGCAGCCCGTAATCGGGCAAATGAGCGAGGGTGCCGGCCCGGCTGTTGAGAATGCGCTGCAGGTTATCCATCACCGAGAGCACGTATTGATCGTCCTCCGCCACGTGGCAAAGATCGAGTTCGCCACTGAAATTCTGCAGCAGGGTTTCGTACAGCGAGGGGTTGAGCTCGGTCATGGCTTAGTCCTCGGCCCAGGGGCGCAGCGTCAGCCGCTGTTCGCCCAGTTCGACGACCCGGGGCCGATCCGGATCAAGGTCGTCGCGGGTGAGCAGCAGACGCCAGTCGTTGCGCTGCAGGTCGGGCTCGCGGAACAACCCCACGATGGCGATCACCCCGGCCTGTTCATTCAGCGGCACATCCAGCTGCGCGCCCTCTCCGGGCCTGATCACTCGCGATTGCTGCTCCAGCAGGTCAGCGCCCAGGAGGCGATCAGCGTCGCGCAGCAGGTCGTCGTAGGTAGCGTTGCTTACCGATTTGCCATCGCGCAGCTGGTACACCCGCACCATCACGGGTACCGACAGCGCGCGCATGTCCGTGGCTTCGGTGTTCAGCGCCAGGCGCCCTTCAAAATCCAGGTGCAGCGTTCTGACCTGTTTGTGAAAAATAGCGCGGCTCAAGGTGGCGGTGGACTCGGACACGCTTTGCGTCACCCCGCAGCCGCTGACGAGCAGCCCGAGGGCAACAGTGGGCAACGCCCTAAAGAAAGCGATGAAAGGGGTACGCGACATGAGCGGTCTTTCCTACCTGTGAAGTGGCGTGGAGCCCTTGATATCGGCCCAGATGGATAAGGATGGTGTCAGGCGTGGTGCGTGGGTCATGAGTCGAGCTTTTGACGGGGCCGCTTCTCCCGACGGCGCGCCCGTGCAACGCGAGCCCGGCGGTCATGCCCAGGAGCACCCCGCCGGCGCTCAGCGCGGACACCGGCAGGCACGCGATCGGCAACGACAACTGCAGCCGCACCGTACAACGCCAGCCCAGGTACGCCTTCAACAGCACCAGCAGATCTCGGTGCAGCCCGCCGCCGGGCAACCATTGGGGCGCCTCGTCATGGTCGGCGGTGAAAAGCGTCAGCCTGAACTCGCTGTTCACGTCGCAGCCCATACTGCCCAGTGGAGTGCCCTGGGACAGGCTCACCGGCCGCGTGGATGACAGGCTGGCAGGGAAGTCCAACACCATGTTGCGCGGCCAGTGCGGCGTTATCGAGGCCTGGGTGTGAGCCGCCAGCAACCCCACCAGCGCCGAAATACCCTCGGCGTTGCGAGTGGGCAGGCGCATCACGCCGAGCAACGCCAGAAAGCGCGACAGCGGCGTGGCGATACGTTTCGCCGTGCCGGGGATTCCCAGTCCGATCAGCCCGAACAGGCACTGCGACGTCGGGTCGGCGCCGGCGGGTGCAAACGACGCCGGGTAGGAGTACTTGCGCCAGATCCGGTAGTACTGGGTGAAGACGCGGTGGTTAAAGATATCGAGGAAGGCCTGCAACGCCTCGTGACCTTCACGCCGTTGCGCGATGTCGTCGAGGTAATGCGTGGGCAGCGGCGAATCCACGCCATAGAGGCCGAGCAGCCGCGTGCGCACCGTGGCGGGCAAGGTCTGATCCACGGAAGACCACTCCAGCGCCTTGAGTTCACTGGCCGGAAAGCCCATGCCGGGATCGGGGCGAAAGCGCACCAGGTCGTCCGCCGGGTGTTCCGTGCTGCCTAACGGCGGGTGACCGGGCGCGGCGTTTTCCAGCAACTGGCAGAAGCGATAGACGCTGGCTTCGGCCACTCGCCCCTGCACGGCATCGAGCCATGCCGCGGCCCTTAACCGGGAATCCGCTGGCTGTGGTTTTCGCTCCATCGCAGGCTCCTCCCGGTCGGTTGCAGGATCAGGGTGATCTGAGTGAACAGATGGATGTCGGCGTACAGCGCGAAGAACCGATGCAGCATTTCGCCGAACAGGCAGATGTCGCCCTCGCCGGCAAAGCCGTTGGCGTCCAGGGTCACTTCGATGTCCACGCCCCGCAGGAGAAAGCCCTTCTCG
>NZ_DASVUM010000115.1:0-2512 GCF_036387035.1 Pseudomonas sp. | reverse complement strand
GCTCCGGTTCGCCGTGGTTGGGCAGGCGGCCTTCGAGCATTTCGTAATACGTGTCAGGCGGCGGGGTCATGAAGCGCATGCCCAGCGCCTTCAGACGATCCCAGGTGTCGATGAGGTTTTCAGTGAAGAACGCGACGTGCTGAATCCCTTCGCCGTTGAATTTCATCAAAAACTCTTCGATCTGCCCGGCGCCTTTGGAGGACTCCTCGTTGAGCGGGATGCGGATCATGCCGTCCGGCGCCGTCATCGCCTTGGACGTCAGGCCGGTGTACTCGCCCTTGATGTCGAAGTAACGCAGCTCGCGGAAGTTGAACAACTTCTCGTAGAAGTTCGCCCAGTAGGCCATCCGGCCGCGATAGACGTTGTGGGTCAGGTGATCGATGAACTGCAGGCCGGCGCCCTTGGGGTGACGGTCGACACCTTCGAGGTAGACGAAATCGATGTCATAGATCGAGGTGCCTTCGCCGAAGCGGTCAATCAGGTACAACGGCGCGCCGCCAATGCCCTTGATTGCCGGCAGGCGCAGTTCCATCGGCCCGGTGCCGATTTCCACCGGCTGCGCGCCCAGTTCAAGAGCGCGCTTGTAGGCCATTTGCGAATCCTTGACGCGGAAGGCCATGCCACACACGGAAGGACCGTGCTCCGCAGCAAAGTAGGACGCTTCGCTATTGGGCTCGTTGTTGAGGACGATGTTAATCGCGCCCTGACGGTACAGGGACACGTTCTTGGAGCGGTGATGGGCCACCTTCGTGAAGCCCATGATTTCGAACACCGGTTCGAGCACGTTCGGGGTGGGCGAGGCGAATTCGATGAATTCGAAGCCCATCAGGCCCATTGGATTTTCATAGAGATCAGTCACGGTCTTGCTCCTGCTAAAAAGTGAGAGGCACAGCGGCTCGAATCACGATTCAGCAGGTGGCGCGCAGGAAATTCCCCGCACGCTGCGGGCGAGGAAGTCGCCGAAGATCAATTGCAGCCCGAAGCTTTTCATGGGGGAAAGATTACTCCGGCTTGTCCGATTGCGCATCGGGATGGGCGGTCTGAAACGCTGGATGCTGCAACGCCAGGGCTTCGACCCGGCAAATACGCGGGTATGGGCGCATGTTCACGTTGAAGCGCCGCGCGGCATACACCTGAGGCAGTAGATAAACGTCGGCCAAGCCTGCGGCACCGAAGCAAAATTCACTGTCGCCGATCAGCGCTTCCACTGCGGCGAAGCCTTCGCCGATCCAGTGCCCGATCCACGCCGTCACATCACCTTCGTCATGGCCCAGACCGCGCAAACGATTGAGCACGGCGACGTTGTGCAGCGGGTGAATGTCGCAGCCGATCAGGGCGGCTACTTGCCGATGGTGAGCGCGGTCGAGCGGCGCGCCGGGGAGCAATGCAGGTTGGGGGGACACTTCTTCGAGGTATTCGATGATCGCCATGGACTGGATGATTACTTTGCCGTCGTCCAGCCTGAGCGCGGGAACGCGGCCCTGGGGGTTGATCGCCAGGTAGTCCGGCATGTGGTGTTCGCCGCCGTCGCGGATCAGGTTGACCGGCACGGCGCTGAACGCCAGGCCTTTCAGCGCCAGGGCAATGCGCACCCGGTAGCTGGAGGTTGATCGGTAATACGTGAAAAGATCCACGGGGCTGGCCCTGTCATTGTTTTTGTTGTTGGGGTGACGCCGGCGTAAACGGTTTACGCAATGCGTAAACTGCGGCAATGACTGTTGACTGTCAAGCTCAGGCCCAGCCCTCCAGCCGCAACGTGGCGCGTACCAGTCGTTGCTCCTCGCTTTCGATCTCGCGCAGGTTTTCGCAGATGTTCTGGATATGCGCCACAGCGGCCTTGCGCGCCTGCTCCGGCAAACGCCCGGTGACCGCGTTGTAAAGCCGGGCGTGATGCCGGTCGATCTGGCGCTTCTGGGCGTCACGGTGATAGAGGTTGTTGACCGAGGCGAACACCGTGTTGAGCAGCAAATCCGTCAATGAGCGCAGGGTCTGCACCAGCACCGGGTTGTGCGACGCCTCACAGATCGCCAAGTGGAAGGCATGGTCGAGCCGGGCGTGTTCGGACGCCGGCAGCGGGTGGTCATGGGCGGCAACCAAAGCGTCGTAGGCACGGGTGATCATCACGAAATCCGCGGCGGTGCCGCGCAACGCCGCCAGCCGTGCGGATTCCCCTTCCAGCAAGCTGCGCACCTCGAACAGGTCATACAGCGTGCGCGGCTGGGAGGCGAACAAGTGCATCAACGGCGAGCTGGCAGCCAGCCCCAGGCCGCCCATCTGCGCGACAAAAGAGCCCTTGCCCTGACGCGTTTCGATAATGCCCCTGGCGCGCAGCAGCTGCAGGCCCTCACGCAAGGCCGTGCGCGACACCCCGAGCTTTTCGGTCAGCCGCCGCTCGGAGGGCAGCAACTGGCCGACCTTGAGCACGCCGTCGACAATCAGCCGCTCAATGCGCTCACTGACCACATCGGCCACCTGCGGCGCACGTTTTGTTTCGGGATTCTGCATGGACACA
>NZ_DASVUM010000114.1:0-9603 GCF_036387035.1 Pseudomonas sp. | reverse complement strand
CAGCGTTTCGATCAGGCGGTCAGTTACTGGACGCGTTTGCTGGCCGTGTTGCCACCGAACGATCCCTCCCGCGCGGCGCTGGAAGGCGGCATCAAACGCGCCAATGACAAGCTTGTTGAAAACGGTGGCAAGCGTGAAGACAGCCAATCGGTTGCGGCGCAGGGCGCTCATCTGAAGGTGCGGGTCACGCTCTCGGACGCGTTGAAAACCAGGGTGCAACCTGGCGATACCGTGTTTGTCTTCGCTCGGGCGGTGTCAGGCCCGCCAGCGCCGTTGGCAGTCAAGCGGGTGACGGTGGCAGACTTGCCCGTGGAGGTCGAGCTGACTGATGCCGACGCGATGATGCCGCAGCTGAAACTGTCGAACTTCGCCGAAGTCCAACTCGTGGCTCGGGTGTCCCGCGCCGGTCAGCCCACGGCGGGCGAATGGATCGGTCGCAGCCAGCCGCTGCCGAGCAATGTCACGGCGCTGCAGGCCCTGACCATCGACAGCCCTGATCAGTAATTCCGTTAACGCAGCGAGTAGAGAAACCTATGTATCGCGTCGCCCGTTTTGCCTTGTTGAGTCTGGTGGTGGCATTGACCGCAGCGTGTGCGGTGCAGCATCCGGGGTCCCGTAGCGCCGGACAGAGCGCCGAGCCGATCCCGACCATCCCCGGCCCGTCGCCGACCCCGCAGCCCGGTACCCCGCGCACGGCGCCGCAAACGCCACCGTCCGCGCCGATCCCGGCACCCGGCCCGCAGACCTCCTCGCACTTCGCCCCGCCACCGGGTGGCAACAGCCACTGGGACGCGCGTCTGGGCGTGCATGTGCTGGACAACGTACCGAATACGTTCTATCGCCAGCGCACCTACTATCGCTGGAACGACGGCTGGACCTGGTCGACTTCGCCCAGCGGGCCTTGGCAAGAGACAGACGCCAGCGGCGTACCGCCGGGGTTGACCAAGCAGTTCGGGAATTGAGGTAGGCGGTGGGGGTTGCTCCGGCGGGATCAAGAGCCTCGGCCTAACGGCCTCTTATTTCGCCTTCGGCGAGTTACTTTTAAAAAGCCGGGAGCCGGACCAACCAAAAGTAACCAAAAGTGCCTGCTCTCGGTTTGGCCCTTCCTTCGTCAGGGTTCCTTCACTCCGGTCTCGCTCCGTGGGCCCGCGCCGAACGGGCATCCATGCCCGCAACGGCGCTCTCGCCGCATCCATGCGGCTCGGCCCACTCCACGAGACCTGCGTTCAGCCTGCACCCAAGTCGCGATTGGCGGTGACTGGGCTTTTTGTGTACGAAGATCAAAAGCAGATCAAAAGCAGATCAGAAGAAGATCAGAAGCAGATCAGAAGCAGATCAGAAGCAGATCAGAAGCTTCCCGGCTAAAGCCGGTCCCACTAACGGCAGCGGGTGCAGTCAGTGGGACCGGCTTTAGCCGGGAAGCCTTTGATCTTGATCGTTCCCACGCTCCGCGTGGTAACGCCGCCGCCCCGGACGCTCCGCGTCCCGCATCGAAGCTTGGGGAGTTGACGCAGAGCGTCAGAGGATGCATTCCCACGCGGAGCGTGGGAACGATCAAGTGCTGTAGCCCGGTGATCCCGGCTCGGCATGGCCCACAGAGATCATCCGCCAAGCGAAGAATCCTGTAGGAGCGTGGCTTGTCCCGCGATCTGGTGCGCAGCGCCAGCAACCCGGCGAGTGCGGTGTGTCAGCCAGCATCGGGGCGTTGGGTTTCACGACTGCTGCGCAGCCGATCGCGAGACAAGCCACGCTTCCACAGGTTTCGCCTCTACCCGCCAATCGTGTATGGCCCCAAACAAAAAACGGCGACCTCCTCAGGTCGCCGTTTTCGCATCAACCCGGGCCTTGTTTTCTGATCGTTCCCACGCTCCGCGTGGTAACGCCGCCCCGGACGCTCCGCGTCCCGCAGACGGCATGTATTGAGGCTTGGTGAATTGACGCAGAGCGTCACAGGATGCATTCCCACGCGCAGCGGGGGAGCGATCAATAGCTTCCCGACTGAAGCCGGACCTACAATGGCGCGCGGTCTGTTAGTGGGACCGGCTTCAGCCGGGAAGCTTTTGATCTGCTCCAGATCTTGATCTTCAATACATACCCTCCAGACGACACCCGTCGCGACTTGGGTGCAGGCTGAACGCAGGTTTTGCGCAGTGGGCCGAGCCGCATGGATGCGGCGAGAGCGCCGTCAGGACATGGATGTCCGTTCGGCGCGTGCCCACGGAGCAAGACCGGAGTGAAGGAACCCTGACGAAGGAAGGGCCCAACCAGGAGCAAAAGCCCTTGGTTACTTGGGGCTTTATCAAGTAACTCGCCGAAGGCGAAACGTCTGCCGTTAGGCAGACGCTCTTGACCTTTCTAAGCAACAGCGCAGGTCTGAGACCGGGCCTTATTTCGCCGGATAAATCTGGTCGAACACGCCACCGTCATTGAAGTGGGTCTTCTGCACGGTGCGCCAATCGCCGAAGGTTTTTTCCACCGACAGGAAGTCCACTTTCGGGAAACGATCGGTGTACTTGGCCAGCACCGCCGGGTCGCGTGGGCGCAGGTAGTTGGCCGCGGCGATTTCCTGGCCTTCTGACGACCACAGGTATTTCAGGTATTCCTCAGCCGCCGCGCGCGTGCCTTTCTTGTCGATCACCTTGTCCACGACGCTCACCGGCGGTTCGGCTTCGGCGGACACGCTTGGGTAAACCACTTCGAACTGATCGCGACCAAACTCGCGGGCGATCATTTCGGCCTCGTTTTCGAAGGTCACCAGCACATCGCCGATGTGGTTGGTCATGAACGTCGTGGTCGCGCCGCGACCGCCGGTGTCGAGCACCGGCACGTGGCTGAACAGCTCGCCCACGAACTTCTTCGCGGCCGCTTCATCGCCGCCATTCTTCAGTGTGTAGCCCCAGGCCGAGAGGTAGGTGTAGCGGCCGTTGCCCGAGGTTTTCGGGTTTGGCACCACCACTTCAACGCCATCCTTGACCAGGTCCGGCCAATCCTTCAGCGCCTTCGGGTTGCCCTTGCGCACGATGAACACCGTGGCCGAGGTGAACGGCGCGCTGTTATTGGGCAGGCGGGTGACCCAGTTATCCGGCACCAGTTTGCCGTTGTCAGCGAGTGCGTTGATGTCGGTGGCCATGTTCATGGTGATGACATCGGCGGGCAGGCCATCGATCACCGAACGCGCCTGTTTGCTCGATCCGCCGAAGGACATTTGAATCGTCGCGCTTTCGTGATGCTCGGCTTCCCAATGCTTCTGAAACGCGGCGTTGTAGTCCTTGTAGAAGTCGCGCATCACGTCATAAGAAACGTTGAGCAACGACGGCGCGGCCTGTGCAGCGCTGCCCAGAGCCAGTCCTGCGGCAAGCAGGGAAGCGGCGAAGATCTTTTTCACTGTGAATTCCTTGTGGCATGGAGAATCAAGCGTAGCGCGCGGGACGGATCGCCCCTGAGGGCCTTTCTTAAAGCGTTATGAGATGGCCAATGGCTGGCGACTATAACCAAAGTCACATCGGGCCAATAGACCAAAAACTCATGTGCTTATGTCGCGTTGTGCCTCTGCCGGCGCAGTCATCGAACCGAGCTTGGGAAACAGTGCGTTGCCGCAGCGTGAGCAGAACGCTGCGTTGGGTTCATGGGCGTTTTTGGCGCAGACCGGGCAGTCGTGCTGCAGCTGGTCACCGCGCATCGCATTGGCCAGTTCGGCGGTGAAAATCCCGGTGGGCACAGCGATGATCGAGTAACCGGTAATCATCACCAGCGACGACAGAATCTGCCCGATCGGCGTCTTCGGCACGATGTCGCCAAAACCCACCGTGGTCAGCGTGACAATCGCCCAATAGATGCCCTTGGGAATGCTGGTGAAACCGTGCTCCGGGCCTTCAATTACGTACATCAGCGTGCCGAACACCGTCACCAGCGTCGAGACGGTAGCGAGAAACACGATGATCTTCTGCTTGCTGCCCCGCAAGGCGGCGAGCAAATAGTTGGCCTGTTTCAGGTAAGGGCTGAGTTTGAGCACGCGGAAGATCCGCAGCATGCGCACCACGCGAACGATCAGCAGGTACTGCGCATCGCTGTAATAGATGGCCAGAATCCCCGGCACGATTGCCAGTAAATCGATCAGGCCGTAGAAGCTGAACGCGTACTTCAGGGGTTTTGGCGAGCAGTACAGACGCAACAGGTACTCGACCGCGAAGATGAAGGTGAAGGTCCACTCGACCCAGGCCAGCGGCGTGGCGTAGTTGCGGTGTACGGCCTCGATGCTGTCGATGATCGCCACGAGCAGGCTGCACAGGATGAGCACCAGCAGGATCTTGTCGAAGCGCCGGCCGGGTTTGGTGTCACTCTGAAAAACGATGATGCGTAGCTGTTCGCGCCAGCTGATGTTGCTGTCCATGTTGTCGTTCCGCGTGCAAGGTCGGCAGAGCGTGGGACAAAGCGCTCAGGAGCGCAACCTGTCATCACCGATGCCAGGGCGCAGCAGCCGGGTGCTGGCCTGCACCAGCCAGCACGCCAGAATGAACGGCGCGGTGAGCGTTGCCAAGCCCAGGGCTGAAAACCCCGGCTGCAACAGAATGGACAACGCAATGGCGCTCACCGGCAGCCAGGGTTTGTGCCGCGCCTGACTGAACGCCAGCCCGGCCAGCGCCGGGTTGTAGCCGCACAGGCCGGGCAGCGCCAGGTCAGGCTGCGATTGCCAGAGCGCGAAAGCCACTCCGCCGATGCAGCCGCCAAAGGCCCACAGCGCAGCGCGGCGATTGGCGATCAACAGCCCTGTGGCGATCACTACCCCGGCCAGCGGATGGTCGAGCAGAAAGACCTGGCCCAAACCCAGCGGCAGCGCGTGGATCGGGTCCACGTCCGAGGCAGACGCGTGCGTCGGTTCGACGAACAGCAACAAGAACCAGCCGAACAGGACGAAAGGCGCCGTGTAGGCGTTCAGGCACGATGCCCGTGGCGTGCGCTCCAGCCACGTGTGCATGAACATCGCGCTCAGCCCGCCGCAGGCAATGATCAGCAGCGGCACCAGTGGCGACCATTCGAAGCGGAAGCCGATCAGCAGACCCAGTAAAACGCCGTTGTAGCTGTAAAGCCCGGCCTGACGCCGGATCTTCGGATAGCCTCGGCGTTGAGCCGTGAGCAAACCGGCGACGCCACCCAGCAACGCGGCGCCCAGCGAGGAGGGCGCGCTGATCAGAATCGCCAACAGGCAGAAAACCCCGCACAGAGGGCTGCGTTGCAGGAGCACCTGACTGAAACCGTTGAGCAGGGCTTCGGCCCAGTCGGGGCATTGCTGGGCGGATGGGGCAGGGATGGTGGGCATGGTTGTATTCAATAACTGTATTTATTGTATACATAGTGGCTTGAGCTAGATGGATCTGCAAGTTACAAGGCGAGACAGCCCAGATGTCACCTGATTCGCTGACACCCCGCGCTGGGCAATAAAGGTTTTAGCCGGGAAGACGTCAGCCGTCACATCACGAAAATGAGGGTGCTCAAACCGGCCTCTTCCCGGCTAAAGCCGGTCCCACTAAAAACACCGCGTACCCCTGTGGGACCGGCTTTAGCCGGGAAGGCGTCAGGCGTCACACCGCAAAATTGAGGGTGCTCAAACCGGCCTCTTCCCGGCTGAAGCCGGTCCCACTGAAAACACCGCGTACCCCAGTGGGACCGGCTTCAGCCGGGAAGGCGTCGGGTGTCACACCACGAGATTGACGGTGCTCACACCGGCCTCTTTCCGGCTGAAGCCGGTCCCACTAAAAACACCGCGTACCCCAGTGGGACCGGCTTTAGCCGGGAAGGCGTCACGTGCCACACCACGAGATTGATGGTGCTCAAACCGGCCTCTTCCCGGCTGAAGCCGGTCCCACTAAACACACCGCGTACCCCAGTGGGACCGGCTTTAGCCGGGAAGGCGTCAGGTGTCACACCGCCAAATTGAGGGTGCTCAACCGAGCTTTACACCCGAAACTGCCGCAACAACCCGTTCAGCTGTTCACTCAACCCCTTGAGCTGATTGCTCGCCGCGCTGGACTGCTCCGCCGCCACCGCCGTGCTCTGGGATAGCTGCGCCGCCTGGGTGACGTTCTGGTTGATGTCTTCCACCACATGGGATTGCTGGAGGGTCGCGCTGGCGATCGAGGCGTTGAGGCCGTTGAGGTTGCGCAGCGCCTGGCTGATTGAGGTCAGGCTCTGGCCGGCCAGGTTGGCCTGCTCGATGGTCAGTTGCGACGAACGACTGCTGTCGGCGATCACTTTTACCGCGGCGTCTGAATGCGTTTGCAGGCGCTCGATCATGGCCTGGATTTCCGCGGTTGATTTCTGCGTGCGCTGAGCCAGCAGCCGCACCTCGTCCGCCACCACCGCAAAGCCACGGCCCTGATCACCGGCGCGCGCGGCTTCGATGGCAGCGTTCAACGCCAGCAGGTTGGTCTGCTCGGCAATCGAGCTGATCACCTCCAGCACACCGCCGATCTGCGTGCTTTCGCTGGCCAGCGTGCGAATCACCTCGACCGCCTGATCGATGGTGCCGGACAGGTGGCCGATCTGCTTCAGGCTGCTGTCGATATTGGCCTGACCCTGCTGCGCCTGGGATTCGGCGTTGCGCATTTCGCTGGCCGCGTGCTCGGCGTTTTTGGCCACATCCTGCACCCCATAGGTGACCTCATTGACGGCAGTGGCGACCTGCTCCATCTGCAGCGACTGCTGCTGACTGCGCGCCTGAGCCTGAATCGCATTGCTGCCCAGCTCACTCGATGCCTGACCGAGGCCGACCGCTGAGGATTGCAACTGGCTGACCACGCCACGCAACTTGGTGGTGAAGGCGTTGAAATGTCGCGCCAGTTGCGTGACTTCATCGTTACCGTGGGTTTCCAGGGTGCGGGTCAGATCACTTTCCCCGCTGGCGATATTCGCCATCGCCTCGACAGTGGCCTTGAGCGGACCGGCGATGCTGCGGGCAATCAGAATCAGCACCAGCGCCATGACCAGGATGATGCCGGCGCTGATCGACAATGCCTTGACCACCTGCTTGTAGAACTCGGCCTGCACATCGTCGATGTAAACGCCGGAGCCGATGATCCAGCCCCACGGCTCAAACAGCGAGATGTACGAGGTCTTGCCGACCGCGTCACTCGCGCCGGGCTTGGGCCAGCGGTAGTTGACCATGCCGGCCCCTTTGGCTTTGGCCAGCGTGACCATCTCGTTGAAAACCTGGAAGCCGTCGGGGTCTTTGATGGTGGACAGGTCCTGGCCCACCAGCTTGGGATTGGCCGGGTGCATGATCATCACCGGGCGCAGATCATTGATCCAGAAGTAGTCGGTCTTGTTGTAGCGCAGCCCGCGAACGGCCTCCATCGCCTGCTGCTGCGCCTGGTCGCGGGTCAGGGTTCCGGCGGTCTCCAAGCCATGGTAATAGTCGAGCAGGCCGCTGGCAGTCTGCACCACGTGCATGGTCTTGATGGTTTTGGCTTCATACAGATCGTCGTGGATCTGCTTGAGCATCGCCGCCGCCAGCGTAAACAGCATCACCACTGCGACGATGAGAATCAGCCACAAGCGCCGGCTGATGGAAAGATTGCGCATATTCATGATCGTCACTCCGTTTCTTTGTTCTTGTTGTAGGTCACGCGTAGGGGGCAGTCGTCGGGTAAACCGGTTGCGAACAGCGGATCGAACCGTCGATCGACGGACAGAGGACGCAGTGTCATAAAGCATCTCGGCTTGGCGCTGGCAAACCTGAGAGCGCTACGGGGATTTATCTGCAATCCAAGGGGCGGCGGCCGCCTCGGCCGTAAGAAGTAGCGCCGTTGAATCAGGGGATTTATCTGAAGATTTCGACAGGTATAGCGAAACGCTTACACGAGCTGAGGAACTTGGCTCTAGGTTGAGACGCTCGCTCGCGGTACATTGGATCCATCAACTGCAGCAACGGACCGCTGCAGGATCAAGGATGATCGACCGTTGCCAGGCATTGGCGGCCAACAGGAAGTTGGACGGTGTTGCATAAACCCGCTTCGGCGGGTTTTTTATTGCCTGCGATTTGGTGAAGGCCTTTTCGCACACGTTCATTTCCTGAATCTGCACAACCTTTCGACCAAATGTTGCTTCCCGATGGAATTTCCGGCGCTCGCGCCGCTCACAGTACGGACTACACCCGAGTCCAGGACAGGGCCGGCCGGGAAGGCATGGGAAATAATTATTGTGGATGTGGCGCAAATGGCAGCAGACGTAGCAAACACGGGACTCATTCTGGTGGTTGAGGACGAGGAAATCATTCGCGAGTTTGTTTGCGAGATCCTCGCTGATGAAGGCTTTGCCACCCATGCGCTGGAGACTGCAGACGAGGCGGCGGATTACCTCGAAAGCAACTCGGGCGACGTGGCGCTCCTCCTGACCGATATCCTCATGCCGGGCACCTTGAACGGGGCCGACCTTGCGAACTTGTCGGGCAACAAGTACCCGGACATCCCGATCCTGATCATGTCAGGTCATGAGACGCCCGAGAGCTCGGGCGTCGTACATCCGGTGGTGTTCATTCGCAAACCCTGGAGCTTCGGCCAGCTTCTACAAGGCGTGAACAAGGCCTTGGGCTATGACAAAGAAGAAAGTTACTGACCCTCACCGGTCAGGTTCGCACCCTTTGAGCACCAGCCTGATGATGGTCTGGGCGGCCGCTTCGTAGTCAGCGTCGTCCAGCGCCGTTTTCCCCGTGACGGTTGAAATCTGCCAGTCAAAGTCGGCGTAGGTCTGGGTCGCGGCCCAGATGCTGAACATCAGGTGATGGGGGTCGATCGGCGCGATCAGGCCGTCATCGATCCAGCCCTGAATGCATTCGATGTTGTGCCTGGCCTGACCATTGAGCTGCTGCACTTGCTCCGGCGTCAGATGCGGCGCGCCGTGCATGATCTCGCTGGCAAAGACTTTCGAAGCAAAGGGCAGGTCGCGGGAGATGCGGATCTTCGAGCGGATGTAACGCGTCAACACGTCAGCCGGCACCCCATCACGATTGAAAGGCGTCGACGCCTGCAGGATGGGCTCGATGATGCTTTCGAGCACCTCGCGGTACAGGTTGTCCTTGGACTTGAAGTAGTAATAAACGTTGGGCTTGGGCACACCCGCCTTGGCGGCGATGTCGCTGGTCTTGCTGGCGGCGAATCCTTTATCGGCAAATTCTTCACTGGCTGCGCGCAGGATCAGTTCTTTGTTGCGCTCGCGGATGCTGCTCATAAACCGGTATGTCCTTGCCTGCTCGGCGGTGGCGAATGTTAGCACCGGCCTCGCGGCAGGCTCAACAACGCCGCACGGCGCATCTTCTTGACCGCATGCCTGCACGCCCACCCGATACTGTCGACACGTCACGCCAGTGCTATTGTGTCGTCTGCAGTACCGGGAGCAATCACAACTGGCGCCTGATCAAGGCTGAACGCGTATTCGGTGGCGAGGTGTCGGCAGCATGAACAGCCCTTTGTTTTCCAGCGTCGTTGCGTATGCCCAGCATTGCGAGCGGCAGCTGGTGGAAATCCTGCACCGTCGGCCGACGCTCGACCGCCAGCAGGTCATGACCTGGGTCGACGAGCAGAGTCATGCGATGAAAGACCGCGATCCCCT
>NZ_DASVUM010000113.1:0-10596 GCF_036387035.1 Pseudomonas sp. | reverse complement strand
CGGCTGGTCCATGGCGCCGCTGGTCATGGACCGCCAGCGCGGCTTGCCGGTCCTGACACCTGACGCCGCCGCGCAGATCCAGCTGCCGCGCGGCAAAATCGCCAGCCACGACAACACCCTGCTGGTGCAAGACCCGCGCACCGAGGAATGGAAGAAGACCACGGAAAAAGACATCAAGGCCCTGCAGGCAGGCCAGGATGGTTTCGCGTACCTCATCGACAAGGACGGCAAGCTAAAACAGCTGAAAGTGGCGCCCCAGGCCGCCGCCCACGACATGGGGCGCGGCGCCGACCTGGCCCTGCAAGGTCGCGCAACAGAAGCCAAAGGCACTGCCCTGCGCGGGGCCGAGCATCTGGTGGCCGCCAAACTGGCCGTGCAGAACGATCAGAACTTCATGACCTTGAGCGATGGCGAACTGCGCCTGCACGACCAGAACGGCGAGCGGGCGCTGCTGCCAAAGCCGCCCGGCACGGGCGATATCCAGGCGATCAGCACGGGTGGCAAGCACTGGTTCGCCCTGCGCGATGGGACACTGTTTCAACTGACCGGCAATGAGGCCAATGCTCGAGAACTCAATCCTCAGCGCAGCTGGCACGCGGTTCTGGGCCCGGACACACCTCTGGATGCCACCGTTGACGACCTGCGCCCGAATCATGACGGACGCCTGCTGGCCACCACCAGCGCGGGAGATTTCGTCAAAACCGCAACCGGATGGGAAGCCGCAACACCGGCACCGGCCGCCCCGCGCAATGACCACGCGGCCTTCAATCGTCTGGCCGCCGCCGAGCCGGAAACACTGCGCAGAGGCGCGGCCAAGCTGACGGTCAACGTGATGGGCAGTAACAACGTGGAGAGCATGAAGGCCAAGCAATACGCCCCGGCTTCTCTGACCCAGAATTATCTGACCTCGCACCTTTCGCTGACCGGCGCGGCGAAGGTGCCTGCTGACAGCGTGCAGCACGCCTGGAAGGGTCGCGAAGGCCTGAAGCCGATCTACGCCGAAGAGACCGCGCTGCTGAACGAACTGGGCACACGTGCCACCGCCGCCAACGCCGCGACGCGCGCTTCGGTACGGCCGATGGCCGAGCGCATCGAGGACCTTGCGCCACGCCTGATGTCGCCTGAATCAAGCGAGCTGGCTGAGCTGCTCAACTGGTTTCAGACCAGCGTCACCGAGGACCTGCAGAAGACTCTGCGTGAGCTGGCACAGGACGAGGGTGCGTTGCTGAAGAATGGCACAATCAACCCGGCGTTCCAGGGCAAGCCGCGGGACAACGACATGCTGCCGCACGTGGCCAGCGTTCTGCGCCACAGCGGCATCGATAATGCTCACGAGGTGGGACAGCTGCTCACCTCCCTTCAGGCCAGGCAATTCACGCTGGAACGGCGCAACACCGAATCGCCGCTGGATGGCTCGCGTACCCAAGGCGATAAGCAGGCGCTGCTCCGTGCCCGGCTGGCGCTGGACGTCAAGGTGCTCAACGACATCAGCAGCACCCTCGACGGGTTCGCCGATGAAGTGAAGAAGCCGGGCGCCAAGGATTTCGGCACGATCGCCAAAGACCTGGCCACCTTGCACAACGAGGCCTACGAAGGCAGCCCGGTCAAGCGCTACACCGATGCCGGCTTTCGTGACCACGCCTCCCTCGAAGCCAGCTACGACGCCACCAAGAACCTGCTCAAGCACTTGCGCAAGGACAATCACCCGCTCAAGCGCAACGTGTTGCAAGGGCTGCAAACCCCTGCCGGCCCCGGCAACGCCGATGTGACTCGCAGCCTGACCCAGGCGCTGCGTGATCTCGAACCGCGTGAAAGCGTCAAGCTGAACCGCAATTACGGGGGTGGCATCACCGGTGGCGTCGCGGGGCCGGCGGAGCCCGCGTTCCTCGGCTTTCGCGGCAACATCGACCCGGAGCGGACCTACGGCCTGACCTTCACCCGCTTCGACCGGGGGCTGAAGGTCTCGATGAGCCGCGAAGGTGCAATCAGCGGCACAGGCAGCTTCGGTTTTGGCGGCGGGAAAAGCGACACCAGCTCGACGCCGGGTGACAGCCACGCGAACCTTCAAACCAATGGCGGCTGGTTCGGCGGCAGCCTGGATGCCAAGTACAAATACGCCAACAGCACGGCGCTGAGCTTTTTCATCCGCGACGACGAGCTCGATGCGTTCATGGCCGATCTGATGCAGACACCCCTGGCGAGCAGCAAACGCCCGACGCAGGGTGGCCTCAAGCCCATGGCGCTGATGGATCGCGGCGTTGAAAAGGAAGTGCGCACGACCGGCAAGCACGCGTTCGATCTCGATGCGGGCGTGAACCTGGAATCACGTACCAACAAGGGCCGCACTGACGCAGAACCCGTGGCCGGCTTCATGCGCTTCGGTGCCGGTCTGCTGGGGAGCGTGTCACTGCTGAGCGCCGAGCGGGAACGCACCGAGGGGCACGGCAGCGACAGCCTGCATACGGACATCTACAGCAGCAACCGCGCCCGATTCCTCGAAAAAGGCTCGGTGACCGGCTATGCACGGATGTTCAGCACCGTTTTCACCTCGCGCCCCAGCAATATGTTTGTTGCCGGCGGTGCGCCTCTTGGGGTCAGCGCGACGCTGGCCTTCGACAACAAGACCGGCAAGTCCTACGACGTACGCTTCAAGAACGCCCTGCCGTTGCAGCACGCCGACGTCAAAGCCCTGAGCGAAAGCCTGGAGAAAGCCTTCCCCGGCATGAGCAAAAATCCGTCGCCCGACGGCAAGAACCCCGAACAGGTGTTGCAGGACCTAAAGCGCAAGTACCAGACGGATCAGCCTGACCAGAACGACGCCCAGTATGCCGCGCGCCAGACCCTGCGCCAGCTCGACCGTCAGAACACCGCTGCCAGCCAGGGCTCCAGCCTGATGTCGTTGATGGACATGGTGGTCAAGCACAACAACGTCAACCGCCTGGATCAGGCCGCGCCATCCAAACGGCAGATCGACCGTGTCAAACAGATGCTTGGCCGCGATTGCAACGCAGGCAACGCCGAGCGCATCCACGACATGATGAACGCCGACCCTCAGCTCAAGGGGCTGCTGGATGCCTTGAAGGACAGCAAGGGGACCACGCGCGCGGAAATCAAGCTGGAGGTCCGGGACGACATCAAGGAGCGCATCGAAGACGGCGCACTCAGCGGCCGTCTGACGGACGAGATGCTCAAGGACCTGCTCAGCGACAAGAATAACCTGCGCATCAAGAGCATCGCGGTCTTCAAGACCGCAGCGAAGGAAGACGCGTTCGGCACCCCGTTCCCGTTCGTCAGCTACAAGAGCGGCAGCGCTTTGAGCATCGAACGCCTCATGGGGGAAGTCACCTTCGACTACGGCCCGGACCAGACGAACCCGAAAAAGGCCACCGCCGACGGTGAGATCGCCGACCGTGGTGATTCCCAGGCCGCCCAAGACTTGGGCCAGGCCACCCATGGGGCATTCAGGCCGCGCTAAGAACCGAAGCGCATCAGGCCTCGACGCTCGATTGATACCACCCGGACAGGACACCGCAATGATGAACATGACGACACAGGCAGACGCCTGCCTTCAGGCACTGGGCAAACAGCTGGGCACTGCATTGCAACTCGAAAACGGCGTGTGCGCGCTGTTCGACGAGGGCCGCGAAGTGGTGATTATCGAGATTCCCACGGCGGGCGACGTCGCGATTCTGCATTGCAAACTGGCGTTGCGCCCCGACCCGGGTCTGTACGAACGGCTGATGAGGCTCAATTTCGACAGCGGCGCCATGAGTGGCTGCTGGCTGGCGCTGGATGAGGAACACTCGGTGCGTCTGTGCACGCAGCTCCCCCTCAGGGCGCTGGACGAAAGGACCTTCGTCGATTGGGTGCAAGGGTTCGTCCTGCAGACCCGAGACGTGTCCGGCCGGCTCCAGCAGCGCGCTGCGCCATTGGCGAAGGCACACGGCCCCTCAGGCCTGACGCGGCGCATCGGCTGACAGTGCGCTGGCCCCGCCTGCAGAAACAAGAAAGAGCTCAGGCGTTCTGGCCCTGACGCTTTTACAGCGCTGCATGGCGCTTTCAAACTTGCCGGAATGGCATCTCTCGACGATTCTCTATGCACGGCCAGACCGGCCGTGCTCACAAGAAACGCGCCGGAGAGGCCAGCATGACGACCGTAGCCGAACTACTCAAACTGAAAGACACGCACCACGCTGAGGTTCACACCGTCGGGCCTGAACACATGGTCATCGACGCGATAAAGCTGATGGCCGAGAAAAACATCGGTGCCGTGCCGGTGGTGCGCGACGGCAAGGTGGTCGGCATCGTCAGCGAGCGCGATTACGCCCGCAAGATGGAGCTCAAGGGCCGCGCTTCGGCGGGCACCCCGGTCAGCGACATCATGACCCACGAGGTCAAGACCGTGGACTCGCAGCACACGGTCGATCAGTGCATGAACATCATGACCGACCGGCGACTGCGGCATTTGCCGGTGGTCGACGAAGGGCAGTTGGTGGGCTTGCTGTCCATCGGCGATCTGGTCAAGGCGGCCATCGCGGAACAGGCCAGGCTGATCGAAAAAATGCAGGAATACATTCGCGGCGAAAGCTACTGAGCCAGCCAATGCAAAAAGCCGGAGCTTGATGGGCTCCGGCTTTTATTTGCGTGGCTGGAAAAAGGGTTGTTTAGCGAACCTTGAAGCGATCGATCATCGCCACCAGGCGTTCATTGGAGGCCATCAGCGTCGCCACACTGGTGTCGGTCTGCTGACCACAGCCCACCAGCTCACCGACCATGTGCCGAATGGCGATCATGTTCTGGTTGATCTCCTCGGTCACCGCGCTCTGCTCTTCTGCCGCCGTTGCAATGTGTGCGCTCAAGTCATGAATGCGCAGCACCGAACCGGCCATGCCATCCAGGCCTTCGTTGACCCGCGACGTCCGGTCGGCGGTCGACTGGCAGCTGACCTTGGTTTTTTCCATGGCGCCCACGGCAGTGCTTACGCCCTGCTCCAGGCGCGCGAGCATCTCGTTGATCTCCGACGTGCTCTGCTGGGTCCGACCGGCCAGCGCCCGCACTTCATCGGCCACGACGGCAAAGCCACGGCCCTGCTCACCCGCCCGCGCGGCTTCGATGGCCGCGTTGAGTGCGAGCAGGTTGGTTTGCTGGGCGATGCCGCCGATGACCCCGAGCACATCGGTAATGCGCTTGGCATCGACCTGCATTTCCTGCACGTATTTAGTCGCGTCTTCAACTTCGGCCACCAGTGCCCGGACGCTGACCGATGCTTCGTCGACCACGTCACGGGACAGCTGCGCGGCATCGTTCGCCGATTGGGTAAAGCTCGCCGTCTGCGTGGCGCTCTCGGCAACGCTGTCGGCGGTGGCGCTCATCTCGTTGATGGCGGTGACGGCCTGATCGGTCTCCGACGCGTGACGGTTGAGGATCTGGTTGATGTTGCGCGATTGATCCTGCAACTGCACCAGCCCGGCTGAAATCTGCTCGGTGCCGTTGCGGACTTCGACAATCATGGCTTGCTGGAAGGCGATGAACTTGTTGACCGAGTGCCCTACAGCGTCCAGTTCGTCTTCGCCCTTGATCGGAATACGCCGGGTCAGGTCGGCTTCACCCGAGGACAGCGCGTCGATGTTGGTGCGCAGAACGGTCAGGCGGGCCAGCAGGCGGTGGAAGGCGAAACCGAGCACCACCAGCAACAGAATGACCAGCGGGATCTGCAGCCAGCCCAGGGTCTTCAAGACCTCGGTGCTGCTGGCGGTGAGCATGGCGGTCGGCAGCGACGTGGCAATCATCCAGGGCGTGCCCACGACCGGGCGCAGGAAGAAGGTCAGGTCACCCAGTTGCGGGTCGATGTATTCCTGGGAATACACGGCGTCGCCAGAGACTTTGCTCAGACCGTCCTGAATGGCTTTGGCGAACATCGACTGGCCACTGAAACCGGACACATTCTTGAGGATGATTTCGCCGGGAATGCGGCTCTGGTTGGTCAGAATTTTGCCGTCACGCTCGACGATCATGACCTGACCTTGAATGTCCTTTTCCTTTTCCTGGATCAGGCCATTGAAAAAGCCCAGGGTGACGTCGATGGTCGAAACGCCGTACAGCGCGCCATCCTTGTAGATGCCCATCGCACAGTTGGTGCGCGGCTGCGGGCTGGCTTCGTCCTGATAGGCCGCCGCCCAGGCGCATTTGCCTTTGGGTGCGTTCTGTCCGGCACGGTGCCACGGCTGTTCCCAATAGTTGGGCGCAGGGTCGGAGTTCCAGTACGTGCTCACCACCAACTGGCCACTGCCATCACGGTGGAAAAACGAGCTGTGTTTGTTGCGGCCCGGGGTGCGCTTGTCCGGCATCGGCCAGACGCCGCCGCCGAAGACTTTCTGATCGCCGTATTGATCGACCAGCCCTGGGAGCACGGTGTCGATGGCATCGCTTTCCAGCAGCGGCACTGCCTGGGTGATGGCTCGGGACTGCGCTTCCACGCGGGCCAGGTCCGACAGGATGCGCGTGCCGATCTGGTCAACCTGACCCAGCACCACCTTTTCCTGGGTTTCCCGAACCTTGGGCGTGACCAGATGCACGATCCCCTGTTCGGTGATGACCGCGATCACCAGGATCAAGGCCACAAATATGACCGTGTAGCGCGCCTGCACTGTTTTAAACATCGTCGACCCCATGCCATTAATGTTGTAGTTGTTTTGCACAACGCCAAATTAGCTATCGACCGAATGCCGACAAGGATGAGGGGCCGCAGAAAAAGGTTTTCAGCGCCGGAGTAAAACCTATTGCACAGGGAGGAAGTTCAGGAACAACAGGCTCTGGGCGTAATTCAGGCCGATGCGTCTATAGCGCTCGTCCAGCATCTGGGTCAGCAGGTCGAGGCGCGCCACGATCTTGCCGAACTCGGTGGCAAAACTGAGATTGCTGCCCTCCTCCGAAATCTCGTTGGAGAACAGCAGCAGCTCGCCATTGGCGTTCTGTCGCTGGCTCAGCAGCCAGGTGGCCTTCTCGATATTGCGCGCCGCGTTGCTGACGAAAGTGGGGTTGATCTGGTCGGTCATGAAGAATTCGACGCGCCCGCCGTGGGCGGTCACCAGCATGCTGCCGATGGCATAGATGAAAGCGCCGACGCGATCGCCGAGAAAGTCCGGGCTGAGGGCGTAGCTCAGCGCCGCAAGGTCACGTCGAGCGCCCAGCTGCGGCAAGGGCTTTCGCTGCTCGATGGCCTCGCGCACGTTGCGCTCTGCGGCTGCTGGGTCAACGAAGCCGGACTTTCGCCACTCGCCGGGATTGCGCAGGTAGAGCTTGTTCATCAGCAGAAACAGGCTGTCGAGGTTGTCGCGCATGGCCAGTGTTGCCATGCGGTCCACGCTGGTTTGAAAGAACTCCTGAGGGCGCGTCTCGCTCCACTGCGTGGCCACGTCCTGCCCGTCCTGACGGGTACAGCCCGCGGCGCAGAGCCAGAGCAGGCACACGGCCACTTGCGCGAGCAGGCGTTGGTTACGGGGTAAAACGGTGAACACGGCAAACATCCATCGAGCGCTTCAACAATCTGGACGCCGCGTAAATCGCCGCGTCCCGGCCAAGGTCAGAGCGGCTAACGGAGAAAAAGTGCAATTCTGGCGGCAAATCCGCTGCGCCTTTGCCACGGGCTGGCCGGCGCGTCGGCTTTCATGCAAATGATTCCCTCATCCATTTGACGCAGCCTTCGGCTTTCACCAAGCTAGCCGCCTTCGCATGATTTTCAGGAAACACCCCGCGTGATGACCACAAGCCTGCACTGGCGCCGTTTCGTATTCTGCCTCGCTCCCCTGATCGCCCTGCTCGCTGCCTGCGACGGCGGCGCGCCAAAGACCAAGCCTTCCGAAGCGACGACTTATGTCAGCGTGGAGTGGGACAGTTTGCCGGCGGTGAACGACACCGACCTGATGGCGGGGTACAACAGCTGGTTCTCGGCGTGCAAACGTCTGGCCAAGGACCCGGTCTGGGGCGGCACGTGTGCCCTGGCCGCGCAGGTGCCGCAAACCCCCGGCGCGGTGCGCGACTTCCTCAAGAATCAGTTGCAGGTCTACAGCCTGCGCTCCTCCGAGCACGGCGCCAACGGCCTGATCACCGGCTATTACGAACCGATCTACAAAGGCAGCGAGGAGCGCAACGATCAGCACCCGGTGGCGGTGTACGGCGTTCCCGACGACCTGATCATCGTCAACCTCGACAGCATCTACCCGGAACTCAAGGGCAAGCGCCTGCGCGGGCGGCTTGACGGCCGCGTGCTGCGTCCCTATGACGACGCCGCCACCATTGGCAACAAAGGCGCCAATGCTCCCGTGCTGGCCTGGCTGGAAAACCCCATCGACCTGCAGTTCCTGCAGATTCAGGGTTCGGGTCGGGTTCAGCTGGAGAACGGCCGCCAGTTGCGCATCGCCTATGCCGATCAGAACGGTTACCCCTACAAGCCGATCGGCCGCTGGCTGGTCGAGCAAGGCCAGTTGACCAAAGACGAGGTGTCGATGGGCCGTATCCGCGATTGGGCGATTGCGCATCCCGAACGTGTGAACGAACTCTTGGGCAGCAACCCCAGCTACGTGTTCTTTACCCTGCGCCCGGACAGCACTGAAGGGCCGCGCGGTTCACTGAATGTGCCGCTGACGGCCGGCTACAGCGTGGCGATCGACCGCAAGGTCATTCCGCTGGGCAGCCTGTTGTGGCTGTCCTCGACCCGCCCCGACGGCACACCGCTGGTGCGCCCCGTTGCCGCGCAGGACACGGGCGGCGCCATCGCCGGGGAGGTCCGTGCCGACATGTTCTGGGGCACCGGCGATGCAGCCGGCGAACTGGCGGGCAACATGAAACAACAAGGGCAGATCTGGATGCTATGGCCCAAGGGCGCCGCACTGCCCGCCGCCAAACCCGTCAACTGACCGACCTGCGGAGCGGCCGCGCGCCGACCGTGCGGCCGTCGCAACCTGGATTGCCGTTGAACCGAAACCGGTTTCAGGTATCACAGCATGCTTCTTACCGGAACCCGTCCTGATCTGCCATGAATACCTCCCACACCCCGCATGATTTCAATATGGGCTGGCTGCTGTTTGCCCTCGCCATGGGCGCGTTCGCCATCGGCACCACCGAATTTGCTTCAATGACGTTGCTGCCCTTCATCGCCGGTGACTTCGGTGTCACCCAGCCGCTGGCCGGGCACGCCATCAGCGCTTACGCCCTGGGCGTGGTGGTGGGCTCGCCGGTGATCATGGTCCTGGGCGTGCGTCTGCCACGTCGCGCGCTGCTCGTGGCCCTTGCCGCCTTCATCGGGATTGCCAATGCATTGAGCGCCGTGGCGCCGTCGTTGCCGTGGCTGGTGTTCTTCCGTTTTCTGAGCGGATTCCCCCATGGCGCGTACTTTGGCGTCGCGATGTTGCTGGCCGCGTCGCTGGTGCCGAAGAACCGCCGTGCGCAAGCGGTCTCCCGCGTCTTCATGGGGCTGACCATCGCCACCATCATCGGCGTGCCGTTTGCGACCTGGATCGGACAGACCCTCGGCTGGCGCTGGGGCATGGCCATCGTGGCCGGTCTTGCCGCTGTCACGGCCGTGCTGATCCGCTGCCTGGCACCCGCCTCCCCTGCTGACGCCAACGCCAGCCCGCTGCGCGAACTCAACGCCCTGCGCTCGCGACAGGTCTGGCTTACCCTGGGCATCGCCGGCATCGGTTTCGGCGGGATCTTCTGCGTGTACACCTACCTGGCGGCCACGCTGATTGATGTCACCCACGCCTCCGATTTCATGATTCCAGTGGTGATGGCCGTGTTCGGCCTGGGCACGACGGTGGGCAACCTGATCTGCGGCTGGGCCGCCGACCGGGCAACAATGCTCGCGGCAGGTGTATCGCTGGGCTTCACGGCGCTGGTGCTTGCGCTCTACCCCTCGGCCACGGACAACCTCTGGCTGCTCATTCCCCTGGTGTTTTTCATCGGCTGCGGCGTAGGCCTGGCGGCGATCCTGCAGACCCGTCTGATGGACGTGGCGCCCAACGCCCAGTCTCTGGCGGGTGCGCTGGTGCAAAGCGCGTTCAATCTGGCCAACGCCATCGGCCCGATGGTGGGCGGTGTTGTGATTGCGGCGGGCTACGGCTTGCCGGCCACCGGTTACGCCGCGGCGGCGTTGACCCTTGGCGGGCTGGGGATGTGGTATTGGGCACTAGTGGATGCGCGGCGGGCGGATCGCCGCATCGACCAACCCGCCAGCGTGTAAAGGGACGGAGCGGTCTGATAGCGGCGTGGTGAGATGCTTCACCGAGCTTCGCCCCGACACGACGCCTGGGCGAGCTCGGGTCCCTTCACACGTCGTTGCCTGACTCATCGGGTGACGGGAACAACGTATCGACTTTGTGTTTGCTTGAAGTGCGGACCGGCGCCATGGCGGCGGACTCTGCCAGGCGTGTGGCCATTTCCCAGTGCCGGGACTCCTGCCCTTCAGGCTTGCCTTCGGTTTCCCAGATCAATTGGGCCAACTGACGAACAGTGTCTTCGTCGACATTCATGCGTATCCCCCATTTATGCTTGCGCAAGACCTTGGCCGGCGCCAGTGCGGTGCCGAATCCATCGTCC
>NZ_DASVUM010000112.1:0-30501 GCF_036387035.1 Pseudomonas sp. | reverse complement strand
CCCGGCTCAGGGCGCTACGAGCCAGGTCTTCAGCCGAGGACCTGCACCGCTGCCGACACCAACGCCACGCCGAGCGCGACCTTGCCTGCCAGAGGCATGAAGCGCGGCGCGTACGCCAACGCCAGGTTTATTGCGTAACCCCATGCAGTGAACGCGCAAAACCACATGACCCACGACTTGCCGCCCGGCGCGCTCATCAGGCAACAGATCAGCGAGATGCCGATACCCGTGAAGCCGAGCGCCCGTAGAGCGCCCGGACCGGGCCAGGGCTGCCGTCCCTCGAAAGCGTCGCGTTGATGACGGCTCATCGACAGGCACACCGCAGTCAGGCTGGCGTACAGCAACGCGCTCCAGGTCAGAAGACTCATCGACCGGACGCCTGTTGACGGTTGGGGGCGGCAACCCGGACCGCCTTGGCGTCGCGCTTCGCGGCAGGTCGATACAGGCGCCAGGCAACGCAGGCAAAACTCGCGGCGAACAGGCCGCACACCAGATTCACCGCATTGGCCGGCTGTGGGCCGGTCATCCAGTCAAGCACCGGCAGCCCACCGAACGCTGCGCAGCAGAGCAACGCCTGTTCCCGCCAGGCATTGCGCGGCGAGCGCAACTGGGCGTGGACGAACGTGAACAGCCAGAGTGCGAAGAACACTTGGATTTCCCGCACGTCCCGACCCGGCACGTCGCCGGGTACCAGGCGGTTGGCCCAGAGAAACCCCGCCATGGCCATGGGCAGCCCCAGAATGGCGGCCACGTTCAACCCTTCTATGCGGCGATAAAGTCCACCGGCCGCCTCGCGTCTGCGCTTGACGACCCAGAGCTGCAGGCCGGTCGCGATCATCGCGCTGCCGCCCAGACCGCTGACAAACAGCAAAGCGCGCAGCAAAGGGTCGGCGAAATGCGCCAGGTGCAGGCCGTACATGACGCCATAGAACGCTTTGGCCGGCCCCGTCGAGGTCACGACTTCGGTCCACGTTGCGCCCGCACCGTCCTGCACCAGCCGCTGGGGTTGTGAGGAAACCTGGTCCTGTGTGTCCCTGATCAATTCAATCCGTGCGTTGACGGCACCGGGCGAGTTGATTGCCACGCGCGCAATGTGCCCTTTCCCCCATTGCTGTCGCGCTTGATCGATCAGGGTTGAATAAGGGACCAACGCAGCCTTTTCGGCGGTCGGCGTTGCGGGCGGGGTGAAGTCGCGGACGTCCCGGAAAAATGCCCCGCGATCATTGCCGTAGACCATATTGATCCCCCAGGGGACGTACATGAACATCAACGTCACCAGCCCCGTGTAAGTGATCAGCGCATGGAAAGGCAAAGCCAGCACGCTGAGGGTGTTGTGCGCGTCCAGCCAGGAGCGTTGGCCCTTGCCGGGACGGAAGGTGAAGAAGTCCTTGAAGATTCTGCGGTGGATGATCACGCCGGTGACGATGGCGATGAACATCGCCATGCTGGCGATGCCCACGATCCAGCGGCCGATCAGCGGCGGCAGGCTGAGCTGGAAGTGAAAGCCGTAGAAGAAATCACCGCCAAAGGTCTTGCGCGGCGGCAGCGGCTCTGCCGATGCAGGGTTCAGCCACTCACTGTTGAAGCGCCGCTCCCCTGCCCCTTGCCACATGACCTGCGTCACCGGCAGACGTTCGGTGGGCAAATCGATCAGCCAGGCGCCGGCCTCCGGTGCGCGGTCTTGCAACCAGGCCATCGCCTGCCTAAGGGAATCAGGCTCGCTGGCCGGTGACGCGGCCTCGATTTCCGGGTGCATCCAGGCGGTTATTTCGCCTCGGTAATAGCTGGCGGTGCCGGTCAGGAAAATCGCCAGCAACAACCATCCCACGACCAGTCCGGACCAGGTGTGCAGCCACGCCATGCTTTGCCGCAAGCCGTTTTTCATGGCGTCACTCCGACAAGCGCGGCCCATGGGCGCCACGCCTCCGACAACCACAGGTAGGCAACGCCGAGGAGCAGACAGGGCATCATGAGCCCGTACCAGGCGCGCCAGGCGGAGCGTGCCGCGAACACCCAGATGACCGCCGCGCAGAAGATCAGGAACGCCGGCATCGTCGCACCCAGCGCGGCCTCCGCTCTGGGCACTGACATGCCGCGGAACACACCCAGCGCCAGGCATGCCGTCGCCAGCGCGGTGCAGACGTAGCCGCCCACCACGGCCGCCAGCAGGCGCGACGTCACGCCCAGCCGATAGCGGACGGACAGCGCCGGCTTTTCAGGTTTTACCATTGGTAGCTCACCGAGCCGATCACGCTGCGCTCGTCGCCGTAACGGCATGAAGTCGTGCACGACAGATACGACTCATTGCTCAGGTTCTGTGCCTTGGCTGCCACCTGCCAATGCTCGTCGATGTCGTAGCTCACCCGCGCATCGAATCGCGTGTAGGCAGGGATCTTGCGATCGGTGACCGTGGGTGTTGTGCGTGTAGTGCCGGTGTAGAGCGCGCCCAGGCCGACCTTGACCTGCGGCAGGCCGAACTGCGCCAGGCGATAGTCAGTCCAGAACGAGGCGTTGTGGTAGGGCACGCCTTCGATGCGCTTTCCTGCGTTGCTCGCGACATTGTCTTCCAGCACATGGGCATCGGTGTAGGAGTAGCCACCGGTCACGCTGAGGTTTTCGGTCAGGTCGGTCTTGGCCTCGAGTTCCACTCCCTTGGAACGGCTTTTCCCATATTGCTCGTACTGCGCGGTCAGCGCGTCGTAAGTAATGGCGTTGGTCTGTGTCAGCTGGTACACCGCGGCACTGAGCATCGTATTGCTGCCCGGTGGCTGATAGCGAATACCCACTTCGTACTGCTCGCCCTCAATCGGGTCGAACGTGCCCGCCACGCCGGGATTGGCGACATCGGCCGGCTGGAATGACTGGCTATAGCTGACATAGGGCGCAATGCCGTTATCAAACAGATACAGCAGCGCGATGCGCCCGGTCGGTTTTTGGTCGCTGCGGGGCGTGCGCGTGCCATTCACGAAGCTGTAATTGCGACTCTCGGCCCAATCCTGACGGCCCCCCAGCAGCAACACCCAGTGGTCGTCGAACTTGATCTGGTCCTGCAGATAAACGCCCGCCTGACGGCTGTGAATATCCCAGCCGGACTCCGGCGCCGTGTTGGTCCCGACACCGGTGTAGGCATACGTCGACAGGTTCAGGCTCGGCGCCAGCTGCGCCACCGTGGCGCTGATGTTGCGATGGGTGTCATAGGTCTTGTGGTAATAGTCGGCACCCGCCAGAAGCGTGTGGCTCCAGCGGCCCGATTCGATCTTCCATTCCACGTTGTTGTCGCTCGTCCAGCCAGTGGAGCGCTCTTCCCGCTCGCTGTAGCGGCGGCTCAGCGAGTGGCCGGAAATGGCAAACGGCAGCAGGTAGTTCCAGGACACGCTGGACTGGTAGTAGCGCAACGAATGCCGGACTTTGAGGGTATCGCTCAGGTTGTGCTCGAACACATAGCCGAAGGTGTCGATGCGGCTGTTGAAATGATCGTAGCCGGGCTCTCCGACGAAATCCGTGCGCCCGATTTTGCGGCCCGGTGTCGGGCTGTAGGTGGTCATGGCGTAGGTCAGTGGCGGCGTCAGGCCGGTCAGCGCTTCGGTGTGACTGGCCAGCACCGTCAGCGATGTGTCTTCATTGGGCTTCCAGGTGAACGACGGTGCGATGAAGCGCTTGTCGTCACGGATGTGGTCGACCTGGGTGTCTGCATCCCGCCACAACCCGTCCAGCCGGTAGGAGAATTCGCCCTGATCGTCCAGCGGCCCACTGAGGTCGAAGCTGTACTGCTTGCGATCATGGCTGCCGTATTCGACGTTCACACGGTGCAACGGCGTATCGGTGGGACGCTTGCTGACCGCGTTGATCAACCCGCCCGGCGACAGCTGCCCATACAACACCGAAGAAGCACCCTTGAGCACTTCGACGCGTTCCAGACCGAACGGCTCGATGCCGCCGTCGTAGACGCTCGATTGCAGCTTCATGCCGTCAAGCAGCATGCCGCCGGTGCCGGATCCGACGTTGAAACCGCGCAGCGTGTAATCGTCCGCGACCCGGCTGAAGCCGTTGGGCTGGCTGACGAACCCGGGCGTATAACCCAGAGCGTCGGCCAGGGTGTCGCTTTTGCGGTCGTCCATTTCGGCTCGAGTGACCACGGACACCGACTGCGGAGTTTCGATCAGTGGCGTGTCGGTCTTGGTCGCGCTCGCCGCCCGCTTGGCGACGTAACCATAAACCGGGCCGTACGCCGATTCCCGGTCGGACACCGCATCAATGTTCGAAACCCCCAGCGTCATCACCGACGCCTCAGGCTGAACGGTCAACGCACCGCTGCCGCTGATGAGCAAAGACAACCCGCTGCCCTGCAAGGCCTGGCTGATGGCCTGCTCTGCCGTGAGCTGGCCCGACACCGCATGGGCCTGACGCCCGCTGACATCATCCGGCACGAACACCACCTGGCGGCCACTGCGCTGACCGATGGCAAGCAGCGTCGCGTCGAGCGGCCCCGCCGGCAGTGCGTAATGCTGCAGCGCCGCCACACTGCCCGTTTCCGCAGCGAGGGTGAAATCGACGGGCGCAAGGAATACGCTGGTCGCAATGGCCAGCGGGCATAGAAGCTGAGAACGCATGAGTGAATGACTCTCCGGTGTCGGGACAGAACCGCTGCAAATGGCACAGCACTGCCTTCCATGTGCGCCAGACCGGCGAAATATTAAGGGCCAGGTCAAAATAAATTTCCGGCTCCGCTCAGCCAAGGGTGACGAGGGTCCACAGCCCGAGAAAGTGCTCCACGCGCAGCGGCAGCACATCGGCCATGGCCGCCAGCGCCTGATGGCTGTTGTCGAGACTGAACAGCCCGGAGATCTTCAATCGCGCGGCATCGGGACTCAGGGTCAGCACGCCGCGGTGGTACGGGCGCAAAGCCTCGATGACCGTCGACAGGTTCTGGTTACGCGCTTCCAGCATGCCCCGGGACCAGGCCGAGGCGCCGGTCGCGGAGGTGCCGAGGCGCTCGATGCCGCCGCGGGTGAATCGTGCGCCCTGCCCTTCGCCGAGGGTTATTCGCGAACCATCCAGGTGAGTCAACGCCACGGACCGTTGCAGCGCCCACACCTGCACTTCGTCTGACAGCAACGTCATCATGCAGCGGCCCTCGGCCGTGCTGGCGCTGCCCAGACGCGAAGAGAGGCGCAACGCATCGCGATCACATGCCCGAACGTCGGCGATCGCACCGCCGTCGAGCAATTGCACATGGCGCTTGCGACCTTCGAAGTCCAGATTCACCGCGCTTTGCGCGTTGAGCAGCAAGGAGGACCCGTCGGCCAGGGTGATGCGCTCACGCTGTGCGGTTCCGGTGCTCGCGTCAGCGCGCAGCCCCGCCAACTGCCAACCCGGTCGGGTCAGGCAGAACGTGCCTGCGGCCAACCCGCCCAGACCCAGCGCGCCCCGTAAAAAGGTACGTCGACGCATCGGCGGGTCCGCCGCGAGCATGCGTCCGGACACCCCTTCGACGTTGGCAAAGGTCGTCTGCACGCGCTGTTCGAGTTGCTGCCAGGCCTGCTGATGCTGCCGGTCCGTCGCCAGCCAACGGTGGAAGGCCTGCTGTTGCTGCGCGTCGAACTGACCCGAACGCTGAAGCGCCATCCATTCAATCGCCTCCTGGACAGCCTCGGTCAGCGCATTCACGGGCGGACCTCGAAACAGGCACGCAGGCCCTTAACCACATACTGGTGAACGCGGGGCGCGGAAACGCCCAGCTCGCGAGCAATGTCGGCGTAGGTCATGCCGTCGAGCTGACTGTAAAGAAAGGCGGCGCGGGCTTTTGAGGACAGGCCGTCGAGCATTCGATCGATCTCGATCAGCGCCTCCACCGCCAACGCCTGCTGCTCGGCGGACGGCGCGTATTGCTCCGGCTCAAGGGCCAGTGCTTCGAGATAGGCGCGCTCCAGGTCGCGGCGTCGCCAGCTGGCGTAGATCAGGCGTTTGGCAATGGTCGTCAACAGTGCGCGGGGCTCGCAGATCGTGTGGGGATCTTCCAGCGCCACGACCTGCGCAAAAGTCTCCGAAGCCATGTCGGCGGCATCACTGGGACAGCCCAGTCGCGCCCGCAACCGATCAAACAACCAGCCGTGGTGGTCGCCGAACAATTGGTGAAGCAGACTTTGCCTGGCCGTCAGACTGACGCGGGTAACGCTGGAGCAGGCTGCCATGGAATGATTAACTAATGAGAATGTTTATCAATTCTGGCAAATTGCAGAGACTCCCGCAACGGCAAGCGTGGGTGGCATGCCAAAATGCCGGAAAAGGTGCGTAAAGATGGGTGCTGTGAGGTGTTTGCGCTCGTCAGGGGGGGGCGGCGCTCCTTGTCAAAGCCCCGCACGTGCGCCCATAAGAAGAAACGCTGGCTCGATAAGCCTTTTGACTGAGGCAGGCCGTCGCATGCCTATACCCTCGCGGTGAATTCCATAAAAACAAGGATCACACCATGCGGCTGGGTTGGTACTCCGATCTCTCCTCTACTGAAAAGCGCACGTACTGGGCCTGCTTCGGGGGGTTCACGCTCGACTCGATGGACGCGACCATCTTTGCCTTGATGATGCCGGTCCTGATGACCGTACTCAGCCTGAGCAAATCAGACGCCGGGCTGCTCGGGTCGGTGTCGCTGATAGGCAGCGCGGTCGGAGGCTGGGGAGCCGGGATGCTCGCGGACCGTTATGGCCGCATCAAAGTGATGCAGGGCACGGTGTTGTGGGTCGCCGCTTTTACGTGCATGGGTGCTTTTTGCACCGGCTTCTGGAGCTTCCTGCCGGTGCGTTTCCTGCAAGGCATCGGCTACGGCGGTGAGGCGGTCGTCGGGGCAGTGCTGATCAGCGAAGCCATCAAACCGGCCCTGCGGGGTCGAGTGGCCGCGTCTGTACAGAGTGGCTACGCGGTCGGCTATGCCATTTCGCTCGCGACCATGCCGGTGCTGTTCAACTTTTTGCCGGAGGATGTCGCCTGGCGAGCATTTTTTGCCATCGGCCTCTTGCCTGCTTTGCTGATCTGGTTCATTCGCCGCCTCGTGCCGGAATCCGCGGCGTTCAATCAGGGCCGCAAAAACGGTAATCGGCTGGATGTGAGCGCGATCTTTGCACCTGGGCATCGTCGGGTGACGATCATCAGTACCGTCCTGGCGAGCGGAATTTTTGGCGGCGCTTACATCATGATCACCTGGCTCCCGACCTACATGCGCACGGTGCTCAACCTGCCCATCGCATCGACGTCGGGTTATCTGGCGGTCAACATCGTCGGTTCGCTGATCGGTCCGTTCGCCTACGGCCTGCTCAGCGACCGGATCGGCCGTGGCCGGGCCTTCATGCTGTTTCTGCTGTGTCAGGCTGTCGTCGTCTCAATCTATATGTTCGCCGACGTTCACCTGAACCTGATCCTTGCGCTGGGCTTGCTGCTGGGCGCCTTTCAGGGCGGGCTCGCGTCAGGCCTGCCGTTGACCTTCTCGGAACTCTACCCGACCCGCATGCGCGCCAACGGCGCCGGATTCTGCACCAGCTTCGGCCGTGGCTTTGGCTCGATCATGCCCGCTGCGGTAGGTTTCGCCTCGGTGCACATGAGCTTGCCGGTGGCGATGGGCTCCTTCGCCATCGGCTCCTATCTGATCGGTTTTCTCGCGGCGCTTTGCCTGCCCAACGCCACCGGCGCGGACCTCACTGCAGATGAAGTCACTTTGCCGGCGACCCTTGCGGTGGCCGAGCGCCCCATAAGTGAAAGGTATAGCCGTACAAGCTGAACGCATTATCCCGGGGTGGCGTGGAGTGCCACCCTCTGGCTCGACAAAAACAATAACGTCGAGAGCCCTATGAAAGTACTCACAAAGCTCTACGTTCAGGTCCTGATCGCAATGGCCCTGGCCATTGCGCTAGGCCTGATCGCGCCTGACATTGCGGTAAAGATGAAACCGCTTGGCACAGCGTTCATCTCGCTGCTGAAAATGCTGCTTGGCCCGATCATTTTCTTCACGGTCGTGCATGGCATCGCCCACATTGGCGATTTCCGTCGTCTCGGCCGCATCGGCATCAAGACCCTCGTCTACTTCGAAGTCGTCAGCAGCCTGGCCATGGTCGTCGGATTTACCGTAGTGTCACTGGTGCGGCCCGGTGACGGGCTGCACGCTTACATGGGCGATACCCTATCCGCCGGACAGGCAGCCGCCGTCAACGCAGCGATGTCCAGTACGGGCGGTTTCAGCACCGAGCATTTTCTGCTCGCGATCATCCCCAGGACGCTCGCTTCCGCCTTCGTCGATGGCGACATCCTACCGGTCCTTTTCGTGTCTGTTCTGATCGGTCTGGCGCTGGCGCAATGTGCCAAACCGGACTGGGTCGGCCTGCGTCTGCTCACCGAGGGACAGACCGTCACCTTCAAGCTGCTGAGCTACATCATGCGGCTCTCTCCGATCGGTGCGTTTGGTGCGATGGCTGCTGCGGTAGGCGGTTTCGGCTCGCAAACACTGCTCTATCTGTTGCGCTACATCCTGACCTATTACGCGAGCGTGCTGATCTTCATCTTCCTGGTGTTGGGGAGCGTGGCGGCATTGGCCGGTTTTTCGCTCTTCAAGATCCTCAGAGTCATCAAAGAGGAAGCCATCATTGCAATGGGCACTGCGTCCAGCGAGGCGGCGTTTCCAAAACTGGTGACCAAGCTGACCCAGGCCGGTTGCGATGAAGCGGTTGTAGGCTTCGTACTGCCCGCCGGCTACAGCTTCAACATTGATGGCGCTTGCCTCTACATGGCCTGCGGTCTGGGATTTCTCGCCCAGGCGACAGACACCCCGTTGAGCCTCGAACAGACGCTGAGCCTGCTGGCCGTCATGCTCCTGACCTCCAAGGGCGGCGCAGGAGCCGCCGGAGGCGCGGTGATCAAACTCGCCGCAACTCTGGAATCAGTAAGGGTACTGCCGCTGGGCTCGCTGGGGTTGTTGTTCGGTATCGACCGTGTACTGGCTATCGCAACCTCAACCACCAATGTGATCGGCAACAGCGTCGCCGTGTTCGTGATCTGCCGCTGGGAACGGCTGTTCGACCAGGCGCGATTCGAGGCCTACCTGAACCCGGACCCATCAAACAATCCGGTACCAAGCCGGGCCCTGGAGGAAACGTCCAAATGACTGCAAGCAACCCATTGACCTCTGTCGCACTGATCGGCTTCGGCGAGGCAGGCGGCATTATCGGCCAGGATCTGGCGGCGCAAGGCATACACGTGCGTGTCTATGATCGTCTGCTGGATGACCCTGCACGGCGCGATGCGATTCTGATCAAGGCGACCGCAACGCAAGTGGAGGTCTGCGACTCGGCAGCGGCGGCCGCGCTCGGCGTTCAGCTGGTGATCTCGGCGGTGACGGCAGGCTCGGCGTTATCCGTCGCGACTGAACTTGCAGTCCGGCTCCAGCCCGGTCAGGTGTTCATGGACATCAACTCGGTGGCGCCCACGACCAAACAGGCGGCGGGCAGCGCGCTGCAGGCCAGCGGCGCCCATTATGTGGACGCAGCGGTGATGGCCCCGGTGCCCCCGCAACGCCTCAAGACCCCCATCCTGCTGGGCGGTGATCACGCCGCTGCGTTGGCTCGCTGGCTTGAACCGCTGGGCTTCAATGTCAACGTCGTGGCAGACCGGATCGGCGTCGCCTCCGCAATCAAGATGTGCCGCAGCATCATGATCAAAGGCCTCGAAGCACTCACCACAGAGTGTCTTTCGACTGCACGCCAATACGGCGCCGAGGATCTGGTGCTGGCATCGCTGCACAAAAGCTTTCCGCAGATGGGGTGGAACGCGCAGCAGCCCCACTACCTGATCAGTCGCGTCGCCGAACACGGCCGCAGGCGTGCCGAGGAGATGGAAGAAGTTGCCCGGACCGCCGCTGACGTGGGTGTAGAACCGAACATGAGCCGAGCCATCGTTGCAACGCAACGGGGCCTGGTTGACGCGATGGCCAGACAAGGCCTGGTGTATGCAGAGCCGTTCGAGTGGCAGCGACTGATCGACGTCCTGCACCGCCCCGATCTCCGTATCGAACAGCCTGATAAATAAAAGCGATCCCTCATTAAACAGTTCACAGACGAAGCAAACCAGCCTTTGAATTAAGCTTCAGGGGCTGGAACGTGCCTGTAAAGGGGACGCTCGCGACACCCTCGAATAATAAAAAGGCAAGCCTATGACCACCTCCCCTGTTGACATCAAGCAATGGATCGACGCCCGCGCCGTCTCTCCTTTTCAGTGGATGATTCTCCTGCTGTGTTTTCTGATCGTGACCTTTGACGGCCTCGACGCTGCCATCATGGGCTTCATTGCGCCAGCGGTTATCCACGACTGGGACATGTCGCGCACAGCCTTTGGCGCGATCATGGCGGCCGCCATGGTCGGGCTGGCGGTGGGTGCGCTGATCTCAGGCCCCTATTCCGATCGCCTCGGACGCCGACGTGTACTGCTGTGGTCGGTGGCTGCCTTCGGGTTTTTCAGCCTGTTGTGCGCGTTCGCGCGCTCGCCGATGGAGCTTGCGGCGTTAAGGTTTTTGACCGGGCTTGGGCTTGGCGCGGCAATGCCCAACAGTACGACACTCCTGTCCGAGTACATTCCGCAGCGGTTACGAGGCATTCTGATCACCCTGATGTTCATGGGTTTCGGTCTGGGATCGGCCTCGGGAGGCTTCGTTTCGGCCTGGATGGTTCCAGCGTACGGCTGGCACGCGGTGCTGATGCTCGGCGGTGTGTTGCCGCTGTTTCTGCTGCCCGTGCTGTATTTTCGGCTCCCGGAATCCGTAGACCTGATGATCAGTCGGGGTTTTCCACGCCCCGCCATCATGGCGGTGCTGCGGCGGATGGGGGCACGCTTTGCAGACGATGTCGTGTTCGCAACCACTGCCGCAGGCGCGACGGCCAGAAGCAAGGTCTGGCGCTTGTTCGATCATCACTATCGCTGGCGCACGCTGAGCCTGTGGTGCACTTATTTTATGGGGCTGGTGGTCATTTACCTGCTCACGGGCTGGATGCCAACCCTGATCAAGGACGCGGGCCTGAGTCTTGAACGTGCGGCGATCGTCACCGCCATGTTCCAGTTCGGTGGCCTGATCGGCATTCTGCTGGTGGGTGCGGCGATGGACCGGCTCAATCCAAAAGCCGTCATTGCGCTGGCGTATGTCGGGGGTGCGGTGTGTATTTTCGCCCTGGGCTTCGTCGACATCGGCACCTCGGCGCCCGGTGTGCTGGTGTTTGCCGCTGGCTTCTGTATCAACGGCGCGCAAACTGGCCTCAATGCCTTCGCGCCGGGCCAGTACCCTACCGACTTCCGCGCCACTGGCGTGAGCTGGATGCTGGGCATCGGACGCTTTGGCGGCATTTTCGCCTCCATGAGCGGTGGCGCCATGTTAAGCCTTGGGCTGCCCATGAACGTCATCTTCGCCGGGCTTGGCGTACCGGCAGTACTTGCTGCCATCGCCATCATGGCCGGACCCAAGCCCGCTTCGGGGCAGCTGAAGGTCCAGGCGGGACACTAATACATAAACAGGGCGCCCGGCGCGTGGCTGCCCTATCAAGATTCACCAATGGAGGCCTGACATGGCGCGAATAATCGGCGGACTGGCCGTCTCACACACGCCGACGATCGGCTTTGCGGTCGATCACGACAAACAGCAGGAAGCGGCCTGGGCGCCGATCTTCCAAAGCTTCGAGCCGATAAAGAGCTGGCTGGCGGAAAAGCAACCGGATGTGCTGTTCTACATCTTCAATGACCACGTCACGTCCTTCTTTTTTGATCACTACTCGGCGTTTGCCCTTGGCGTTGATGAGCGCTATGACGTGGCTGATGAAGGTGGCGGAAAACGCGACCTGCCGCCCATCGGCGGGCACGCGGCGCTGTCGCGTCATATCGGCAACAGCCTGATGGCGGACGAATTCGACATGTCGTTTTTCCGCGACAAACCTATCGACCATGGCCTGTTCTCGCCGATGTCGGCACTGATGCCGTTCAAGGACGGCTGGCCGGTGGAGGTGGTGCCGCTGCAGGTCGGCGTTCTGCAGTTCCCGATCCCGACAGCCAAACGCTGTTACAACCTCGGCAAGGCGCTGCGGCGGGCGATTGAAAGCTATCCCGAGGACCTTGATGTCGCCATCGTCGCCACGGGCGGTGTTTCGCATCAAGTCCATGGCGAGCGTTGCGGTTTCAACAATCCTGAGTGGGATGAGCAGTTTGTCGATCTGTTCGTCAACGATCCTCAGCGCCTGACCGAGATCACCCTCGCCGAGTACGCCACACTGGGCGGCATGGAAGGCTCGGAAGTGATTACCTGGTTGATCATGCGCGGCGCGCTGTCAGCCAACGTGAATATTCTGCATCAGGACTATTACCTGCCCTCGATGACCGGCATCGCCACCCTGCTTCTGGAAAACCAGTCCCGACCAGCTCCCGTGGATGTGCTGCAACGACACCGCGAGCACATGGGTCATCAACTGGCTGGCGTGGAAAAGCTTGAGGGCACCTACCCGTTTACGCTGGAGCGCAGCCACAAGGGCTATCGGCTCAATCGGTTTCTGCACAACCTCATCGATCCGGCATGGCGCAAGCGGTTTCTCGAAGACCCCCAGCCGCTGTTCGCAGACCACAACCTCACCAGCCAGGAGCAGGCGCTGGTGGAAAACCGGGACTGGCGCGGCCTGATTCATCACGGGGTGATTTTCTTTCTGCTGGAAAAGCTCGGTGCCGTCGTGGGCGTTTCCAACCTGCATATTTACGCAGCCATGAAAGGCATGACGCTGGAAGAGTTCCAGAAAACCCGCAATCAGCAAGTCACCTATTCGGTCGCGGGAAAATCGCCCACGCCGGGTTCTTGAGTTTCGCTGACGACCTCTTGCGCGACCTGCCGGATTTTCTGGATCAGGGCCTCGGCGGCCGGCGAATGCAGGCCGTTGGTGCGATAGATCAAGCCGATGGATCGATGGGTGTCCTGCAACTGTAGCGACAAACGCTGCAACTCGCCGGAGGCGATTTCGTATTCAAGCTGGTGTTCGGAAACGATTGCCAGCATGTCTGAACGCATCAAAAGGCCCCTGATGATAGCCATGTCGCCGGTCTCAACGACCGGCTCGGGGGACGCCCGCCCCAAACTTGCAAAGTGAGCCTCCAGCAACAACCGGGCGGGCGTATCCGCGCGGGGCAAGACCAGTCTGGCAGCGCTCAGGTCATCCAGCGTCACTGTTTTTTCCAGCCACGGATGACCACGGCCCGCCAGAATCACCATCTCTTCGCCGAGCAATTTTTCGCCATGCAAATCGCTGGCGTAATCCTGTGCCCGCAAGGCGCCCAGCACGAAATCGACATCCCCCGCCCGCAGTTCAAGCGCCAGCAAATTGAAAGGACTTTCGTTGGTTGCCACGCGTATCCCGGGATGGTCGGCAAGCAGACGCACGATCGCTTCCGGCAGAATCCGCGTACGGCCCAGCGGCAGCGCCCCCACCGTCACCACCCCCTGCACGGACCCTTTGATCATTGCGATGTCGGCCGCAATGTGGCGCAGGTCATTCAAGGCCCGGCGTATCGGATACAGAATATCGGTGCTGGCCCGCGTCGGCCGCAAACCTCTGGCGGTCCGTTCAAAGAGTGATTTACCGGCACCGTCCTCGAGCATTTTCAGCGCAGCGCTGATGGCCGGTTGCGTGAGGTCGAACGAACGCGCAACGGTCTGCATGTGCTGGGTTTCGCACAGTTTCACGAAGATCTGCAGGCGTCGGGTGTTAAGCAGGTAAAGCGGCTCGTGTGGCGCATGGCCGAGGATTGCCGGGATGGCTTCGAGTTCGGTCATGACTCGACGGGCGCGGGGCAGGACGGCTTTGCCGTAAGGCGTCAGCAGCATTCCGCTGGCATGGCGTTCGAACAGCGGAACGCCGAGGCCGAGCTCCAGATCACGAATGGCCCGTGTGACCACTGACTGGGCGCGAAGCAGGACCTCGGAGGCCCGAGAGACGCTGCCCTCGTCGGCAATGCGGATGAATGCACGGATTTGCATCAGGTGTGGAAGCGCTGGGTCAGACATCGTTGCCTCGCCGCAACAAGAGCCAATAAACAAAACGTATAGCTGCACCAGCCTTACGCATTAGTCCGTCAATGGCAAGCCTGTCAGCATCCGGTGACATCAATAAGGGAGCCCGCCCCGTCATGAACAGTGTCACTGAAAAAACCGCCCTGATCGTCAGCGCCCACTCGGCGGACTTCGTCTGGCGTGCAGGCGGCGCCATCGCCCTGCACGCGGCGCAGGGTTACGCCGTGCACATTGTCTGCCTGTCTTTTGGCGAGCGCGGCGAGTCGGCCAAGCTGTGGCGCAAGGGCCCGGAGATGACCGAAAGCACGGTCAAGGCAGCTCGCCGTGAAGAAGCGCAGGCAGCCGCTGACATTCTTGGCGCCACCGTCGAATTTTTTGACATTGGCGATTACCCGATGCGCGCCGACGAGGAGACGTTGTTTCGCCTGGCCGATGTGTATCGCAGGGTTCAGCCGGCGTTCGTTCTGAGTCACTCGCTCAAGGACCCTTATAACTACGATCATCCCCTGGCCATTCACCTCGCGCAGGAAGCCCGCATCATCGCCCAGGCCGAAGGCTACCGGCCGGGAGAAAAGATCATCGGCGCACCGCCTGTCTACAGCTTCGAGCCTCACCAACCGGAACAATGCGAGTGGAAACCCGACGTGCTGCTGGACATCACCTCGGTCTGGGACAAAAAGTACGCAGCAATCCAATGCATGGCCGGACAAGAACACCTGTGGGAGTACTACACCCGTGTTGCCCTGCAACGCGGCGTTCAGGCCAAACGCAACATCGGTATCACCGCCAGCAAGGACATTATTTACGGCGAAGGCTACCAAAGCATCTTTCCTCGGGTAACGGAGCATCTGGGATGAGCCGTCTCGTTGGCAGAACCGGCGTCGTCGTGCGCAATATCCAGCGTGCCGAGCCGGCGCTCATTGATGAGCTGACGCGTTACGGCGTCGCGACCGTACACGAAGCCCAGGGCCGCAAGGGCTTGCTGGCTTCCGGTATTCGTCCTGTGCAGCAGGAGGTCGCCATGAGCGGATCGGCGGTGACTGTGCTGGTCGCGCCGGGCGACAACTGGATGTTTCATGTCGCTGTCGAGCAGTGCCAACCGGGCGACGTGCTGGTCGTCGCGCCCAGCTCACCGTGCACCGACGGGTTCTTCGGCGATTTGCTCGCCACCTCGTTGCAGGCGCGGGGCGTTCGTGGCCTGATCATCGATGCCGGTGTTCGTGACACCAAAACGTTGCGCGAGATGGGCTTCCACGTCTGGTCACGAGCCGTCCACGCGCAAGGCACGATCAAGGAAACCCTTGGTTCGGTGAACCTCCCGGTGGTGTGCGCGGGCCAACTGGTATATCCGGGAGACGTAGTGCTGGCCGATGATGACGGCGTTGTTGTGGTCCGGCGCGACGAGTTGAGCCAGGTGGTCGAAAGCAGCCGCCAACGCGCCGGTCTGGAAGAGCAGAAACGCTTGCGTCTGGCCGCCGGTGAGCTGGGCCTGGACATTTACGCGATGCGTGAGCGCCTGGCAGAAAAAGGCCTCAAGTACTACGACACCCTTGAACAACTGGAGGACTGAAGGATGGCCCAGGCCCGCATCCCTTGTTTGCTCATCCGAGGCGGCACGTCCAAGGGGGCGTATTTTCTCGCCGACGACCTCCCGGCTGACGTCCAGGTGCGCGACAACGTGCTGCTGGCGGCGATGGGCTCGCCCGATCCACGTCAGATCGACGGCCTCGGCGGCGCTGACTCATTGACCAGCAAGGTGGCAATCATTCGGCGCTCCGACAGGCCAGGCGTCGATGTCGACTATCTGTTCGCTCAGGTTGCGGTGGATCAGGCGCGCGTGGACTACGGCCAGAACTGCGGGAATATTCTTGCGGGCGTCGGCCCTTTTGCGATTGAGAGAGGACTGGTCAGCGTCGGCACCGACCTAACCTGTGTCAGGATTTACATGGAGAACACCGGGCAGACCGCAACCGCGCTCATCAGCACGCCCGAGGGACAGGTGTGCTACGACGGCGACGTGAGTATCGACGGCGTGCCCGGCTCCGCCGCGCCGGTGATCGTGGAGTTCGACGACATCGCAGGGTCCAGCTGCGGCGCGCTTCTGCCGACCGGCAGGCCCATCGACCGCTTCGATGGCATCGACGTCACGTGCGTCGACAATGGCATGCCGGTGGTACTGATCCGCGCCAGCGACCTGGGCTGTACAGGCTATGAAAGCTGCGGCAGCCTGGACGCCAATACCGATCTCAAGCAGCGTATCGAGTCCATTCGCCTGCAGGCTGGTCCGCGGATGAACCTGGGCGATGTCGCAAAACGAACGGTGCCGAAAATGGTGCTGGTCGCAGCGCCAATGGCAGGTGGCGCGATCAGCAGCCGCAGTTTCATACCCCACAAGTGCCACGTGTCCATCGGGGTTTTTGGTGCGGTCAGCGTGGCATCAGCCTGCCTGATCGCCGGGACCGTCGTTGAGGGACTGGCCCGTACCACTGGCGCCGCCGAGCAGCATCTTTCAGTCGAGCACCCGACCGGCGAATTCAGCGTTCGGCTACGTCTGGATAACGGTAGCCTTGCCGGCTGCGGTCTGGTTCGTACTGCGCGACTGATCTTCGACGGCAGCGTCTTCGTGCGCCAATCGGCGTTCAGGGCGACGGCCACCTGATCAGGAAAATGGACGGAGGATCCCGGTATTCAGACGACGCGCGGCAGGCCTATCCCTTCCCCGTCGAGGTCGAGCGCTTATTGCCCGCGCGCAGGATATCGGTCCATCGCCGGACCAGATAATTGTGTTCATCCATGACCGCGTTCCACACGGCGATATGACCCATGCGCTGTTCGTAGGAGCCACCATCGCGGACTTCACCGACATCGATCAGCGCAAGACCATCGCTGCCCAGCAGTTGCTCGCGGGCAGGCAAGCCGGCGTACCAGTAGTCCCATTCCGCTGCACTCAGGTGATCACGGCTGCGTGCCGGGTTACCGATGTAATACCCCTGGCGCGCCATCACCGCGCCCGGCCAGCCGGACAACCACCAGTTCAGATAGGCGTAGGCAGCATCCAGCACCGCACCCTTTGCGTGGCGGGACAACGACAAACCCCCGAACCAGCCACGGTAACCTTCGCGCGGCACGGCCACTCGGTATTTGACGCCGGCGCGGTGCAGTCGCACCAGGGTCGGTGACCACAAACTCTGGATGTCGATGGTCGGGTGCAGCATCAGTTCAGCGGCCTCCTCATCGTCCGACCAGAACGCGCCAAACATGCCTTCCGACTGCTTGCGTACCAGGATGTCGGCCAGCGTGTCGATGTTCTCAATGCTCATATTGCCGATGTCTTTGAACTGCGCGAGGCCCGCGCCCTGCACCGCCAGCGCGGCGTCAAGCGCACCGATCGCGGCATCGCTTTGCAAGGCAATGCGGCCGCCCCACGCCGCATCGAGCAACCAGCCCCAGCTTTCGTTTTCGGCGGTCAGCCCCTTGGGCAGACGCTCCGGGCGATAGGCAAAACTGTCGGCGTTATGGGTCAGCGGCAACATGCTGATGCGCTCGCTCACGGTGCTGCCGAGGCTGCCATCGTGCTGCACGAACAGGCGGTCGCTGGGCACACTTCCGCTGGCAAGCTTGTCATTCACCGAGAGTCGGCCGCGCTTGGGCAGGTCGTTGATTTCGTGCCACAGGGCAATGCGACGCGTGTCGATGGGTTGAATGGCGCGGGCCGGCCAGACGAAGTCAATGTTGTGGAACCACTGATCATAAAGGTCATAACTGTCGGGTTGCATGACGGCGATCCGCTGCGCGGTCTGCATATCATGAACCTGGTACACCAGCTTGATGCCCAGTTCCTGTTCGGCACGTACCCTGAGGGACTCCAGCAGTGTGACCGAAGTGCCAAGCACGCGAAGCGTCACGGTCATGCCGCAGCTCCATTGGCCACCGGCGAGAGGCGCTGGGTGAATACGTCAAACGAGCGGCGCAGTCGATCTGCATCGAGCCCGCGAAGAATAAACACCAGCCGTGATGTGCGGTCTTCGTCGGGCCAGGCGGGTAAATGCACCGGCGCGTGCAAGCAATGCTGCACGCCATGGATGACGACGGGGGCCTGGCTGTTGTTCACGTTGAGCAGTCCTTTGACGCGGAGGATTCGTTCGCCGTGGCATCTTAACAGCATGGAAAGCCAGACCCCGAACACGACCCAATCCAGTGGCCGCTCGAAGGTCAGGCAACACACCTGGGCGTCACCATGGCGCGCCGACGTGGATTGCACGCGGTGCAACTGCCAGCGCGAGACCTCATTGGCAGGCTCGATGCTGCGCAGTCCCTCGCCCAACAGCAATTGATCGCCGCCATGAACCTCGGCCGTGTCCAGAACAGGCGCAGGATTGATCGCCTGCAATCGAGCGCGCAACGCCCGTTGCTGCTCATCGGTGACCACGTCGGTCTTGCTGATGAGCAACCGGTCCGCGGCCGCGACTTGCGCCATCCACTCAGGATGCAAACGCTCTTGCAGCGCCCAGTGAGTCGCGTCGACCAACGTGACGACCAGGCCAATATGAAAGCGTCCGCGCAGGTGCGGATCGTTGGCCAGCGTCGCGAGGATCGGTGCCGGATCGGCAAGGCCGGTAGTCTCCAGGATCACCCGACGGAACGCCGGGATTTCGCCCCGTGCCCTACGTTCCAGCAGGCCGGCCAGGGCATCGCGCAACTCGCCGCGAATGGAACAGCACACGCAGCCGCTGGGCAGCAGCACCGTGTCGGGCGCCACCTCTTCCACCAGCAAGTGATCGATGCCGACGTCGCCGAACTCGTTGATCAGCAGCGCGGTGTCGCCCATGGTCTCGTCCCTGAGCAAGCGCTTGAGCAACGTGGTTTTGCCGCTGCCCAGAAAGCCGGTGATAACGTTAAGCGCGATGCTCATGCCTGACGCTCCAGTTGATCGAGCAGTTGCGAGTCCAGCGGGTCCAGTGGACGACCTATCAGCCCTTCAGCCCGCAGCCAGAGTTGCTCAAGCCCTGTGGCCAGCTCCTGCTTGCCGGTGGCACCGAGCAGCAGATAGGACACGCCTTGAAAGTCTTCGACCTTCAGCCGGAACGGTGCCAGCACCTTGTTGATCGCGGCGATGCGGCGCAAGCGCTCGCGACGACGCGGCAACTCGTCGCCCAACGGATCGGTCCAGTGCACATCCTCGCCCAGCAATCCGCAGAGTCCACACATAGCGGTTCGCTCCTTCGCGTTATGGCATCACGTCGCCGGAATTGGGGCCCAGGGTCTGCCCGACGAATAAATTGCCCCCCGGCTCGCTGGCCAGCAATACCGCGACCGGCGCAACCTCTTCGGCCAGGCCAAAACGGCCCAGTGGCAGCTCCGCCGCCTTGGCGGTTTTCCACGCGCTGCTGATACCCGACACCAGCGGTGTTTCGATGGGGCCGGGTGCGATCGCGTTGACCAGCACATTATCCTTGGCCACTTCCAGCGCCAGGGATTTGGTAAAGCCAATGACGCCTGCCTTGGCGGCTGCGTAATGGGTCAGCTCGGCACCGCCCTTGATCCCCAACTGAGAGGCGACATTGATGATGCGCCCCCAGCGCTGTGCCAGCATGTGGGGCAACGCGCGCTGGCTGGCGACGAATACGCTGGTCAGGTCGACGCGCAGCATGTCGTTCCACATCTCGAGGGTGAGATCGACGCAACGCCCTTGCGTGAGCATGCCGGCGTTGTTCACCAGAATGTCGATGCCACCGAAATGCGCGACACAGGTGTCGACGCTGGCTTGGGCGCCCTCCACCGTTCCGACGTCAGCGACGCTTTCGTGAACGTCGGCACCCAGCTCGCGGCATATACGGACGGTGTCTGCCAGGGTCAGCGGATTGCGGTCCCCCAGCACCAGCCGGGCGCCCTGCTCGGCATAAGCCCGAGCGATGGCCGCACCGATCCCACTGCCTGCGCCTGTGATTACCACGCGTTTGTCCTTCAGTTGCATAAAGACCTCCTCGAATCTATTCGCAAGCCGGCACAGGAAAACCCCTCACTCCGGCCAACGCACCGTGAGGCCGCCATCGATCACGATGCTCTGCCCGGTCAGGTAACTGGACTCGTCGCTGCACAAAAACCGCACCAACGAAGCCACTTCATCCGCGCGGCCGACGCGCCCCAGCGGAATGGCTTTGGCCGCTTTGGCCAGGCCTTCAGGACCAAGGGAGTTTTTGCTGTCCAGCGATTGCGGGGTCTCTATCAAGCCGGGAATCACCGCGTTGCAGCGAATGCCCTTGCTCGCCAGCTCAACCGCCAGAGAACGGCACAATCCCGGAACACCTGCCTTGGCCGCCGCGTAGTGCGCGTGGTCCTGCCAACCGTAGACGCCGCCGGCAATCGATGAAATCGCCACCATCGAACCGCCCTCTCCCATGTGCCGGGCGGCCGCGCGAAAGGTGCGCATGACGCCGGTCAGGTCGACGTCGAGCATCTCGTTCCAGCGCTCGTCGGTCATCTCCAGCAACGGCGCACGACGCAACAGTCCTGCGTTGGCAACGGCGTAATCGATGCGGCCAAAGGTACTGACCGCCCTCTGCGCCAACGCATCCACAGACGATGTGTCGGTGACGTCCAGCGGCCCCATCAGGCATTCGCCGCCTGCCTCTTGCACCAAGCGGGTGGTGATGTCCGGGTCATGGGGATCGGCCGGGAAATACCCGCCGACCACGGCCACACCCTGTCTGGCGAAGGCCACAGCCAATGCCTGACCAATGCCGCTGGCGGCACCGGTGATAAACGCTACTTTACGGGTCATGTCGTCCTCCTTATTTCACGGTTTCCGGGCGCACGTGCCGTGCGGCGAACATCAGCGCGCCAGAGAGAAAGCACGGTAAGGCTCCGAAATACAGCGCCGAGGTCTGCCAGTCGCCACCGGCGCTGAGTACCGACGTCGCGCCAAAGCCTGCGACCACGGCGCCTATCGGGCCCATGGCGTGGATGATCGCGCCGCCGGTGGCACGGATGCTGGTGGGGAAGCTCTCGCTGATGAAGAACAATGCCGCCGAATAGGGGCCGATCAGGAAGAACAGGCCCAGGCTGTAGAGCCCGACCCCCGTCGGCATGTTGCTGGGGCCATAGAGCATGCCGGCAAAGGACAGACCACCGAGCATCCAGCCCAGCCCGATGACATTGCGACGGCCGATCTTGTCGCCCATCCAGCCGTGGCTGAGATAACCGCAGTAACCCACCAGGTTCGACAGGACGAGAATGATCAGCGAGTTTTCAAACGAGATGTGGTGCACGCTGACGATGACCGAGGTGCCCAACACGCTGAACACCTGGATGGCCGCCCAGTTCAGCAGAATGGCGGCGCCGATCACCAGCGTCGCCCGTCGCGAGGTTCCGCGAAACGCTGCGCCCAGACCCGCCGTGCGATGCTCTTCATAATCCACGCCGTAGGTCTGGGCCACCGATTGGGCCTGCGCCACTTCACCGGCTTTGCGCAGCTGAGTGATGCGTTGGTGGATCTGGAACTGCGGGCTTTCCTTGAGCTTGCGCGCCATGAAAGCAATGACCAGCGCCGGGATCGCGGCGAACACGAAGCAGCCCTGCCAGCCAATGACGGGCAGCAATACCGCCGTCAGGCCTGCTGCGATGAGCGCACCCACCGGCCAGCCGCCTTGCACCAGGCTGTAGATAAAACCACGGCGCTTGGCCAGTTTGGGGTCTTCGGAGGCCGCGTAGATTTCGCTTAGATACGTCGCGTTGACCGTTTCTTCGGCGTAACCCAGCCCGCTCAGCGAGCGAATCAGAATAAGCGGCGACTTGCCCCACGATCCGCCCAGCGCGGTCAGTGCCGAGCAGATGGCCGAGCCTGTCACGGTGAAAATAATGCCCATGCGTCGTCCGAGGCGATCGACCAATGGCCCGATGGCTAGCGCAATGACGGCTGTACCTACGGCAGCCCAGGTTGCGATTTCTGCCTGTTCAGCTTCCCCCCAATTGAAATGACGACCGATTTCCGGCAACAGCGTGCCAAACAGGATGAAGTCGTACACCGCAAAGACCCATGCGAAAAACGCGATCCAGGTGGCATAGCGCACCTGCTCGGAGGTCAGTGGCTGGGGTTTCCAGCCGGTCAGATCAAGCTTGTTGTAGAGGGACATGGGTCACGCCTCGGAATGAAGGAGCAATCAGTGGTTACGGGGATTACGGCGGACAAAGTCGTCGGCGATTTCATCGAAGGTGACGAACTTCACGCCCGCGTGACTCTGGATATGCTCAATCAGCCGCTCCAGCATCAGCAGGACCTGGGGGCGGCCCGATACATCGGGGTGAATGGTCATGGTGAACACGGCGTGTTCGTGCTCGCGGTAGACCCAGTCGAACTGATCGCGCCACATCTCTTCCAGGTGACGTGGATTGACGAAACCGTGGCTGTTGGGCGCTTTCTTGATGAACATCATCGGCGGCAGGTCGTCGAGGTACCAGTTGGCCGGAATTTCCACGAGATCGGTTTCCTGGCCGCGGACCAGAGGTTTCATCCAGGTGTCGGGGTGCTGGCTGTAATCGATCTTGGTCCAGCTGTCGCCCACCCGGACGTAGTAGGGATGGAAGTCGTTGTGCATCAGGCTGTGGTCGTACTTGATGCCCTTTTTCAATAGCAACTCATTGGTGACCTTGCTGAACTCCCACCACGGCGCGACGTACCCGGTCGGACGCTTGCCGGTCATTTGCGTGATCAGTTCAATCGACTTGTCGAGGACGATTTCTTCCTGCTCGGGGGTCATCGCAATCGGGTTTTCGTGGCTGTATCCGTGGACGCCGATTTCATGCCCGGCGTCTGCCACCGCTTTCATTTGCTCGGGAAACGTCTCCATTGAGTGACCCGGGACGAACCAGGTCGTGCGCAGGCCGTAACGCTCGAAGAGCTTGAGCAGGCGCGGCGCGCCGATTTCCCCGGCAAACAGACCACGGGAAATATCGTCTGGCGAATCTTCGCCGCCATACGAACCCAACCAGCCGGCAACGGCGTCAACATCGACCCCGAATGCACACAGAATTTCTTTAGCCATGATCGTTCTCCTGCGGGTTAATCAAATCGGTTTTCGAGCGGTGACTCAGGTGAATGTCAATGCAGCTTCAACGGCCAGCGCAGCGCGCAAGAGCCGTGAATCTTCGCCAGCCGGCGCGCTGACAAGCAGCCCCGTCGGCAGGCCGAGTGCATCGTGGCCGCTGGGCAGCGAGACGCCGGGCAGGTCCAACAGGCTGCCCGGCATGGTCAGGCGCAGCGTCGCCAGGTTGGTTCGTGTGAACAGCTCGTCATCGATCTCCAGTGGCGCCAGAGGCGGAGCCACATGGGCGACGCTTGGTGTTATTAAAAAAGCGCCATCCAGCTCTTCAGTGAGTTGCTGTTGCAGGCGCTCGCGAGCGCTGTAGAGGTTGATCAGCTGGCTGGCGGGAAAATGCCGGGCCGCTTCGAGGCGACGGCGAACGCGAGGATCGAGCTGCTCGGCGGCAGCGCTGTCGAGCAGTGGTTGATGCAGCGCAAACGCTTCGGCGGATCCAAGCCAGCCCTGCTGTTCGATCAACGCCAGCGTCGCTTGAAACGCCGCACAAGGACGCAGTTCGATGATGGCGCCCGCTTCTTCGAGTCGGGTCAGGCAGCGCAGCAGGTTGTCACGCACGGCGGGCTCGGTACGCTCATCGAAAAGGATGGCCTCATCCACCCGGAACCGTTGCCCGGTCAACGCGCGGGTATCAGGGAGGTGGGTTGGCTGCGCGCCCGCAAAATATCGTCGATGGCCAGCACATCACGCACGCTGTGGGCCAGCGGCCCCAGGCTGTCGAGGGTGTGGGCCAGCGGAAAAACGCCATCGCGGCTGTAGCGCTTGCAACTGCTGCGATAGCCGACCAGACCGTTGAAGGCGGCAGGAATACGGATAGAACCGGCGGTGTCGGTGCCCATGGCAATCGGCACGATACCGGCCGCAACAGCAACTGCCGAACCCGAGGATGACCCGCCGGGAATGCGCGGCTGATCGGGAGAATACGGATTGACCGGCGTACCGAAATGCGGGTTGAGGCCAAGGCCGGAATAGGCAAACTCGCTGAGGTTGGTCTTGCCGACACTGACCACGCCGGCCCGGCTCAGCAGGCCAACGGAGTGCGCGTCGAGCAACGCGGGCGAGATATGCCGGCGAATGGATGCGGCAGCGGTGGTGACGCTGCCCGCCACGTCGAACAGGTCCTTCCAGGCAATCGGCACGCCATCAAGGCGGCTTAACGGTTGCCCGGCCTTCCAGCGCGCAGCGGAGGCAAGGGCCTCACGACGCGCCCGGTCACCGCAAAAGGATGTGAACACATGCGCGACGGTTGCAGATTGCGACAGCGCGGCGTCCAGCGCCTGGACCGGATCGCTCGCACCGCACGCGAACGACTCGCCCATGGCGATGGCATCAGCGTAGCGGTTTGACTGAACGTGATTGATTTCCGACATCTTGCCACCCTAAACGTACATTCTACTAAAATGTACATTCTACAAAGGCAGAAAGCGTGCCAACGTGGTCATCGCCGCCGTGCAACGTTGAAGGGAGGGTTCCCTGCTCTTTTAACCGGGCCTTGCGGAATGAGCCTTTCGCGAATGGCGTGCAGGACACAAACGACACCGCCCCTCGCAGCCTGGTCCACCAAGGCGAGACGAATGTATCTTTTCTGAAAGATACGTTTTGGTGCAGATAGGTAACATCGGCCCCATCAGCGAGCACGACAACGTTGCCCCCGGTGACAATTGTACTTGTGCGAGAATCGCCGTCCGTTTGTTTGAGAAGCGTATGAGATTGATGCCTGCAGAGGATTCGCGCACCGCGTCACGCTACGCCATGATTCGTCAGGTGTTGCGCGATGCAATCGTCAATGGCGCCGCCGCTCGCGGCCTGGTGCTGCTTGAAGCACCACTGGCCGAGCTGTTCGGCACCAGCCGCGTCCCTGTTCGCAGGGCGCTGAACCTGCTGCACGACGAGGGGCTGATCAGCCGCTTTGACGGGCGTGGCTATCTGGTCAACCCGGACGCCACGCCTGTCGAGCCTTTGCGCCTGACCCTGACTCACAGGCAGTTTGGCCTGGACGCCGCCGAAGAGCTGGTTGACACCCGGCCGCTCGGCGAGCGGATGTATGACGAGATCGGCGCCGCGCTGTCCGCCTGCATTGCCTTCGGTCACTATCGCCTGGATGAGCAAAACGCAGCCGAGCATTACGGCGTAAGCCGCGCCGTGGTGCGTGAAGCGCTGATGCGCCTGCGTGATCGCGGCCTGGTGGAAAAGGAGCCGTACTCACAATGGCTTGCAGGCCCACTGACTGCCCGGGAAATCACCGAAGACTACGAACTGCGAGCGTGCCTTGAGCCCGAAGCGCTACGCCAGACTGCGCCCCACCTGAGTCGTGAAACCCTTGAGGCAATGCTGGCGAGGGTGACTGCCGCTCAGGACAGTGACCAGTGCACCCTCGCCGAGATCGAGCGGATCGAGGAAGACCTGCACCACCATTGCCTGGCGGGTCTTGGCAATCGCAAGATCGCCATGCTGATCCGCCAAGGCCAGAGCCCGATGATTATCGGCCGGATCTTTCACAGTCAGCTGGGCATAGGCCCTGATGAGGCGATGCTTGCCGAGCATCGCCTCATCCTTGAATTGCTGCTGCATGGCGCATTTGATGCCGCTGCGCTGAACTTGAAAGAACATCTGACCCGCGCTCGGGTGCGCATGCTTCAACGGTTGAAAGTGCTGTCGGTGCTGCCCGAACAGGAAGTACCGGGGTATCTGACCCGGTTGAGCTGAGGACGCCCTCGCCAGAAGAGCTGCGAACAGGGTCACCCATCGCATCCCGACGGCCGGATGCTGCCCGGGCACGGTGACCCGCGCGCCTGTCGCTTATTACAGCCGAAAGATTTCAGCGACCGTCCGCTCCAGCTCCACCGTCGTGAAGGGTTTGCGCAGCAGCGAGGTATTGGCGTTCATCACATTGCGCAGCTGGGCCGTGTCGGAGTAGCCGCTGACGAAGAGGATCCGCGTCTTGCCGTCTATCTGTTGCAGCTCATGGGCGACCTGAGCGCCGTTCATGCCTGGCATGGCAAAGTCCAGAATCACCAGGTCCAGTTCGTGCTCGCGGAACGCTTCCAGCCCGGCAGGGCCTGAGGAGGCTTCGATGACGGCGTGATCAAGCAGGCCGAGCATTTCCACGAGCATTCCTCGCACTTCATCGTCATCATCAACCACGAGCACCCTCAGATTCGAGGGCGCGATGAGCGCTGGCTCGTCGGCGCTGCCCTCGATTTGCTGCAGGGTGTCGCTGCATGGAAACACCAGGCGTATCGTCGTGCCGGCGCCCTCGGCGGACTGAATGCTCACCGCCCCGCCCGACTGCTGCACGATGCTCTCGACTTGAGACAACCCAAGCCCTGTGCCTTGACCGACGTCTTTGGTGGTGAAAAACGGATTGAACGCATTCAAGCGGGTTTCATCGCTCATGCCCACGCCGGTGTCCACCACGCAGACCTCAAGAAAGCCATGAGCCGAATCGAGAAATTCATGGACTTGTTGATGACGCGTGGTAATCCGCAGCTGCCCGGACCCGGACATGGCGTCTCTGGCGTTGATGGTCAGGTTCAGGATGGCGAGTTCCAGCTGAACCGGGTCGGTGAGGACGTTGTTATCCGCCGAGTCCAGTGCCAGAGCGAGGCTGATGTCCTGACCGATTGTGGTCAGCAGCAGGTCAGACATGCCGGCGATCACCCGATTGACCGAACAGGTCGTGAGCTCAAGTTTCTGTGAACGCGAGAAAGCCAGCAGTTGGGCCGTGAGCTTGGCGCCTCTGTCGGCAACCCTCAGGCCGCTGTCTGCCCATCGGGGTACTTTTTCCGAATCCGGCCTGCGAATAATCAGGTCGAAGCTGCCCTGGATGGCTTGAAGCAGGTTATTGAAGTCATGGGCGAGCCCACCTGTCAGCTGCCCCAGGGCTTCCATCTTCTGGGACTGATGGAGTCGGGTTTCCATCAGCTTTTGCTCAGTGAGATCAGTAACCACGCCACAAAACACCGCCTCGCCCGAATAGTCGGCAGGCAGCCTGCTGAAGGACAGGTACCCCGGGAAGGACCTGCCGTCACAGCGGCTGATCGAGACCTCGCGGCGGAAGTTCTTCTCAGCTGGGTCTGACAGGTAGTGCGTGAACCTGTGGCGGTCAGTGGTGGATATGTATTGCTGGAACGAGCCCCCAAACAGCCTGTCGAGCGGGGACGACATGATGTCACCGAACCGCTGGTTCGCATAAAGCACGACCCCGTCGGCGGAGATGGTGACCGCGCCTTCCTGCATCTGCTCGACGAGCAGCCGATACGGCTTGTCCGCATGATCAAGCGTGTAGACCGTTTCGCCCTGGTCACCCTGGATCAACAGCGCGTCGACGCTGCCGGTTCGGATCGCCTCCAGCACGTCCTCTGCTTCATCCAGCCGCAGCGTCAATAGCTCCATGTACTGCGAGTCTGTCATTTCGGGAGGGCGACTGATCACGGCAGAGGCTCACTGCTGGCAGCAATTCCGAGGAAAAGCTTGAGTTTTTTTACATCGGACAGGTCGCCAATCAGCCTTCGGTTGAAGTCGGGATCGATCTTTAACAGCGTCGGCACGGCAAGAATATCGTCGTCACGCGCGGCAAGCCTGTTTTGGTAGATATCGATCACTTCCAGAACATAAAGGCCGGCCAGGTGCGCCTCGCAGACCGACTTGAGTTGCTGCACAGCGAAAGAAGACCGCGGCGTATTGCCGGAGATATACAACCTCAAGTGCTGTACGACCTTGCCCAAAGAAGGGCCATCCGGTACTCCCGGCTCAGGGTTCACGCGCCGGTCTGCTTTGGCCGAATATCAAGGCCAACCAATACCTTTTCAGTATTGGACAGGTCCCCGATTATTTTCACGAGAGGTGTGGGCAGGTGCCTCACCAACGTGGGGAGCGCGAGGATCTGATCCCCTGCGGCCAGTTGCGGGTATTCCCGCAGGTCGATGACTTCAATGCTGTAGCAACCGGCGAGATAGGTTTCGCAGATGTTCTTGAGGTTGGCCAGGGCGATAACAGACCGTGGCGTCTGCCCCGCGACATACAAACGCAAGGCGTAATGGCCGTCATCACCTGAGAGCGTAGGGTCAATGCTTTTCGGTTCGGTGCTCACTCGATGAATCCCCGTGCAGTCGCCAGGTCTTTGCGGGTCAGATCGTCTGCCGTTGTCTGATTCGCTTCATCGGTGGACAGGTAGGCCTCATCCCGATCCTGAGCATCAAGTTCGGCGCGCATCGCTGCGATTTGCCGTTCAAGATCAAGCCGCTTATTGGCGACCTCGCGCTTGCGCCGCACAACCGCTTCTGCCTGAGAGGCAGCGGCGCGCTTTTCCAGAGCCTCTTGTCTCAGTCGAGCGGTACCCGTCAGCACGCCATTGGGGCCAATGTAAGGCTTCATCAGGTTGATGCCCTGATCGCCGATCTGATACTCGCGGACCTGGTTGGAGTGCCCCATACCACGAGATTTCAGAACGAAGAGCAGCCTGTTGTGTTCGCCGTCGGCTTCAACGTTGGTGAGTGAAATCCAGGTATCCATCAATGATGAGATTTCCCGCTCCAGTCCGGGTGATCGGGCGGCGCCGTCAGCGAGGCTGCAGAACACGGCGGTGATGCCCCGGGATTTGAGAAGGTCGACAAGGCGCAGCAGCGTCGCGTGGACCTCCGACTCAGGGCCCCTGAACGCCGAGATCGGGTCGATGATCACCGCATGGGGGGCGAAATCCTTGATCTCGCGGTGCAAGCGAGCCAAGTGGACTTCAAGGCCGAAGACGCTGGGACGTGTTGACTCGATTTTCAGCAGGCCGCTGTCACGGTATTTGCCCAGATCAATGCCCACAGACCCCATGTTTCGCAGCAATTGATTTTCGGATTCTTCGAACGAGAAATACAGGCAACGCTCATTCCGGGAGCAACACGCATCAACGAAGCTGGCGGCGAAGGTCGTCTTGCCCGTGCCAGCGAGCCCTGACACCAGCACACTGGACCCCTCGTAGTAGCCACCTTTGGACAACATGGAGTCCAGGCCGTGAATACCGGTTGGAACGATGCCCTGGGACGAGATGTGGTTCAGTCCTGCGGCGGTGATCGGCAGGACGGTCAGGCCGTGCTCGTCAATGAAGAACGGATATTCATTGGTTCCATGCGCCGAGCCACGGTATTTGACGACGCGCAACCGGCGCGTGGTGATCTGATCGACCACCCGGTTATCCAGCAATATCACGCAGTCGGAGACGTATTCCTCGATGCCGTACCGGGTTAAGTTGCCGTCGCCCCGCTCCCCCGTAATGATCGTGGTAACGCCCCGCTCTTTCAGCCAATAGAACAGCCGCCTTAATTCGGCACGGAGGATGGCGGTGTCTTTGAAACTGGAGAAAAGCGCCTCGATGGTGTCCAGCACAACGCGTTTCGCGCCGACGCTGTCGATGGCATAACCAAGACGCAGGAACAGGCCCTCAAGGTCGTAATCACCGGTTTCTTCGATTTCACTGCGGTCGACGTAGATGTGGTCAATGACGATCTTTTTAGCGTCAACCAGTGTCTGCAGATCGAAGCCCAGAGACTCTACGTTTTCGACCAGATCGCTCGCCCGCTCCTCGAAACTCATGAAGACACCGGTTTCCCCGTGATCACTCACCCCTTTGACCAGGAATGTCATGCCGAACAGGGTTTTCCCGCAGCCTGCAGATCCGCAGACCAGTGTCGGCCTGCCGTCCGGTATCCCGCCCATCAAAACATCATCGAGACCCTCTATGCCCGTGGCCGCTTTTCGCAACTGGGGAGGATTTAAGTGGTGTGAGGGGGAGATAGTATTCAATAGCGACTCTCAGAATGCTTGATTAAGTGCCGTGCGCAGCGATTGGCGGCTGCGGCTGAAAGATTCTATACAAGCACTTGGCTTTGTACAGAAAAAGCGCCCCCAACCGGCGTTGCTGGTATTGGAGCAGCACTGCCAAGCGCATCTCTCATGTCCAGGATCGGACACGGGTGCAAGCGCTTCTCGGCGGCATGCCTGGATGTGTGTCTGGATGAGCGTTACATCGATTTGACTGAGACCACGTCCACGTAGCGGAATTTCTTTCTGGCCGCTTTGACTGCCTCCTGCTCGGCCAGCAAAGAACTCAACGTGTCAGCTTCGTGAGTTATTTCGTGCATTTGGCCTTCAAACTCGTTGCCGACTCTCAGCGTCACCTTTAGCCGCGGCGTGAACGCCTTGGCAGAAGCCTTGGGTTTGGACGGCTTGACCGGCGGCACGAAGACCACCTCCGGAACCGTTTCCTCAACAGGCGTCTGGGTAATGGCTGGTGTTGGGGATTCGCTGCCGCCGAACAGCGCGCGACGCATCTCTTCTTCCGTCAGATCTGAATTC
>NZ_DASVUM010000111.1:0-7221 GCF_036387035.1 Pseudomonas sp. | reverse complement strand
AACCACCTGATCCCATCCCGAACTCAGCAGTGAAACGATGTATCGCCGATGGTAGTGTGGGGTTTCCCCATGTGAGAGTAGGTCATCGTCAAGATTAAATTCCAAAACCCCATCTGCTAACGCAGATGGGGTTTTGTTTTTTTGCGCGAAAAAACTTCTGCCCCAGCCAACAGCAACAGCCAACCCTCCAATCAGCGCCCATAAAAAAGCCCCGCATCGCTGCAGGGCTTTCTACGAGCTACCTGACCTACTCGCTCAGTGCTTCAACTACCTGAGGTGTCTTAACGGGAGCAACCTCATCGCGACGTTGAATGTACTTCCAGTCTGCCTCGTCGATATAGATGCCAGCCGGTCCGCTACCGCCTTCCAGGTCAATTGCCACATGGGCTGACACCTGAGGCTTAACACTCGCCAGAATCGGCACAAAGCCCAGTTGAAGACTGGTCTCCAGCAGCGCCGCTTGATTGCGTTCATCAATGTCAGCGGCTTCGTCGAGGTAGTAGGGCAGACGAATCCGTCCTGCCTGCTCGCGATCCATCAGGTGCAGCAACAGGTACATGTTTGTCAGTGCTTTGATGGTCATGGTGGTGCCGTTTGACGCTGCCCCATCGATGTCGGTGTGGATGACCGGCTGGCTGTTGACCTTGGTGATCTCGAAAGCGAGTTCGAACAAATCCTTCAGACCGAGCTGGTTATGGTTCGCGGCCACCAGGCGCGCCAGATACTCCTTGGCTTCCTCGTTCTTATTGTCCTGTTCGGCACTCTGGCTCAGATCGAACACCGACAGTGTCTCGCCTTCTTCGTACTGCCCAGCACTGTGGATGATTTGATCAATGTGCTTGAGCGCTTCCTTGTTCGGTGCGAGCACGATACGGAAGCTCTCCAGGTTGGAGACCTGGCGGCGGTTGATCTCTCGGTTGAACAGCGCCAGTTGGTGCTCCAGGCTGTCGTAGTCGCTACGAATGTTACGTAGCGTCCGAGCAATGTCGGTGACAGCGGCACGACGTGCCTTGCCCAAGGTAAGCGCCTCATCAGTACGGTGGGCATAAGCATTGATCAGCAACTGCAGACGCCGCTCCATGTCGTCTTCGCTGTCGAACTTGGCAACGCCTTTCAAGCGGACTTGTGCGTACAACGCCTCGATCTGTCCATCGCAACGCAGCAGACCCTGCCAGCTGTCCTGATAGTCATTGAGCAGCGGCAGCAAGTTCTCCAGCGAGTCGTCAACCGGCTCCATGAACGGCGTGCCGAATGGCAGGTCGGTCGGGAGCAACTGACGGCGACGTAGCGCGTCATCCAGGGTGCGTTGCTTGGATTCGAGATCCCCGATCTGACGTCCCACCAGTTGCAGCTTGGCCGACAGCTGTTGGACGCGCTCGGTGAATGCATCGCTGGAGCGTTTGAGCTCGTCTTGAGCCGCTTCCATCTGGGCCAGCTGTTCAAGCTTCTCGCCTTCTTCGGCGCTCAATGTCTGAGCACGGCGGAAATCTTCCAGCGCCTTCTGCGCATCCAGTACCTGCTGGTACAAGGCTTCAGTCTGGGTTTTGCTGGCCGCGCGGTCGGCCGCCACAGCGTGCTGGACCTTCAGCTGCTTGAGCTCTTTCTCCAGACGCTCTTTCTGATCGCGCAACGCGGCGCGATCAGCCAGAGCCTGCAGGGCAGGGGGCTCGATGCTTGAGAGGTTGACAGTCAGGCCAGGCACCTCGAAGCGCTCGCCTTTGAATCCATCGAGAATCGCTTCGAGGGATTTGACCCAGGCGTCCCCGTCATCCAGGGCAATGCCTTGCTCGCCTAACGGCAGACTGAACAGCGCGCTGTTGAACAGACGCATCAGGCGCTCGACATCAGGCTGCGAGAATTCTTCACGCAGGCGGGCATAGCTGTTGTTGTCCGCATGATCGAGCTGTTGCTTGACTGATTTCAGGCGTTTTTCCAGGTCGCGCAGCCGCTCATCCAGATCCTCGGCGCTGAATTGGCGCGACTGCGCGAGCGCGCCCGCCAGTTCATCGTGAGCGTCCTTGGCCGCCAGCAGCTGCTGTTCCAGAACCTTGACGTCGTCGACGAGGGCAAAGCGGTTCTTGAGGACTGCCAGCTCGCCGATCCAGCGCTGGATGTTGCTGATCTCACGCTCCAGTCGCATCAGCTCTTGGGTGCCGCCACGCTGGTCGTTCTGCAGCGAGTCCTGTTCGTTACGGTAGTGCTCGCTCTGGATAACCAGCTCTTCTTTACGCGCGTTTGAATAGTCCTGCCACGTGCCGAGCAGGGAATCGAGCAGTGGCGAGAGACGATGTAACTTGCCGCGCAGGATGTCGCGCTGCCTGACGCCATTGGCCAACGCTTCGACCAGCGGGCCGGCGAGGACCAGGGCGTTGTAGTCCTGCTCCATGCGTCGTACGTCGCGGAACGCTTCTTCGCACGCCGCAATGTAATCGACGCTGCCGGAACGCAAGCTGTGCTCAAACGCATCGAGGAACAGCTGCTTCAATTTGGCCGCAGTGATCTCGCGCATGTGCAGCAAATTGATGAACAGCGCGCGGAAAGTCTTCAGGCTCTGTTCGCTGGTTGAACGCAGGGGGATCAGCGTCAGGTCCAGAGGGATCGAGGTGTGGCCACCGACCAGCAATCGGCGCAGTTCATCAGGTTTGAGCTCGTAGGCTTTCAGGCCCTGACTTTCCAGATTGGCGAACAGCTCTTTCTGACGCAGGCAGGTGTCGTTTTTCTGGTAATGGTCCAGGTCCAGCTTGCCGGCATAGGCGAAGAACTGATGTCCGAAACCACCGCCCGGACCCCGACCGACCACACCAATAACATGAGGGCCGTGGGGCAGGGAGACTTCGACAAGGATGTAGCTGGTATCGGACGCGAAGTAGAAACGGCGCGATTGATCCAGGCTGTATTTGCCGAAGCTCATGTCCGACATGCGCGCCAGAATTGGAAACTGAAGGGCGTTGATTGACGCACTCTTGCCGAGATTGTTCGCGCCGTATACCGACAACGGGTGCTCCAGCGGGAACAACCCGAGGCTGTAACCGGCCGTGTTCAGCAGCGCGAATCGGCGTATGCCGAAGCGTTCCTGGCTCATGCGTCATGCTCCTGTTCTTCCGCGATCGCCCGGGCTAGCGCGCGCTCTTCGGTTTCAGCGGATTCGTCAAATTCGGTAAGGTCCAGCGGGTCATCGGTTTCCAGGAGTCTTTCATCACTGTCCTCGTCAATCAGCACGGGAGCCGGCAACGGCAGGGCGCTGTGCAGACTGGCTGCCAGATCACGGTCTTGCTGCACGGACAGGCAGACATCGAGGAAGCGGTGCATGGGTGGCAGGAAACGATAGATGCCGACTTCTTCGGCGGCGAAGCCCAACTGGGTCATCCGGCGCATGATTTTTTCTTCCAGCTCTTCCTGGGTCTGTACTTCGGCTTGCAGGAACAGGTCGCGGTACTTTTCCAGCAGCGACGGCAGTTCGTCACGGCCCAGGCTGCCGCCGTCCAGCACGGCGACCGGGTCGCGGCCCTGGTCAGCCAGATGCTCTACCAGAATGAAGGTGAACAGGGCCAGACGTTGCGCTGTCTTGTTGACCTGCGCAGCCGCCAAGTCCGGCACAAAGTAGTAGAAGCCACGGGTGTCGCAGACCAGCTCGAAGCCCAATGCCTTGAACAAGCCGCGGTACGAGTCCTGCAGACTGGAGAGTTGCGCGTACAGCTCCGGATCGCGGCGGCTGACGTGGTAGCCCTTGAACAACTCTCGGAATATCGGCGCCAGCTGGGTCATTTCGGATAGATCAAGATGCATGGGCGGTGCCCTCGGAAGTCTCTGGGGTGGCGTCTTTGCTCGAGAGCAGGGCGAAGGAGCGCAGGCTGACGCGGTGCTCCTGGGTCAGGTAATCACGGCGCTCAAGCCGCTCGCGCTTGAAGCGTTTGTCCCGCGACAAGCGCGAAAACCAGTACAGCAATTCGTCCGTCGCCCCGGTGGGCTCCTGCTCCAGCAGCCAGACCATCAGATCCGGCATCGGCAGTGCGTCTTCGCAACGCTCGACCATTTCCCTGACCGTCCGCGGCGCGCGCGTCGGCTCGCCCTTGCGGGTGATGTTGGCTTTAGGAAAGCGCGCCGGTTTTGGCTCAAAGCGCGCCAGCGCATAGACGTACGCTTCAACCTGGTTGGCACTGCCGAGGAAGGTGCTTTGCGGACGGGTGAACATCGGCATCGCCGCTTGTGGCACGGCATCAAGCCCTCGGCGGCGAATGGCCGACAATGCGAGCGCAGCACCGCGCGTCACGGCATTGTGGCGACGCGCCTCTTCACGCAGCGGCAGCAAGAGTTCACGCGCGTGACGCAGGGTCAGTTGCGCGCTCGTCTGCATTTCGAGGATGCGCGCGTGCGTACGCAAGAGCATGTCATCGTCGACCAGATGGCCAAGGCGCTGCTGGTCGGTGAGCATACGCAACAGCACGTTCTCGACCTTGCGCACACCCTGTTCGAAGGCTCCGTCGGCGTTCACCAACTGGATCATCGGCTCGACGTATTCATCCCAGGTCGCCAGCACCTCGGCGTACCGCTGACGCAACGGAATCTGCCGGTCACTGGTCTTGGCGCGTTCGGCCACGGCCACCAGCGCTTGCTCGTCGTTGGCCAGCTTCTTCAATACATCGCGTACGCGCATGTCGAGCAGCCGCAGTTGCCTCGCCAGATCGTTGGCGTCCCGGGCGTCGAAGGCTTCCTGGATATAGCCGGCAAGGCGTTCGAGGTGGCGCAGGTACGCTTCGATTTCAAGGCACAAACCCAGACGATGCTCGCGGCGCAGGTACGAGAGGAAATCGTGGATCTGGGCGTTCAGCTCGAAACGGTTTGGGCTTTTGGCCACCGGAACCAGAATGTCGAGCCGAATCCAGACGTCCAGCAGCGTGGTGATGTCCTGTGGCGTGCTCTCCAGTTGCTGGGCGGCCAGTTGCAAACGCAGTTCGCTCAGGCTCAACGTGCCTTGGTCAAAGTGCTCGCACAATGGCTCAAGAAGCGCCCAGTGCTCGGCAAGGGCGCGCAAGACGCGCTTAGGTTCGATCATCGGTTGGTCGCTGACTGGCAAATAAAAGCGGCGATTGTACTGCATCGCCGGGCTGGTTTTTCACCCTCAGTCGATCAACTGCGGCGGGAAACAGTGAAGGCCTGTAGAATCTCCCGCCTGACTTTATCCACAGGTAGCTGACCTTTGCTCAATGAGCCTCGTCGTCGCGCTTATCTGACCGCCATGCAGGTGGTCAGCTGGCTGCCGCGCACTGAATTGCCCTTCGCGGCACCGTCGCGTCCCGAGCTGCTTGCGCCTGTGCCTGAAGTGATGGAGGTACCGTCGCCGGTTAGCCAGGCAGATTCGGCGCGCGCGCCGGAGCGCGATTCGGCCCCTGTCGCGCCGACGCCGGTGGCGCGATCGGTGGAACGGCCGAAAATCGAAGTGCCTCGCCCCTCCAGCGCACCCAAGCCGAAGGCGGTCAAGGAAGAAGACGTCGCGCCTGCCGTGGTGAAAGCGCCGGCAGTGCCGCCGCCACGTTTTGCGCTGCAGTTGCTGCGCGCCGGAAGTTGCCTGTTGTTGGTGGACCTGGTGACCGGCGAGCCATTTCAGAGCCGCGATCCTTCCTATCTCTTGCTCAAAGACATGCTTCGCGCCGCCGGCCTGCCAGACAGCCCGCAGATCATCGGCGAGCCTGTGCGCTGGCCGCTGTTGGTGCGCGGGCAAATGGACCAGGGCCCTGAAGCGGCTCGGGATTTCGTGCAGGGTTTTCTGTACGCCCGCGTCGAAGAACAGCCCTGCAGCTGCTTGTGGCTGATCGGGCTTCCGGCGCTGCGTTTTGCCGCTGAAACCGACGCCGAATCCTACAATCTTGAACTTCAGGTCGACGGCTTGGGGTTAGCCTGGGCGCTGCCGGGTCTGGAACTGTTGATGGACGAGCCGCAGCGCAAGGCCGAAGTGTGGCGCGCCATGCGTCAATTGATGGGCCGCTGGAAGACCGTAAATGAATGACGCCGTAACGTTTCGCCGCATGACCGAAGCCGACCTGGACGCCGTGCTCAAGATTGAGTACGCCGCGTTCAGCCATCCATGGACGCGGGGTATTTTCATTGATGCGCTGAGGTCCTACGAAGTCTGGCTGATGTTTGAAGGCAGTCAGCAAGTGGGACACGGTGTCATCAACGTGATCATCGATGAGGCGCACTTGCTCAACATCACCGTCAAGCCGGAGAGTCAGGGCCGAGGTCTGGGGCTGATGCTGCTGGGACACCTGATGAAGCGCGCCTATGAGATGAATGGCCGTGAATGCTTCCTAGAGCTACGAGACAGCAATCGGTCGGCGTACCGTTTGTATGAACGCTACGGCTTCAACGAGATAGGTCGGCGTCGGGATTACTACCCGGCCGTGGGCGGACGTGAAGACGCCCTGGTCATGGCCTGCACGCTGCTCGATTAGCGGCGATGGCTGGGTGGGAGTCAAGGGCACTCCCACCACAGCAAACCGGTCAGGCGTGCTTAAACGCCTGGCTTGCCATCCAGTGGGTCGAGGATGGCCATCTCTTCTTCATCGAGGCCTGCGCCTGCACCGATTTCATCTTCATCGACGACACTGAGGTGCAGATCAGCCGGGCCGCCTTCGCCGGCTTCTTTAGCGGAGCGCGCACCGTCATCGTGGATAAGTGTTTCCGGGCTCAGGTCATCATCCGTCGGCTGGTGGTCGTCCATGGACGCACCGGTCAGCCCCGCTTCACGTGCACGTTCATCAGGAATATAGGTCTCAAGCTCGTCCGCTGGAATGGTGTCGCCTATGCGCCCGCTCGGCTCGTTGTTGTCGTTAAAGTTGAGCTCTTCCATCGATCCCATGCGGTCTTCGTTGTCATCGATGGGCTCCGGCTGAGTGGCATCGAATGGACGGCGTGCATCGTTCATGGCAAATCCTCAATAGTGTCGGTCTTAATGGGTGGACCGGACGACGTGGCGAAGATTCCATCCGCTTCTTGATCGGCAGTCGCCGATCGGTTGAACTCCTGCGTGACCTGAAGCGCCGATCCCCAGTCATAGCTGTGCATCATTTCCGAGGCATCAACGCATGAACGAACTACAAGACTTGATCGACAACAACGAACGTTGGGCTGCCGCCATCAAGGAAGAAGACCCCGAGTTCTTTGCCAAGCTGGCGCGCCAGCAGACGCCGGAATTTTTATGGATCGGTTGTTCAGACGCACGTG
>NZ_DASVUM010000110.1:0-6564 GCF_036387035.1 Pseudomonas sp. | reverse complement strand
TCAGCGCGGGCAATGTTGACGCCGTCCTGGCGCGAGCAGATGAACGTGGCCGACCGACTGGCCGGGGAGCTGCATGAACTCAACCATGGGCTGCGTGATCATGCACGATTGGCTTTGCAGCGCTATTTATGCGTAGCGGATGTCGCTGCAACGCGGGCGCAAGAGGTGCGTCTGTGTGGGTTCGAAGCCGTTCCTGCGCCGAGTGCTGTCGAGCCACCCGCCCATGAACAGGCTGATGGCGACAGGCTGATGCCCATATCGATTGACCTGGTTTCGCTGTTGCTTGAGCGGGTCACTGGACAGCAGCAGCATGCGCTGGACGCCTATGCCGGGTTAGAGGTGACGTCGACCAACGGTGCCCCGCTGGCCATTGAGCCGGCACTGCTCGAGCATGCCCTGCAACGCGCCGCCACTGATTTTACCGAGGCGTACCTGCGCCACTATTGGCGCAGCCGGACGCAAATACAGCGCAAAAATGGCAGTCATTGGCAGCCCGTGGTGGTTGCCAGCAACATTCGCCAGGACGCCGCGCGAATTGACCTCGCCCTGCGCCAGCGCCTTGAACTCATCCCGCTGGCGGGATTGAGCATGGCGCAGCAGGTTCTGGATCGTCCGGATCGGTCACAGCGCCTGAGCGAAACGATAACCGAGGCGTATTCGGTGACATTGCTTTATGGCATGGGTCAGGCGGTATTTTCGGATGTGATGGTGCTCTCGCAACCGTCAAAGCCCGAGGCCGGGGTCATGATGTGGAGCAGCCTGGCCGGATGGCGTCGATACCCTTTCGTAGAACGTCTGGACGACCGCATTCGGGCGCATTTTCATGGCCCTTTGAGTGAACGCTGGCTGGACCTGCTCGGAGAGAAAGACCGCTCGTTGCTGCGCGAGCACCTGCACGCAGCGGCTGATAATGCCGTCAGTGTGCGGCTGGAACTCATCGAAGGGCACGCCTTTGATGCGCTGCAGCTCGGCGCACTGGTTCGACAGAAGCAAAATCTGCGGCAGCTTTGCGAGCGTGCCGTCCGCTGCCGTTTCGGCCCGTCGCTGTTCCTCGGGTTGGCCAGTGCTGCAGAACCGGACGAGCCGCTCCAGACGCTGCTGGACGGTCTGTCGCTGAGCATCAGCCAGACGCTGCTCGACGCCATGCTGCCGCCGTGGCTGAGGGCTGTTTCACTGAATGACCTGTGGGCATATGTGCGGCTGTGGCAACGTTATTACCAGGCGAGCGAAGGCGGTCAGGATTTTCTGTTCGGTATCTCGTCATTGCAGGAGTACGCAGGTGATCGTCTCGTCACTCAGTTGCGGCTGGATTTTCCAGGGCACGACCTCAATCCCGATCTGATTAATGTGACCGTGCGCCATTACGTCCCCGCGCCGACGATGATTGGGCAGACGCCGTCCGCCATCCCCGGCGCGACGATTATCCGCACCGAATCGCTGACGGAGTATTCGGCCAACCGTTTTGCCAGCTTTCAGGATGCGGTGCTGAGTGTCGAGTCCGCTGAACAGGCAAACGCGGTCGCGCTGCTCCAGCCTGATTACGTGAGACGGATCGTTAAAACGCTCGACGTGGGCGCTGGCTTCATGGACATGCTGCGCCAGGGTCTCGATCCATCCGACCGAGACTACGCGTTACGTCGGCGGCTTTTTACCAACCAGTTGCCGCTCACGCTGCAGATCGTCGCGTTCCACCTCAAGGAGGAAAAATCCCTGAGCGCTACGGCGTTCGAATTCATCAGCCGTGTGCTGGAGATGCCGGATGGTATTGCGCGCGACTCGATGGGCGGCGAACGGGTCATCATCAGTCGTTTGCAGTTAGTGGCGGATTCCGGCATGCAGCCTGATAGCTGCCTGGGCCTGTACCTGATCGGTCCGGCCGACTCGGCGGCCGGGCCAGTGGTGCTTCATGCCATGCAGCACCCAGGCTTCCGGTTCCAGGAATTCCCCAGCCGTGCGGCGCTTATGACCGAACTGCGCGGCAACACCGAGTTGCAGGCGCTGTTGCTGCAGCGCCTGGAACCTGAAGTTCGCGGCCGCTACGAAAACAGCGGTTTCACCGAACCGCACCTGCCGTTCTTCGCTGCCGGACTCGGCGATGTGCCGCTGCGACCGCCCGGGCCGGTCGCATTGGCGATCGAAGCCATAAAGGGCAATGCACTGGACAGGCTGTTCGACGATACGTGCACGTTGCTGATAGAGGACGCCACCGCCAACACCATCAGCACTGAGGAGGCCAATCAGGCCTCGCGACGGTTCCTGATGACACTCGGCCTGGAGCAGGGATTGACGCTGCTGCCCGGCAAGCTCGCGGCGCTGGTCGCGTTGTGGCAGAGCCACTCACTGGTGCGCGCCTCGTTCGATTCAGCGTCGGGAAAGCGCTGGGGCGAGGCGCTGTCGGAGTTCTCGGCTGCGCTCGGCGTGATGGCGACAGCCCGTGGCCAGGCCCTCGAGGAGCGGTTGCTGGATGATCTGCAGGCTGAGGCCGTCGATGCCGCGCTGCCCACCGAGGACAACGAGTCGCCGATAGGTTACTCATGGCAGCGCACGCCTTTGAACACCGAACAGTTGATCCGGCTGCACGCCATGGCGGTCAAGGACGTAGCACTCAACGACCTGCGCCACGATCAACTGCTGAACGTCTACCGCACACCCCAGAGTAATGTGACGTACGCGGCGGTGAGCGGGCGCATTTATAGAGTTTCTCGCGATCCCCAAACAGGCCGCTGGCAGATCATCGGCGCCAACGGCACACCCGGGCCGACGTTGATGCTCGACGACAATCAGCGCTGGCAAATCGACCTGCGGCTGGGCTTGAAAGGCGGTGGGCCAGTGCTGACCCGCTTCAAGAATGAATTCAGCGGGCGCGAGGCGGGCGACACGCTGATCATCGAGGCAGAAGGCATGCCGCAGATTCGTCTGCTGCATCGCGACAAGGCGCGTCGGATAGGCCAGGCGCATTTACGGGCCAAACGCTGCCTGGAGAACTGCCTGGACAATCTGCACACTCACCAGCAAAGTCAGCCCCTCGACCCGCGCGTGGTTCAGATCCTGACCGAGTTCTTCGGCGTCCGTAAAGTCGACCGGCCTGTGCTGCTTGACGTCGAGCGGGTCATCAAAACGCTGTTCGAGGAACTGATGGACGCCTCGCTCTCGCCTTTCTCGTCGCCGCGTTTTGTGGTGGGCACCAATCGTCCCGGCAGCGAGACCACCATCGGGTTTGTTTACAAGCAGGACCCGCAAAAGCGCATCTACCTGACGGAAAATTTCTTTCAGGTGCCCCCGTATCGGCTCAATGCAAGGGCCGTCTCCGAAGGATTCGAGTTTGCCCCGCATTTCCGGGCTGCCACGCTGTTGCATGAGTTGTCGCACTTGGCACTCGCCACTCACGACATTGCGTATCTGGAGAGCTCGGCGCCCTTTCCGGATCTGATCGCGCAGAACGACGTGGGCAACGTTCGGCTGAAGGCGGATATCGAGCGGATACAGTCCCATGAGCTATCCAGCCTCAGCGAGCGCGGGACGTTGTTCAGGATGCTTGAGAATGATCAATGGCGAGACATCAGGCCTGAGGATAACCGGGGATATGACACGATTTTACGCGTGACCGGCACGACCAGCCTGGAGGAGGCGAGGGATGTGTTTTTGGCCGATCCGCAAAAACGCCGCCAGGTGATGCTCAGCAACGCCGACTCAATGGCGCTGCTGATTTTGCGGCTGGGCCGTCGCAACTTCGTCGTGCCGCCGCGGTGAGGGAGCGGCACTGCGCTGCCCTCAAAGCGAGTAGTGGCGTAACTCGCGCGCGATCAGCAGACGCTGGATTTCGCTGGAGCCTTCGTAGATCTGAGTGATCCGCGCGTCCCGGTAGTATTTTTCGACCGGGTAATCCTCCAGATAACCGTAGCCGCCGTGGATCTGCACGGCTTTGGAACAGACCCACTCGGCCATTTCCGAGGCGAACAGCTTGGCCTGGGACGCTTCCGACAGGCAGGGTTTGCCGGCCGTTCGCAGGCGCGCCGCGTGCAGGATCAGCAGGCGTGATGCATTGATGCGGGTGTGCATGTCGGCCAGCAGGTTGGCGATGCTCTGGTGTTCGATGATCGGCTTGTCGAACTGCACGCGGTCCCGGGCATAGGCCAGCGCCGCTTCGAAGGCTGCCCGGGCAATGCCCAGGGCCTGGGCGGCGATGCCGATGCGGCCGCCCTCCAGGTTGGACAGGGCGATGGACAACCCTTTGCCGCGCTCACCCAGCAGGTTTTCCGCCGGAATGCGGCAGTTACTCAGCGTCACCGCGCAGGTGTCGGAGGCGCGGATACCCATTTTGTGCTCCATGCGGTCGACGCTGTAACCAGGGTTGTCGGTGGGCACCAGAAACGCCGAGAGCCCGCGCTTGCCCAGCTCGGGATCGGTAACGGCGAAGACGATTGCCAGCTGCGCGCGCTTGCCGTTGCTGACAAACTGCTTGGCGCCGTTAAGCACCCATTCGCCGTCCTGCAACTCGGCGCGGGTGCGCAGGTTGTGGGCTTCCGAGCCGGCTTGCGGTTCGGTCAGGCAGAAGCAGCCAATGGCCTGGCCAGTGGCGAGTTTTTCCAGCCATTGCTGTTTCTGCGCATCGGTGCCGTAGTTCAGCACCGGTCCGCAGCCCACTGAACTGTGCACGCTCATCAGCGTACCGGTGGCGGCGTCGGCGGCGGAAATCTCTTCGACTGCAAGGGCGTAGGCCACGTAATCGATGTAGCTGCCTCCCCATTCAGCCGGGACGATCATGCCCAGCAGGCCCAGCTCCCCCAGCTTCGCCACGAGGGCGTCGTCGATCCATCCGGCTTTTTCCCAGGCCTGGGCATGGGGCGCGATTTCGTTGCGGGCGAAGTCCCGCGCCATGTCGCGGATCATCACGTGTTCTTCGGTCAGTTCAAGATCTTGCATACGTCACACCTCATGACCGCTGAAAAAGCTTGCCACGTGCTCGGTATCCACTGCCTGCACGCTGGAAGGATTCCATTGCGGTTTCTTGTCTTTGTCGACGATCAAGGCGCGAACGCCTTCGATCAGGTCCCCGCGCTCGAACCACTGACGGTCCAGGTGCAGTTCCAGCGCGAAACAACGCTCCAGCGACAGATGCCGGCCGCGGCGCAGCAGCTCCAGGGTCACCGCCATTGCCAGCGGTGAACGGGTTTGCATCACGTTCGCAGTGTCGATGGCCCAGGCATGGGTGTCGAAAACGCTCACTTCCAGCAGTTGTTCAATGATGCTCGGAACGTCCGGCAGGGCAAAGAAGTGGTCGATGGCCGGCCGCAACTGGGCCAGCGGCGGGGCAGGCAGGTGCTGCACGCCTAGTTTCGCCAGCGCGCCCTGCAAGTCTTTGAGCGGGGTGAGGCTCCACTTCAGGCTGTCCAGTTGAAGATCGAGGTCATCGAGCCGTGCGCTCTCCAGGTACCAGTTGGCAAGCCCGCAATACAGCGCGTCGGCGGCCTGGATCTGCACGCCGGTGACCCCCAGATAAATCCCCAGCTCGCCAGGAACCCGGGGCAGAAAGTAGCTGCCGCCCACGTCGGGGTAATAACCGATGGCCACTTCCGGCATCGCCAGGCGGCTGCGCTCGGTGACCACGCGCAGGTCCGCGCCCTGGGCCAGCCCCATGCCGCCGCCCAGCACGAAGCCGTTCATCAGGGCAACGACGGGTTTGCGGTAATGGTGGAGGGTGAGGTCCAGCGCGTATTCTTCGACGAAGAAGTCCAGGTGCTCGGTCCGACCGCTCTTGAAACTGTCGTACAGCGAGCGGATGTCGCCGCCGGCGCAGAAGGCTTTTTCGCCGGATCCACGCAGGACCACGGCGTAGACTTCGTCATCCTTCGCCCAGGCATCCAGCTGACACTGCAGCTGCCGGACCATGCGCAGGTCAATCGCGTTGAGGCCTTCAGGGCGGTTGAGGGTGATGTGACCGATATGATTGCGTACGTCGCACAGAATGCTGTCGCAGGCCGATTGCTCGCCTGCGTATTCGGCAGGTAATACCTGAGCCGTCATCGCGGAATCCCTGTTAATTATTGTTGTACTCATCCTCGGCTTGATCGCCGAGATCCGTGAGGGTGCTAACGGATGCTACCAGCGCCATTTTGTAAATGGCAATGAAGAATCCAGCGAGGGCTGCGTCCAGCGCCTGACAGGGGGGATTGCAAGAGCGTGCCGCCGACATCTCGGCGACTGGCCCTGACCTGTGAGAGGCGGCTTGCTGGCGAACCGGTTTTCACACATGCCGCCAAGGTGCCCGGCCTGACGGATTCGCCAGCAAGCCGGCTCCTACGGGCCTCCACCCAGGCGCTGGCATCCGGTATCGACGACAGATCAGCGTGGCAGTTTTGAACTGAGAACTGCTGAGGAATCGGGGCAAACGGATATCTACCGCATACCGCCGCGATCAGGCCTGCAAGCTGAACAACGCCATCTCTGGCGCATCGCTGATCCAGCATTCGCTGACCGTCCATCCTGCCCGCGCGGCCAGTTCGGTGAACGACTCAACCGTGAACTTGTGGGAGTTCTCGGTGTGCAGGCGTTCCCCGGCGGCGA
>NZ_DASVUM010000109.1:0-28667 GCF_036387035.1 Pseudomonas sp. | reverse complement strand
TAGTGAAAACAAAGGGTTTGAAACCTCAAGTTGCAAAGATCATAACAGAGGCGACGCAGCGCGCTAGCCACAGAGTTTGACAGCTTGTTTCATTACGGTATTATGGCGCCCGCAAAGCGACGGAGGGCACATAAAACCTTCGGGTGCAGATGCTTCGGGGAATTGGCAGAGTGGTTGAATGCACCGGTCTTGAAAACCGGCGAACGTTAATAGCGTTTCTAGGGTTCGAATCCCTAGTTCCCCGCCAAATACAGAGAAAAAGCCTCGCATCTGCGGGGCTTTTTCGTTTCCGGGGTTTGGGTGACGATGCGCTGCATTTGGTCGTTTTTGGAGGGGTTCCGAGACTTTCAGGGGACTGTTTCCGAAACTTCCCCTATTTTTACGGCTCTGCCGTCACGCCGACGCGCCTGTAAACGCGTTTGGTGATCTCCTGTTTGGTGTGTCCCAGCAGCAGGCTGGCACCGCCGATATCGACAATCTCCGACCCGGCCTTTGGCCTGATGTCCCGGAACAGAAATCCCCCTATCTTCGCTGCCAGCATCGGGTCGCCGTCCTTGATAGCCTTTTGCTGCGCTTTCTCCCGGGCTTTGTCCCACCTCAAACGCAGCATCCCCTTTGTCATTCGTTTCCCGTGCTTGCTGATCAGCAGGTACTTGGACGGGTGGTGCACGTTCCGCTCCGTGATCTCCCGGATCAACCTTCTCTCGGATGCCTTGGCACGGTTCTTCCTCCCAGTTAGGCCCCATGCGCACGCCATGTTGAAGAAGTGCACCAACAGCGCGATCTCGCTGTTGGCGCGGACCTTTGCGTCCGGGCATTCCGGTATCCAGCAATCATCCACAGCGTGATTGAATCTATCGGCGCTTCATCGAAGAGCGGGCGGAGCTGTTTCAGCTCCGCTCGGTTATCCACCTGGGTGCGCGGCGCCTTTTTTGAATGGTCTCTCGGTCATACCGGTCGAAAATTGCGTTCATTACCTTCAGGTCCGCCGGCTTCACCTTTGCTTCGAGCTCTGCCCATTTCACCGGGCCCGGTCCAAGTCACTGCCGAGCGGGATCTCCTTCCTAGTTGAATCCCGTTAGTAGTACCCAATCCACACCTTGCGGTTTTTGCGCAGGCGCTTGCGGCGCACTACACCCGGTAGCAAGTCCCAATTCTCTGTGTTGCGTGGCGCATATCAGCTTACTCAGGAGAAATTTAGCGTCCGCACCGGGCGGGCTGGCGGCGGGTTTGGGTCGACAATGCCAGGCGAGAGCATGCCCAACTTCGTACGGGCGTACTGCCGGCCAACAAGTGGTCGCTTTGCGCGGCTCTCGGCGTATAGCCACTTGCAATCATCCAGCCACCGACGCTGGTAGGCCATGGCCTTATAGCCGGTAATTTCGGCGAGCTCCTCATTCGAAGGATTTCTGAACCCATATTGGCTACCTCCTTGCGGGGCCTATGCGGGGTTTGGTGGTGGGTACTTCGCCTGATCTTCGGCAGCTCTCATCGCCGCCTAGGCGTCGTTCACGTACGACGGGTCGAAGCCGCCGGCGTAATGGATGGTGGCCTGGCACGCGCGGAGGTTTCCCGGTTCTGCTTCCGCGCCGCCGTCAGCTATTTGCGAATGACGCCTTCCGCCGGGCCCAGATTCCGGAAGCGGTTTACCCAGTGATGCTCTGGAGCTGGTTGTTGCCCTGGTACACGAGAGCGATGTCCCCGGCGATCAGGTGGCACAGGTCACGCTTGTAGGTGTTGTCGCCGTCGATCCTCAGGCCCGCGCGCCGGAGAGTGTGGACAACCTCATCCACGCTGATGCCGTTGGCCTTGAGCGTGACGTCTAGATCTGGCTTGCACTCGGCGTACACAGCCAGGCACAGCTTGGCACCCGGATAAAGGTGGTCCCTCATCCGCACCAGCGCATCGATGGCGACGTGGTGAAATCGTTGAGTTACAGACATAGGAACTCCTCGCATGCCGTACACCGGTAGGCACATGGATAGATGGGGAGAGGGGACAGCCCTCGTATGGGGGCAGATGGCGACCGCTGGTCAGGCGATTATGGCCAATTGCAATGAAACAGCGAAGAGAGGGTCGTAGTTATCCCTTCGTCACGAGCAAAAATATGCTTGCTTCAGATATCCACTCGGAAAACAGCGAGGACCTGCTGAATGAGCTCAACCAAGCCACCGCAGAGCTGATGTTGATCGACAAGACTTCCTTTGGCGGTAGGCAGTGGCAGACAGCGCATCGTCGCCAGCAGGCTGCGTTCGGGGCCTGGCTCCGTTACATCAGAAAAGACCCCGTGTTCCAAAGCAGGTCAAAAAGCCCTGTAGTTGAGGTGGGCGCAGGGGGATAAATCGCGGGTCTTGAACCCAGCAGAATTCCACGCCGCATACGCAGCAGGCAATAGGGCAAGATGGGTCGGCCTGGCGGCGGGGTTACTGTTTAGCGGCAAGGTCGCGGCGTTTGCGGAATTCGTAGAAAGCACAGGTCACAGTTGCCTTACGGCGTGCACCGCCACAGGCATGGCGGCCATGAAGCTGACGCGGTGGGGCAGCTCGCTACGTGCGGACGGCTGATCGACTGATACGGCGAGCGCATGAGCCTTGATCGTTCGCTTTCGGCCAAGCGCAAGGTCGGCGCCAAGCCAGCCATCAAGTGCCGTCTGAAGCCCAGGCTGGAGCACGTGCTGCTGTGGGACCTGACTGCCGCCGTGCTGGACAGGGAGCTGATAGCGCCATGCCAGCAAGAACTGTCGCTGCCGTACGTGCGCCGGTTGTTCGTGTTGCTGGTGGTCGAGTTCCTGCAGGCCTCTATGCTGGCCCTGATCGATAAACCCGATGGCCGTGATGAGGTTCGTGGACCTCACGAATGCGCGGATCATGCTCGAGGCTGCCCGGTTGCGTGGCGGCTACTGGCGGAGGTGGTTCCCATGCTGGCCGGCCTGTTCGTAAGCCAACCCGGCAAGGCCATTGGCACTGATGATGCTGTGCCACGGCACTCGTGGCGGCGAAACCAGAATGGCACGCTGGTCAGACATTTTCCATCGTCCGTTGGGGATTGCCGAGTACCTGCTTGGGCAGTGGGGACGATGGAGAACTGATGGAGCGGGGGTACCTGGCTATGCTTCGCCCATGTTCGCATTGATGCGAGATGCAATGCCTGGCCAGACGAAGTCTTACTGCATCACCGACGATTGGGCTGTCGCGGTTGAGCCTAGCAAACTCCGCTCTTGGCCAGATAACTGGATGTCGCTCGCGGTGTCTTTGCCCCGTGCTAAGGTGCTAGCTTCGGTGCAAGCGCACGGCGAGAGTGTTTGTATTTCTCGTCCAGCCACGAGACGAGGCTTTCGATTCTGTACGGAGGACGGCCTGGGGCTGCTTCGAGTTGCTGGGCTAGCAGGAGACGATTGCTCTCGATGAGTTGATACCCTCGTAATTCAAGATATTCGTCAATGAAGCGTTCTACACGCCATGCCTCGCCAACCGATACGAATACGCTCTCCACCTTACCCGTGTGGTAGCGGGCGTCTGACTGCGAGGGCAACATGATATGTCCTGATTGATAGTAATTAGCCACTATAGGGTACCTGACCCTGGCTCACAATCATCCGGGTGATCGTATCGATGGCCGGTGGGCTGAGCTCATCTTTCGCGCATCACATTTGCGCAATGAAAAACATTCGTTCGGCAAGCCCAGGCGCAATGCTTTGACGGATTACCTCGATCATTGAATGGGCCCGAGTGATTGCTACGCAGCTGGTCATCTTCAAGCGAATTCCTCCATGAAGCGGGGCCATCAAAGCAAGGCGGTTTTAACATCATCCCACGATGCCACTTTTAGACTTTATACGCGCCTCGGCATCTGCTGGGGCTTTTCATATGCCGAGTCCGCAAGGGCGGACTGTCAATGTCGACAATGCCTGAAAAATCACCCCTGACTTTGGGCGCAGGTCGGGCTCGTCCCGTCGAATCCGCTCTGCCAAGGGGCTATCATGGCCGCAACGACCTCAGCGCAACAGCAAACCGCTTCGTGATTGGGCTGCTCAGCCTTTGCCTGACGGCCTGCGCGGCAAAGCCGCAAGGGGTAACAACGACCACGGCAATAAGGCTGGAAGTCCCTGAGCAGATTCCGTGCGAGCGCGCCAATGCAGACGATGCCGATCCGCGTGGCCCCCTTTCAACCGCCACCGCTTCAACGTCCAGCGCCCTACCGCGCAGTTGAGCGCTGCCGTCCGCTGATGCACACTTCGCCGCATTAGTGCGCCCGATGGGCCCCTGGAACCGCCTTCTTAAGGAACACCATGCCGTTAAAGGATTTGTGTCTGGCACTGCTTGTCATCGTCGCATGGGGCTTGAATTTCATCGTTATCAAATACGGACTTGATGGCTTGCCGCCCATGCTGCTGGGCGCGTTGAGGTTCACGTTGGTCGCCATCCCCGCGGTCTTCTTCATTCGCCGTCCGCAACTGCCGTGGTTCTGGCTGATCGCCTACGGATCGACGATTTCCTTCGGGCAGTTCGCGTTCCTGTTTGAAAGCATGGCGCACGGCATGCCGCCGGGGTTGGCCTCGTTGCTGCTTCAAGCCCAGGCGTTTTTCACGTTGCTGTTCGCGGCCATTTTTATCGGTGAAAAACTCCGCGTCTTTAGCGTCGTCGGCCTGCTTATCGCCGCTGCCGGGCTGACCCTCATCGGCGTGGGCACCGGCGCGGCGACTCCGCTGGTGGCGGTGCTGCTGGTGTTGTGTGCGGCGTCGATGTGGGCGCTGGGCAATGTCATCACGCGGCGGTTCGGAAACGTCGATCTGGTCGCCCTGGTGGTGTGGGGAGCGATCGTGCCGCCGCTGCCGTTTCTGGCCATGTCGTTGTGGCTGGAGGGCCCTGACCTGATCGAGCACTCGATGCGCAACCTGGGCTGGACGTCGGTATTGGCGCTGGCGTATCTGGCGTTCATCGCCACGCTTTTTGGCTACATCAACTGGAGCAAATTGCTGTCGCGCTACCCCGCGGGCAAAATTGCGCCGTTTTCATTGCTCGTTCCGGTGGTTGGCCTGAGCTCCTCCGCGCTCGTGCTGGGCGAGCGGCTGAGCGTCCTGCAGTGCGCCGGCGGTCTGCTTGTAATGCTCGGCTTGGTGGTCAACCTGCTTGGCCCCAAGCTTTTTGGCAGCCGGAAACCGGCGGCGGCCTAATCGCGCACAGCGGACGGTTCGCAAAACGATGGAAACTTTGGGCGTTGTGTCGGTCGATGAAGGAGGAGGCTTGACGGCCTGACCGACAGCGGCGCTCGCCGCTTTACCCAAGGAGACGTTCCATGATCAGCAAGAAATCCTTTTGCCACCTGACCTTCGTTGCGCTGTGTGCACTGAGCAGCCATGGTTTTGCCGCCGAGGAACCGAGCGTTACTCTGGACCGGCCAGGGGCAGGTGTTAAGGAAATCAAGGAAGGCGACAACGTCCCTGATCAATACCAGCGCGACTCGCTGGCGCTCAAGGACTGGCAGAAACGCCACTTGAGTGCCCCGGAGAAGAATCAGCAATGGGTTGAGATCAAGAACAAATATGTTCTGGTCGACATTCCTACCGGGACAATCAAGCAAATGGTCGACAAGAAGTAACGGAGCCGAACGGCTGCGTGCGGCCAGAGGGCAGGGGAGGGTTGAAGCGCTGTTCGATCCTGATGGAGGAGACAGTGATTCACCCACAGCTCCTGCTCGCATGGAGTCGCTGCCCGGCAGCCATCGATGGGGAAGTGGGCCGATGAACGTATTCGAATTGTTCCTGCCTTTGTACGAGCCCGGCGGCACCCGATTCGCTGCCGAGTTGTTCCATGCGACACGGGACGAACTGGTGGAGCGTTTTGGCGGCCTCACGATATATGCCCGAGCGCCAGCGACGGGGTTGTGGGCGCAGGAGGGCAGCGACGCCGAGCAGGATCACTTGGTCATCTATGAAGTCATGGTCGAGGACAATGACCGCGCATGGTGGTCGGCGTACAAAAGCCTTCTGCAACAACGATTCAGGCAGAAGGAAATGGTCATTCGCCGTTCGGTGATTGACTTGGTCTGATGCGCCGCACCAGCCGCCCCTTTCAGAAAACTCTCCCAAATACTCCCCTCAAACCCTTGCTCAGCTCGCCTTCGCCGCCCGGCGGCGCCTATCGCGAACTAAAGCGTTTCAAAATGTTAAAACTGAATCAGAAGTCTTACCAATTGATAACGCTTTGCATTCATATCCTGAACAAATCTTGTTACGATCGGCGTCCTCACGGCTGTACGCCTGCGGACCGCTGCCCGAATGGAGCGCCGGCCCCCGGACCAGAGCCTTAGCCCCTTCCAGGAAGCACCCGATGTTACGTCCTGCTTTGCCCGCCTTGACTGCGCTTGTTGCGCTTGGTTTTTCCAGCCATTCATTTGCGGCACCGGTACGGCTCGATCTGCCGGCTCAGCCACTGGCCACATCCCTCACCCAGCTGGGCAGTGCCAGCGGGTTACGCGTGGTGTTCGATCCGCAAACGGTGGCGGGCAAACAGGCGCCGACTGTTCGGGGCGAGCTTGAACCGGCGCAAGCGCTGCAACAATTGCTGGCTGGCAGCGGCCTGACAGGCAATGTCAGCGGCAACTCGGCGCAGGTTGTTCAGGCCCAGTCCGCTCAGGCTGCCGCAAGCCAAGGCGCGGTAGCGCTGGAAGGCTTGAGCATCAACGCCGATTACGGCATCGCCGGGCAGGCGACAACGGAGAGTACGGGCTCGTACACAACGGGTTCCATGAACACGGCAACAAAACTGCCACTGTCGATCCGCGAGACGCCGCAATCAGTCAGTGTGATTACGCGTCAGCGCATGGACGATCAGGGCATGAACGACCTGAACGACGTGGTGAAATACGCGCCGGGCGTGACGTTGCACCGGACCGCCTCGGACCGTCAGGAGTTTCTGGCGCGCGGTTTCAAGATCGACAACATCATGTACGACGGTCTGCCGAGCAGCATCAGCACCTACACCCAGGACGTGATTTCCGGCGCCGACCTGGCCATGTATGACCGTGTCGAAGTGGTGCGCGGCGCGACGGGACTCATGACCGGCGCGGGCAGCCCGGCGGCCACCCTGAACCTGGTGCGCAAGCGCCCCACGGCAGTGCCGCAGGTAAGCGTCACCACCAGCGCTGGCAGTTGGGACCGGTACCGCACCGAAATCGACGCTTCGAACAAGCTCAACGACTCCGGCACCGTCCGCGGTCGTGTGGTCGCGGCGTACGAAGACGACAAAAGCTTCTCCGACATCCGCAAGAATCAGCGCCAGACTTTTTACGGCATCCTCGAAGCTGACCTGAATGACGCCACCACCTGGACGGTCGGCGCCTCCAAACAGCGCGACGACAACACCTCCGACTGGGGCGGTCTGCCGAGCGGTCCGAACGGCGAAGACCTGCACCTCAAGCGCTCGACGTTCCTCAGCAACGACTGGTCGTACTGGAACAAAGACAACATCATGTTCTTCACCGACGTGACACACCGCTTCGACAACGGCTGGTCGGCCAAGCTGGCGGGTCAGAAGATCTGGGCCGAGGCGGACACGTTCTCCAGTTACATCGGCAACTACGATGGCCTGGGCTTCCAGCAGTACCATGGCAAATACCGCGACGATGATGATCAGACCAACCTGGATGCGTCCCTGACCGGCCCGTTCCAGCTGTTCGGCCGCGAGCATGAACTGGTCGTGGGCGTGAGCCATCGGCAGGAGAAGTTTCATCAGTGGGGCGGCTGGACCGACGGCACGCCGATCGACCTCTACAACCCGACCCATTCACTGCCCAAGCCTGACGTAGACACCTCCTTGTACGAAACCCGCAACGCCGCCACCGAAAAAGGCGTCTACGCCGCGGCGCGTTTCAACCCGATTGATCCACTGCACGTGATCCTTGGCAGCCGGGTCAGTTGGTACGACTACGACAACCGCGTGGGCGACGGCGACTACAAAGTGGTCCGCGAGGTCACGCCTTATGCCGGCGTCATCTATGACCTGAACGAAACGTACTCGGCCTATGCCAGCTACACCGAAATCTTCAAGCCGCAGAGCGAGATGGATGCGTCGCAGTCCGTCCTTCAGCCGATGACCGGCAAAAACTACGAGCTTGGCCTGAAGGGCGAATACTTCGACGGCGCGCTGAATGCGTCGGTGGCATTGTTTGAAATGGAGCAGGAAAACCGCGCCTATCTGCTGCAGGACCAGAACACCACCAATTGCCCGAGCTTCCCGGCTTCCAGCTGCTACGGCGCGGCGGGCAAAGTACGCAGCCGCGGGATCGACACCGAGCTGAGCGGCGCGCTGACGCCGGACTGGCAGTTCTCGGCGTCTTACACCTACGTGTTGAGCCAGTTTGTCGAGGACGGCACCAAGAGCAACGAAGGCAAACTGTTTGCGCCTGAACAGCCCAAGCACCTGTTCAAGGCCGCGACCAGCTACACCTTGCCGGGCGAACTGCATAAATGGCGAGTGGGGGCCGACGTGCTGGCCCAGAGCAAGACCTTCAACCGCGTCGGCGAAGGCCAGGCGGATCAGGACGCTTACGGCGTGGTGGGTCTGATGGCCGGCTACAAGCTCAACGAGCACTGGGACGGCCGCGTCAACGTCAACAACCTGTTCGACAAGCGCTACTGGCAGGGTATTCCGACCGCTTCCGGCACCGGCGTTTATGGCGATCCGCGCAACCTGATGTTCTCGGTGAAGTGGACGCTCTGACCTGCGCCCCTCGAACGGGTTTGATCATGCCAAGCTGTGATCAAACCGCCTCTTCGTCGTTTGACGCAAACTGATCGGGCCCACCCACGGGCTCGATCAGCTGCGCCCCCTCGTTGCGTACGTTCCCGACATCCTTGCCCACGGCGTGCCAGACAAAATCGCTGACGGGCCGGCACCCGTCCTGAGCGATTTGCTCAAGGCGGGAGGCCGGCGTCTGCGGGTCGACCCATTCCCGGGCAAGCTCGGGTGTCAACACCAGCGGGCGCCGGTCGTGGATGTCGAGCATGCCGGCATCGCTTGCTGCCGTGATGATGACGAAACCGTCGCGGTCGTCTGGCTCAAGCCCGGGCCGGACCTGTCCCAACGCCGCGAAGAACATGGGGCCCTGGTCTTTCAGGTGGATAAACCAGGGCTGCTTACGCTTCGAATCATTCGGGTCTTTCACCCATTCGTACCAGCCGTTGGCCGGGGCCAGCGCGCGACCGTTCGGCCACAGGTCTTTGAAGAACCTGCCGGTCATCACGGTCTCGACGCGAGCGTTTATCGGGTCCGGCCGTTTGCCTTTCGCCCAGTAGGGCGACCATCCCCAGCGCACCTTGTCGACGCTGAGGCCATCAGCCACCGGCCGGATGATTTCGACGCGCGTGGTCGGCGCCACGTTGTAACGCTCGATGGGCCAGAGGTCGTAGCCGTTGATGACCAGCTGTTCCGGCGCAAGGGTCTTGAGGTAATGATCCATAGGTTCGTAGATCGAGTAGCGTCCGCACATGTGTCACCCGTCGAATTTTCCCGCTTACCAGATTGACCGCGCGCGGCTGAGAACGTTAACTGTATATACGTACAGTTAACAAACACAAGGTCAGTCTCATGAGTGTCACCATCCTTGGCCGGTTGTCGGCCGCGGGCGAACGGTTTCCCCTTTACGCATTTCAGGTGCCTGCGGGTTTCCCTTCGCCAGCGGCCGACCATATCGAGCGTCACATCTCGCTGGACGAGCTGTTCGACATCCGCGCGCCCCACGTCTATCTGGTGAAGATAGAGGGCGACAGCATGCAGGGCGCCGGCATCTATTGCGGCGATCTGGTGATCGTCGACCGTAGCCTGTATGCCGAGCATGGTGACATCGTCATTGCCGCGCTGAACACCGAGCCGGTCTGCAAGCGGCTGCACATGCGTGGCAACGAAGTCATCCTCAAGTCGGAAAACAGCAAATACCCGCCGCGTTATGTCATGGAAGGTGACGAGCTGCTGATCTGGGGCGTGGTGAAATACAGCGTTCGCGATCACGACAAGGTGATGCACTCGTGACGGATCGGCTTCCTTTATAAGGGGGCCGGGGGAGGGTGTTGGGGCAAGGGCTCGCTGGAACCATTCGAGCGCCGGTGCCACACAGCATAAACCTCTCAGGATGACCCCCAATGCCGCCTGCCTTCCGCCCTTATCCGGGCGCGGTGCGTATCGTTCGACCGATGCGCATCGCTTCACTGACTGTTGCGATGTTGTGCGCGGGCTGCCAATCCTATGGCCCACCCCAGATGAGCACTGAACGTACGCCGCGTCTTGTGGCGGGCCTCAATCGCAACGTTGAACCGGTCACGTATGTGCGGCAGGCGCAGGCATACGACGGCAGTGATATCTGGCAGCGGATCGGGCAGGATTTCCGCCTGGCCGACGACAACGGCGTCAATGAGCGAATCGTCCGGCAGCGCGACTGGCTGCTGGGCAATGCCGGTTTCATCCGCAACGCCAGCCAGCGGGCCAGCCCGTATTTGCACTTCATCGTCGAAACCCTCGACCAGCGCGCAATGCCGGCGGAGCTGGCCTTGTTGCCGATCATCGAAAGCGCCTACAACCCCAAAGCCAATTCGATCCGTGACGCGGCGGGGCTGTGGCAGTTCATGGCCGCTACCGGGCGCGATTTCGACCTGCGCCAGACCGCCTGGTACGACGGGCGCCGTGACGTGGTGGCGTCCAGCAAAGCGGCGATGGATTACCTGACGCGTCTGCACAGCCAGTTCGGCGGGGACTGGCTGTTGGCAATGGCGGCTTACAACGCGGGAGAGGGCACAGTGAGCCGTGCGATCGACGCGAATCAACGCCGGGGCCTGCCCACCGATTACTGGCACTTGAACCTGCCCAAAGAAACCCAGGATTACGTGCCGCGCCTGCTGGCGTTGTCGCTGCTGGTGCGCGAACCGCAGACCTATGGTGTGAAGCTCAGCCCGGTGGCCAACGCACCGTATTTCACCGTGCTGGAGCTGGCGCGGCCGGTTGACCTGGAGCGGCTCGCCATCAGCGCCGGCATTGATCGGTCAGTGCTGTTAAACCTCAATCCGGCATTTCTGCGCAAAAAGACCGGCGACGGACCCTCCCGGCTGCTGGTGCCTCGGGATCAGTTCGAGCAGCTTTCGGCCACCCTCGGCAAAATGGCCGACGATGTGATGCCCGGTAATGAGGCACTGGCCGTCAGCAGCGCCACGGCGTCAGGCATCGTTCGGCCCTGACAGGAAGCCTGGACCGCGGGCTTGTCCGTCACAGGCCCTTTAATGGCCGTAATGGACCCGCTCTGTGTCGGCGCGGATACACCCGCCGATCGCCTCGATTCGGGCGCCAGTCCGCTGGAGTGAGTGGGTGCAGACATATTCACGCCGTCAATTAACGAAAATTTCACCGAACTTATCGTGCGTTCTGTAAGAGCGCTGATACAGCGTGGCCAGTTGCCGCGTAAGACACAACTTGAAACATCCGCAGCGGAACGTTCAGGGTATCGCTGTCCGCGATTACAGGTGCCGCTTCCAGGATAAATATTTGGATCCTATATTCAATCTGACTGCGATGCGCAAACCTTTGCTGTGCGTTTAATAGTGCGGTTCAGAACGGGAGCGAGGTCAGGCCCGCTGAATTCAAGGGCTCTGGCCGTATACCCATGAGTACAGTAAAGGCTGTTCGGAAAACCGAGTTGGAACCGTCGGATTTCCGAACGCAAGTAATCATGCAATGTTCACAACTTATAAATAAACAGTGTGGGGAGTGGGTAACTTCCCAGTGCGTTTGAAGTTAATTAACTGCGGAGAGTGTCCGGGCGATGAAGTGTGTGGTGAGTTAACGATACCTTGTCATAAGTGGGGCTTCAGACTTTAAATAATCACTGTCAAAAGCGCGGCATGCCCGATACGGCATTGGCAGCAGGATTGTCGGACAAGTTACTGAGCCGTGGCCGCGCGGAGGCCTGCGTTGCCAGGTTGAGCAGAATGCAGCGCACCCAGGAAGATCCTAACCTGATGATTATTAAGATTTTATGATGCGGTCCTCGCGCCGGAAGGGCCATCTGCATCCCGCGTAGGTCCATCTTCCAGTCGAGGGCAAGGGCTAATTTTAAATAGCCGTTTGAATGTTTCGCCAATAATTAGTTAATGCCGTCAACAAAGTCAAAGTGCCAGCACTGTGGCGTGTGAAGTATGTCTCACTGCGCTGGGGAACTAAATTTAATTATGGCTGCCTTTGGAATGCGTGGTATTAATAAATCGCTTGCTCCCACGACGAGAGGTATCGATGAAAGAAGAAATCGATGTAAGCGACTGTTCGTGTCAGCCTGAAAATGTGGCGCTGGATATCCAGCAGATAGCATTGAATACCGCAAACCTGAGTATGGATTTGCTGCTGTGTGGGGAAACAGGAACAGGTAAAGACACGCTGGCTAAACGCATTCATGACTTGTCCGGTCGGACAGGTTCTTTCATTGGCATGAACTGCGCCGCCATTCCGGAATCCCTGGCGGAGAGTCAGTTGTTCGGGGTGGTGAACGGCGCCTACACCGGCGTCAGTCGGTCCCGCGAGGGGTATATCGAAGCGGCCTGCGGCGGCACGCTGTACCTGGACGAGATCGACAGCATGCCGCTGAGCCTGCAGGCCAAGCTGTTGCGCATCCTGGAAACCCGGGGCATCGAGCGACTGGGCTCGACAACGTTTATTCCGGTGGACCTTCGAGTCATCGCTTCGGCGCAGCGCCCTCTGGATGAACTCGTGGAACAAGGGCTGTTTCGTCGCGACCTGTTTTTTCGGCTCAATGTGCTGACCATCAAAATGCCAGCCTTGCGCAAGCGTCGCGAACAGATTCTGCCGTTGTTCGACCAGTTCACCCAGGAAGTCGCCGCCGATTTCGGCTGCCCGGTCGTCGGCCTGGACAACCGTCTGGTGCAGTTGCTGCTCAGCCACTCATGGCCGGGCAACATCCGCGAGTTGAAGTCCGCCGCCAAGCGCTTCGTGTTGGGCTTCCCGTTGCTGGGCGGCGATGCACCGCCGGATCGCGACCTGGAAACCGGTCTGAAGACCCAGCTGCGTGTCATCGAAAGAATGCTCATCGAAGACGCCTTCAAGCGGCACAAGCACAGCCTGAAAGCGGTGATGCAGGAGCTCGACCTTCCTCGGCGCACCTTGTATCACCGAATGAAGGAGCTGGGGATGAATGATGCGGATGAAGCGGTCTTGACCTAGTGGGACCGGGTTCAGCGGGGAAGAGGACGGCTCGAGCGGCATAGGTTTTGTGGTGTGACGCCTGACGCCTTCCCGGCTGAAGCCGGTCCCACCAAGTGCCCCGTCTGAAGCAGGTCCACTCGGTGCCCCGGCTGAAGCGGTCCCACCAGGCGCGCAGGCTGCGTCAGTCCGACGCGATCAGGTCCACCCGCCAGCCCTATAAAAAATCTGCCCTATCAAGCGCGCTGTCCTGCAGATGAAGCCTCGCAGCCAATGTCGCGTAACCCTCAAATGCCAGAGGTCGTGAATGAGTGTGTACGAGTTATTCGATGAGCAGCTGGAGGACGACAACCACGTGCCGAACCTGCGCGTGGTTGCCCGCAGCCTTGGCCAGTTGGGGATCGATCTGCTGTTGTCGGGTGAGACCGGGACCGGCAAGGACACGGTCGCCAGCCGTATCCACGCGCTGTCCGGTCGAAAGGGGCGCCTGGTCGCAATGAACTGCGCGGCCATCCCCGAATCCCTCGCCGAGAGTGAATTGTTCGGCGTGGTCAGTGGCGCCTACACCGGCGCCGACAAGGCGCGGGTGGGCTACATCGAAGCCGCTCAGGGCGGCACGCTGTACCTGGACGAGATCGACAGCATGCCCCTGAGCCTGCAAGCCAAACTGTTGCGGGTGCTGGAAACGCGCTCCGTCGAACGGCTCGGCTCGACGTCACCGATTGCGCTGGATGTCTGCGTCATTGCGTCGGCCCAGCATTCCCTCGACGAGATGGTCGAGCAGGGGCGTTTTCGCCGGGATTTGTATTTTCGCTTGAACGTCCTGACCGTGACTTTGGCGCCGCTGCGTTCGCAACGCGCGCGCATCATCCCGCTGTTCACCCGTTTCGCTCAAATCATGGCGCAGGAGTCCGGCCTGCCATTGCCCGAGATCACCGGCGTGCTGCGTCACGTGCTGCTCAACCACGACTGGCCGGGCAACATTCGTGAACTGAAATCAGCGGCCAAGCGTCATGTCATGGGCTTTCCGTTGCTGGGCGCGGAGGCAGGCGAAGAGGGCGAGTCATCAGGCCTCAAATCGCAGCTGCGGGTGATCGAAAAGGCGCTGATTCAGGCGGCGCTCAAGCGACACAACAACAGCGTCGAGGCCGTCAGTCAGGAGCTCGATATCCCCCGTCGCACGCTCTACCACCGCATGAAGGAACTCGACGTCTGACCTGCGCTTTCCCTCTGCCTCAGGCGCTACGCCTTCCGTCCAGCCAGCCGTGTCTGCAGCTTTCCTGCCCGTTGCCGAATTTTATTGAGCCTTGCGCGGAACCGATCCTGAGGTGAGTGCCACCCACTGGCACCAAGCACTTTCGCTGGTGAAGACTCAGGAGTGTTCGACATGAATCCCATTTCCATGGTCGGTAACTTCGCCAACAGCGCCATCGGCGCGGGCGGACAAGTGGCTCAGCAGGCAGCCAGCGCGGTGACCCAGGTCAAGCAGGAGAGCAACATCACCGACGCCGCCGGCCCGTCCAAGGCCGAAGCCGCACAAAGCGCCGCCACCGAAAAGGCTGACGCAAGCCAGGCGCGCCTGATTGCCATGCAAACCGAAGCCGACATTCGCAAACAGACCAACGACGTCCTCAGCGCTATCCGCTCCGGCAAGGAAGACAGCGCCAACAAAGCCATCAGTGCCGAGGCGCAGAACGCCAAGGGCATCAGCTACTGATCGGTCCGAGCGCCCCCTGAAAAAGGGGGCATCCACCTCAGGATGGAGGTTTCATGCTAAGTCTCAATGCCAATAGCAATCCGCTGCAAAACCTGCACATCGGCACTGTCATTTCTCACCCGACGCTGGGCGGCGACAAGACTCCCCAGTCACTCAAGGCCGTCATCGATCAGCTCGCTCAGGCGCTGACCAAAGGCGGGCACCTGGATAAAGACTCACCGCTGGGCCAGATGGTCGGCAAGCAGATGGAGAAGAGCAATCCGTTGGCGGCGCTGACCGGCGGCAGCCCGGACATGATCAAGGCCGCATTGAGCGACGTGATCAAAGACAAGCTGGGCGACAACTTTGGTGCCGCCGCCGATGCAGGCCAGGCGAGTGCCGGCGCCCCGGACCTGATGTCGCAGACCCTCAACGGGCTGGCCAAGGCGTCGCTGGATGACCTGCTGACGAAGCAGGACAGCGGCACGACCTTCTCCAAGGGCGACATGCCGTTGCTGGAAAAGATCGCCGAGTTCATGGACCAGCGCTCGGCGCAGGATCCGGCCAAGTTTCCGCCTCCCGATTCCGGCTCATGGAAGAACGAACTCAAGGAAGACAACTTCCTCGACGGCAAGGAAACGGCGGCCTTCCGTTCCGCGCTGGATTCTCTCGGCGGGCAACTTGGCCAGCAGCAAGACGGCGTGGGCGACGCGGGCGACGGCTCGGCGCTGAACAACCCGGTGAGCAGCCTCGCACCTTCCGATTCCTCCGGCGTTGGCCAGGCATCTCCCGAAGGCCTGAACCAGGACCTCGGTCAACTGTTGGGTGACCTGCTGCAGAAAGGCATGAACGCCAGCGTTGGCGGAGGCCTCGGCACGCCAGTCAACGACGCCTCTCAGGCTGGCGCTGGCAGCAGCAGTGTGACCCAGGACCTGGGACAACTGCTCAGCGGCCTGATCAAAAAAGGCCTGGAAGCCGAACAGAACGGTGCCGGCGTCAATGGCGCAGGTGGGCAAAATCCGTTCGCTCAACACGATCAGCAAAACATGCTGGCCCAGGCCGCGTCCGCCCTGGTGTCGGCGCTGGTGGGCGGCGGTGGCAACAGCAACACCCTGTCCTGACGCAAGCCGTACGCATCGACCCGTCTGCCGGAGAAACCTACATGACCATTTCCCACGTCAATCAACTCAAATCGCCGTCGCCGGAGCTTGAGCCGCACCTGGATCAGGGACTGGTCAGCGGGCCTTCGCAGGCGGACGTCGATCTCTTCAACGCCGCCATGCGCCCCGAGCTGTCGATGCAGCAGAGCCATCTGTCCGAGCAGATCGCCAGCGCGTTATCGGAACGCCTCGGTGCCACCGACAAACTCTCGCAGCAAGCGGCGCGCAAGATGAAACGGGCATCTACCACGGACGACCCGCTGGAGATCTCTCAGATGAGCCGGTCGCTGTCGCAGTATTCGTTGCAGATGGCCCTGACCACCAAAGTCGTCAACAAGAGTGCCCAGGCCCTCGATAAATTGACCAACCTGCAGTAGAGGCATGCCGTGAAATACCTGACTGCGGGACTGATCTGCCTGATGCTGTTGCTCAGTGGCTGCAGCGACGACACGGACCTGTTTACCGGGCTGTCCGAGCAGGATTCCAATGATGTGATCGCCAGCCTCGCCGACCAGCACATCGACGCGCGCAAACGCAGCGAGAAAACAGGCGTGGTCGTCAGCGTGCCGACGGCCGAGATCAACCGCGCCGTGCGCATCCTCGATGCCGCCGGCCTTCCGCATCGGTCGCGCACCAGCCTGGGCGAAATCTTCAAGAAAGAAGGGGTAATTTCCACGCCGCTGGAAGAGCGCGCGCGGTACATCTACGCCCTGTCCCAGGAACTGGAAGCGACGCTGTCGCAGATTGACGGCGTGATCGTCGCCCGCGTCCATGTGGTGCTGCCCGAACGCATCGCGCCGGGTGAGCCGGTGCAGCCGGCTTCGGCAGCGGTGTTCATCAAACACACCTCGGCGCTGGACCCCGACAGCGTGCGCGGCCGCATCCAGCAAATGGTCGCCAGCAGCATTCCCGGCATGTCCGGCGAGCCGCTGGACTCCAAGAAATTCGCCATCGTGTTCGTGCCTGCGGCGGAATTTCAAGACACCGAACGGCTGGTGAATTTCGGGCCGTTTCTGGTCGACAGCGACCACGTCGGCTTTTGGAACCGCATGCTGTGGCTTGCGCCCCTGGCCGGTGTGTTGCTCGTGGCCCTGATCGTGCTGATTCTGCGCGGCGACTGGCGCAACGCGCTGTTGCAACGCATCGGCCTGCGCCGCAGTGAACGTACAAACATGCCGGTGCGGGCGTAATGCGCAGCGCCGAGGAACACTGGGTTCGTTGGTGGTGCGCGCCTTGGGAATGGGCGCATCCCGACTGGATCGAAGTGTTTGCCGACCATTGCGGCGTGACCCGCGAGGATTGCGCCGAACTGTTGGGGACCCGCCATAACGTGTTTTTGCACAGCGTCGGCGTGGCTCCGAGCCAACCGCCGCCGCCCGTTGATTCGTTGATGCAATGGCTGCAACTGGGCGACGCTCAGCAGCAGCAGGCGCTGTCACTGGCAGGCCGAATCTGTTTCGGCCAGGGTCAGCAGGCGAGCCGCGATGACGCCGGGTACGTGCATGAGCCCTGGTGCCGCGCGGTGGCCAAAGCGTTGCGGCCCGGTGTTTGGCTGGACGGGTCGGTGAACGACGCGCGTCTCTTGCTGGCGGCATGGGCGGGCGAGTCCTGCTGGTCGCGGCTGCGCTTGTCATGGGCGCCCGATGCCTTGCCACCGCCGTGCGCCGAACTTCCCGAAAACAAACTGCAAACCCTCTGGCATTCAGTGATGTGGCGCGTGACGACGCCTTGATATTCGCCGCTGTCTCGCCGTTTTCTTCCTGCTGACCGGACTGACATTCAGGAGCTGAACATGCTCGCCAAGCGCCGTCTCGTGCTGTCTTCATCTGCGTTGCTGGTCACCGACATCCTGCGTCGCGAAGACCTGGCCGGTACCGTGCTCGCTGCGCAAGTGCTAGACAACGCCCGCGCCGAAGCCGAGCAGATTCTGGCCGCTGCGCACACCCGGGCGCAGCACGAAAAGGATCAGGCGCTGGTGCAATTCTGGAACAGCGCCAACGATTTTCTGCAGCAGCTGGAGCAGCAGCGGCAGGCGTTGGCCGAGGCATCGATGGAGGCGGTGGAGGCCTTGCTCAATGAGGCGCTGGCCGACTTGCTCGACCAGACCAGCCTTGCCGAACGCAGTCGCGCGCTGATGAGGAATCTCGCCGCCGGGCAGCTCGTCGAAACCACGGCCGTGCTCAGCGCCCATCCCGAGATGCTCGACAGCCTTGGCGAGTGGTTGTCAGCCAGTCGCTTCGCCGATCACTGGCAGCTCAAGGGTGACCCGGCGCTGGCGCCGCAGACGTTGCGCCTGAGCGACGCCAACGGCGCGTACGACATCGATTGGGACAGCCTACGCCGTGGGCTGGTGGGGCCATCGGCGCACTGATGCGTTTTTCTTGACCCTGTTGTGACGGTTCATGGAACCGGAGCGCGGGCAGGTTCCACTCAGGGGTTGAATCCCTCAGTTGGAGCCACCGGCATGATCAGTTTCAAATCCCTGCAAAACCACCTCGATCACTCCTATTCCCGCGCCCAGGACGACATGCAGGACGCCGCCGAAACCGCCTCGGACAGCGGCACCATGGAAGACTTCCAGGCGTTCAGCGATGCATCGCAGCAAACCAATGTCGCCAACATGATTCTCAACGAAGGGCTGCGCGCCAAACACGGCATTACCAAAGCGATCATTGATGGAATTCAGTGAATTCAGCGCGATCCTCGCCCAGTGGTGCGAGCGCCGTCCGCTCGTGCCGCTGGACTGCTGGATTGACGACGCCAACGCCCGACTCGCGGTGTCCGGCAACGGCGTGCGCCTGAGCCTCGATGTGCTCGATCCGTATGACGGCAGCGACCCGCAGCGCCTGGAAGCGGTACTGGCCCAAGGCGGCGCCGGCGTGGCCTGTGCCTGTGAGGGCGGGCTGGCCATCGACCCCGACACCCGCTGCGTGGTGTTGGTCAGTTGGATCCCCGACCCCTGTCACCCGACGCAACTGCTCGAACGTCTCGAGCGCCTCGCCAATCAGCGCGCCGCGATGCTCAGCCTCATGCAAACCTCGATTCGCAGCGCGACAGCTTCTGCATCGCGCTCGACCCTCAATACCTGGCAACCGGGAGTGTGAAATGCGCAAGGCCTTAATGTGGTTGCCTTTGCTGATGATCGGCATCGGCGCGCCGGCGCTGGCAGCGGTGCCTGATGCCTGGAAACACACCGCCTACGCGTACGATGCGCGGCAGACCGATCTGAGAACGGCGCTGGCGGACTTCGCCAAGGAGTTCGGCATCGGCCTGGACATGCCGGCGATGCAGGGCACCCTCGACGGGCGCATTCGTGCGCAGAACCCGCAGGAATTCCTCGACCGACTGGGTCAGGAGCATCACTTTCAGTGGTTCGTGTACAACGAAACCCTGTACATCAGCCCGACCAGCGAACAAACCTCGGCGCGCATCGAAGTGTCGCCCGAGGCGGTCGACGACCTGCAGCAGGCATTGTCCGATGTCGGTCTGCTGGACAAGCGTTTTGGCTGGGGCGCACTGCCCGACGAAGGCGTGGTGCTGGTGCGCGGTCCGGCCAAGTACGTCGACTTTGTGCGCACGTACAGCAAGAAGGTCGAGGCGCCGGAAAAAGCCGAGAAGCAGGACATCGTGGTGCTGCCGCTGAAGTACGCCAACGCCGCCGACCGCACCATCCGCTACCGCGATCAACAGCTCACCGTCGCCGGCGTGGCCAGCATTCTTCAGGAACTGCTGGAAAGCCGTTCCCGTGGCGAGTCCATCAACGGCGTCAACCTGCTGCAAGGGCAGGGCGGGGCAGGGGCTGGGGGCGGCGGCGCCACGTCCTCTGGCTTGAATTACGGCGGGATGCAAAGCCAGGGGTTTGACACCGGCGCCATCGAACAGGGGCTGGACCGGGTGCTGGGTTCCAAGGGCAAGCGCGGCGGGTCCTCCAGCGAAGCGGCAGGCCGCTCGAAGATTCGCGTCAGCGCCGACGTGCGCAACAACGCGGTGCTGATTTATGACCTGCCCAAGCGCCGGGGGATGTACGAGAAGCTGGTCAAGGAACTGGACATGCCGCGTAACCTGATCGAGATCGACGCGGTGATCCTCGACATCGACCGCAACGAGCTGGCGCAGCTGTCCAGCCGCTGGAATTTCAAAGGCGGCAGCGTGAGCGGCGGCGCCAACCTGTTCGAGCAGGGCACCAGCACCACGTTGTTCATTCAGGACGCTGGCAAGTTCTCGGCGGACCTGCACGCCCTCGAAGGCAACGGCGCGGCGTCGGTGATCGGCAATCCATCGATCCTGACCCTGGAAAACCAGCCGGCGGTGATCGACTTCAGCCGCACTGAATACCTGACCGCCACCTCCGAACGCGTCGCCGACATCCAGGCCATCACGGCCGGCACCAGCCTGCAGGTGATCCCGCGTTCGCTGGACCAGAACGGTAAATCCCAGGTGCAACTGATCGTCGACATCGAAGACGGCCAGATCGACACCTCACAAATCAACGAAGACCAGCCGGCCGTGCGCAAGGGCAACGTCAGCACGCAGGCGGTGATCGCCGAGCACGGCTCGCTGGTCATCGGCGGATTCCACGGGCTGGAAACCACCGACAAAGTCAACAAGATCCCGCTGCTAGGCGACATCCCGGTGATCGGCAAGCTGCTGTTTCAATCGCGCAGTCGCGAGCTGAACCAGCGTGAGCGCCTGTTCATCCTCACGCCGCGGCTGATCGGCGATCAGATCAACCCGGCGCGCTACGTCCAGAACGGCAACCCCCATGACGTCGACGACCAGATGAAGCGCATCAAGGAACGGCGCGACGGCGGCGAACAGCCCACCCGTAGCGATGTGCAGAACGCCTTCACTCAGCTGCTCGACGGCGTAACGCCGGTGGGCTTTAGCAGTGGCGAGACCTTGCCCTTTGAAGCGGACAGCCTGTGTGACCCCGGCGTCGGCCTGACCCTGGATCGCCAGCGTTCACAGTGGTTTACCCGCAAGGACTGGGGGATCGCGGTGGTCGTGGCGCGTAACACCACCAGCAAACCGGTGCGCATCGACGAAAGCCGCTGCGGCGGGCGCTGGGTCATGGGCGTCAGCGCCTGGCCCCATGCCTGGCTGCAGCCGGGGGCAGAGAGTGAAATCTACATCGCTCTGCGCCAGCCGCAGGTGTCGAGCAAGGCTAAACAGAACCGACCTTCGCTGCTCAAGGGGGCTACACGATGAACCTGCGCGGTTTGCTTATGCTGTTTATGGTTGTCGCCACGCTGGCAGGGTGTGCCACGCATGGATGCTCGGGTTATTCGTGCAAGCGGCCGGATTCCAATGATCGCGAGTTGGTGATCTGGTGGCCGCCGGACATGCGTCAGGGGATTGATGAGCGTGACCATGAGCAGGATTTCTCTGTGGTGCCATTGAAGGACTGAGCATGATTCGGGTATCGGAAAAAGCAGCGTTTTATGCCCATGTCGCCGCCGAGCGTGCGGCGATCTGGCCGGTGGCGGCGGGCGTGGCGTTTGTCAGTCGACGTGAGCACCGGGACTGGGGCATTGCGCTTCATATCGAGGGTCGGGCGTTGCGTCCGGAGCAGTTGCGCGATGCGTTGGAGCGGCGGTTTTCGCAGGCGGAGTTGTTTAACGATTTCTTTTTGTTTTTGGATGTGCAACGGGATTTCGTGGTGTGGCATGCGGTGGCTGATGCGCAGGAGTCGCCGGTGAGTCTGGACAGTATCCGGCGGCAGGAGTTGGAGTTGGCGGGGTTGGGGCATTTGAGTGATGTGCTTCAGTAATTCAAGATCAAGATCAAGATCAGGATCAAGATCAAGATCTTCAAGATCAAGGGCGTCTGCCTGGGGGCAGACTGTTTCGCCTTCGGCGAGTTACTTGGAAAAGCACCCCAAGTAACCAAGGGTGCCTGCTCCTGGTTGGGTTCCTCCTTCGTCGGAATACCCTCACTCCGACGACGCTCCGTGGGCCCGCGCCGAACGGACATCCATGTCCTGACGGCGCTCTCGCCGCATCCATGCGGCTCGGCCCACTGCGCGTCGCCTGCGTTCGGCCTGCACCCAAGTCGCGATGTGTGGTGTCTGTGCTTTCTGTGTATGAAGATCACAGCAGATCAACTGCTTCCCGGCTAAAGCCGGTCCCACTAATTAACTAACTAACTAACTAATTAACTAACTAACTAACTAACTAACTAACTAACTAACTAGCTAACTAACTAACTAACTAACTAACTAACTAACTAGCTAACTAACTAACTAGCTAACTAGCTAACTAACTAACTAACTAGCTAACTAGCTAACTAGCTAACTAGCTAACTAACTAACTAACTAACTGACTGACTGACTGACTGACTGACTGACTGACTGAATGCGTTGCCGTTAGTGGGACCGGCTTCAGCCGGGAAGGGGCCGGTCTGGGTGCCATCAAACCAGCGGCTCAACGCCCGATACTGATCGTTCCCCACGCTCCGCGTGGGAACGCATCCCGCGACGCTCCGCGTCACTTCCTCAGGCTTGAATCCGCGTCGTTCGCAGGACGCAGAGCGTCCGGGGCGGCGTTACCACGCGGAGCGTGGGAACGATCAAGATCAAAGGCTTCCCGGCTAAAGCCGGTCCCACTGACTGAATGCGTTGCCGCTAGTGGGACCGGCTTCAGCCGGGAAGCTTCTGACCTGCTTCTGATCTGCTCCTGATCTGCTCCTGATCTGCTCCTGATCTGCTTCTGATCTGCTTCTGATCTGCTTCTGATCTGCTTTTGATCTTCCTACACAAAAAGCCCAGTCACCGCCAATCGCGACTTGGGTGCAGGCTGAACGCAGGTCTCGTGGAGTGGGTCGAGCCGCATGGATGCGGCGAGAGCGCCGTTGCGGACATGGATGTCCGTTCGGCGCGGGCCCACGGAGCGGGGCCGGAGTGAAGGTACTCCGACGCAGGAGGAGCCCAACCAGGAGCAAGCACCCTTGGTTACTTGGGGGTGGTGCGACTTTCGACTTTTCCAAGTAACTCGCCGAAGGCGAAACAGTCTGCCCCCAGGCAGACGCTCTTGACCTTGATCCTGATCCTGATCCTGGCCTTGATCAACGATCCTCTATCTGGATGACCTCATCCGTCACTTCCTCCAGCTGCCGCACGATCTGATAAATATTCGCCACCGCCAACAACGTCGTTCGCGGGATGTACTTGCCCGCCTTGACCTTATAAAGCGTGCGCGCCAGCCAGACACTCTGCACCACCGGAATCCCCGCCTTCTTCGCCCGCGCAATCAACGCCAGCGCCTCATCATCCTCACCCTTGCAATGAACCTGAGGCAATGGCGTCGTGCCCGGACGGTAATACAGCGCCACTGCATAATGCGTCGGGTTCACCACCAGCATGTCGGCGTCCTCCACCGGCCTGGCCGGCGCGGTCGGTGCCTGGTTCAACAACTCATGGGCCAATTGCCGACGATGACCCTTCACATGCGGGTCGCCCTCCGACTGCTTGTATTCCTTCTTGATGTCCTCATGGCTCATCCGCAGCTTCTTGGCGTGAAAATACTTCTGCAGCGCAAAGTCCACCGCGCCGATCACCAACAACAAGCCCAGCGTCGCCCGCAAGATATGACGGAACACTTCCAACAGCGCGTGCCAGTACGTCGTCAGGTCCGTGCTCGACAGCAAAACCAGCGTGCCCAGTGACGGCTTCACCACCGCATACAGCGTCGCCGCGATGGCCGTGGCCTTCAAAATACTGAGCAGCAAGGTCGTCAGGCTCTGCGCCGAGAACATCTGCTTGGCGTGGGCGAACGGGTTGAGCTTGTTGAAGTCCAGCTTCAGCGCCTTGGGCGCAAACAGAAACCCGATTTGTATCCAGCTGCCCACCAGGCGCATCAACATGGCGACGCCGACGCTGCTCAAAATGAACCCGATCAACACGCTCGCGCCTTCGCTGGCGACCTGCTCGAGCGTGTGCATGAAGGGTTGGCCAACCCCCTGGAAGGACAGCGTCATCAGATGAAGCAACCGCGCGACACTTTCGTCCGCCAGGCCAAAGGTCACTTCGCTCACGACCAACAGCACCAGCAGCTTGCTCAGGTCCTGACTCTGCCCGACCTGGCCTTTTTCGCGGGCATCGCGCAGTTGTTTGGGCGTGGCCTTTTCGGTTTTTTCGCTCACGGCACATGCACCAGCTGGCCGAGCAGGTGCTTCAGATCGGCCAGTTGCATGATCTGTCCGTTGCCCAGTTCCAGCAGGGTCGGCAGGTAGATGAGCAGGAAGGCGATGCCCGCCATGCTTTTCGCCGGCATGGCCAGAATCGACACGTTCAACTGCTGCGCATACAGGCCGATGATCGCCAGCGCGGCCTCGATCAGCAGCAACAAACCAATGAATGGTGCGGCGTAGAGCATCATGTGCTGCAGGGTCTGGTTTAGCTGTTCCAGGAACAGGTCCAGCCCCTCGACCGTCATGCCGGGCAGCCACGCGGTGGGCGGCCAGACCTGGTAACTGTCCCAGATCACCTGGGTGATCAGCGACAGCCCGCCGGACAGAATCACCAGCATGATCAGGGTTTCCTGAAACAGCTCGCCCAGCGGCGTCGCGTCGGGCCCCAGCGCCGGGTTCAGTTGGCCGCCGCTCAAGGCGCCGCGCTGGCTGTCGAGCAGGGCGCCCACCGAGGCAAACATCCAGAACGGCGCGTACAGCAACAGACCGAGCAAGGTGCCGAGCACCGCTTCCTTGAGCAGCAGTGCGCCGATGGAAAACCAGTCATCGTTCATGCCCGACAGCGCGCGACTGATGCCTGGCGCCGGCACCATCGACACCACCAGCACCACGGCGTAACGCAGCGGGCCCTTGAGGTATTTGAAGCAGAAGGCCGGCACCAGAATCATGCACGGCAGTATCCGTGCGGCCGCCAGACCCATGCCCAGCATCAGTTCAAACAGCCCCTGGGCGTCGAAGGGCATCTAGTGCGCGCCCCCGGACCGGGCGATGAGGTCGAAGGCCATGTTGATGAACTGGATCAGCTCGACGCCGATCCAGCGCCCGGTCATGGCCAGGGTCAGGCCGACGGCGGCGAGCTTGATGCCGAACGGCAGCGTCTGGTCCTGGATCTGCATCAGCGCCTGCAACAGCGAGGTGATGACCCCGACCAACACGGCCACGCCCAACGGCGGCGCCGTGAGGATCACCACCAGAAACATGCCCTGTTTGAACAACGCCAGCGCTTCCATCACTGCCTCACATGTAGGAATAGAAAAGGCTGTCAAGCAAGCGCGTCCAGCCTTGCACCAGCACGAACAGCAGCAGTTTGAGGGGCAGCGAAATGGTCATCGGCGAGACCATCTGCATGCCCAGCGCCAGCAGCAGGTTGGAGACGATCAGGTCGATGACGATGAACGGGATGTAGATCAGAAAGCCGATCTGGAAACCGGCCTGCAGCTCGGACAACACGAAGGCGGGCACCGCCAGCAGCAGATCGCTTTTGCTGGCCTGGTCGGCCATTTCCTTGGGCCACATGCGTTGCGTGTTGTCGAGCAGATGGGCAACAACCTCGGGGTCGGTGTTGCGGCTCATGAAGCGTTGCAGCGGCTCGATGACGGTGTTGGCGCTGGCCTGCAACTTGTCGGTGCTGCCCATCTCCAGCGGGTGATCGTGTACCCGTTGCTGGATTTCGTGGGCGACGGGGGCCATGACGAACATCGTCGCGGCCAGGGCGATGCCGTAGAGCGCCATGTTCGGCGGCACTTGCTGCACGCCGATGGCGTTGCGGGTGATCAGCAGCGTCATGGCGATCTTGAGAAACGCCGTGCAGACGATCAACAGAAACGGAATCAACGACAGGGCGCCCAGAAACAGCGCCAGCATCACCGGGTTCATCCCGTCCATGATCATGCGTGGGACGCCATGCGGGTGATCTGCAGGCCGAGGCGGCCCTCGACGCTGACCAGCTCGCCCTCTGCGACGACGCGTTCGCCGTGGCACAAGGTGGCGAAGCCGGGGGTGACCCCGTTGACCGGCAACACCGTGCCGGCCGCGATACGGCGCAGGTCGCCAAGGGTCAGTTCGAGGCTGCCGCAGCGCAGGGTCAGGGCAAGTGGCAGTTGGTCGAGAGAATCGAGGGCGGTGAGGGGTTCCGCTGATTGGGGCTCGTAAGGCTCGCCCGCGTGCTGCGTATTGGCGTAGCCCTCGGACTCATCCTGCCACTCGCTTTCGGTGGCGTGATGCTCGGCGTCGTCAAAAGCTTCCCGGCTGAAGCCGGTCCTACTCTGATCCGGCGCCTGATTCAGCGTTGGCTCAATTGACTCATCATCGGCCAGGTCCTCGATATCGTCTTCGTACACTTCTTCATTGACCATGTCCCAAGTCTTCCTCGTGGCTGAACCGTACATACAGCTGCAGTGCGCGGCTGTCCGTCTGCACTGCCCATTGCCGACCCGCCAGTTGCAGCCGACCGCCGCCCTCGTCGTCGAAATGACACAACGACGGCAGCAGCACGTCCCCCGGCTGCAGCGACGCCAACTGATCGAGGCTCAAGGACAGCTCGCCCAGCACCAGCGGCTGGCAGACAGGCCAGTCTTGCGCGACGTTCTGCCGGCGCGGCTGCCAATGGTGGCTGCCGAGCAGTTGCAGAATGAACCGCGCATCGGCGCACAGCTGACCGTGCAGAACCTGCGAGCCCAGCCGCAGCTGCAATCGGCAGGTCATCGGGGCGGCGTCCGGGCTTTGGTCATCGGCGGACAGCGCAGTGATATCGCTGAGTGGCCGCAGAGGGCAAAGCAGTTCCGCCAGTTCGGCACTCATCCGCTGATTCACCAATTGCCAGTACCACGGCTGGTGCTCGCCGCCGAGGGTGACCGGCAGTTCACCGAGCAGGCTGAGCACCGCTTCGGCGTCGCTCAGGGCGAAGCGGCCGAGGGCGCTGTCGAACCACGTCAGCGATGACGCGTTCCCGGCTGAGGCCGGTCCTACGAGGGGCGGGCGGTCATCGTCGGGTATCAAACGCAGGGACAGTTCGCCGCGCTGGCCCTGGGCGGTGTAGGCGCAGCTCACACCGGCGCCCAGCAGGCGCGAGGCCTCGGCGACGTCGCTGCTGACTTCCCGCAGTTGTAGCGGACTGAATGAGGCGTTCCCGGCTAAAGCCAGTCCTACAGGGTTCGGGCGGCTGATGTTCAGGTGGTTCACGTCCAATCCACCCATGTCCACGTTGCTCACGTCCGAATTCATGTCCGGGTTCATTGCCTATGCCTCCTCATGCAACGACAGGTCAACGTCACAGCCCAGCGCCTGCTCCAGCGCGCTTTCGCAGTTGCGTTGATGGGGCTGCAAGCGTTTCAGCACGCCCCGGCGGGCGAAGCCCAGTTCGATGCTCCACTGGTTGTCGCGCTTGCTGGCGTTGACCTGCACCTTGCCCAGATGGGGCATCAGCAAGGTCAAGCTCAACGGACCGTCCGGCTGCTGCGGCAGGCGTTGCGCGAGCTCGTCGATCAATTGCACCGGCACGCCCTCAGCGGGAAACAACGTGCTGAGGTGGCTCCCGGCGAAGCTTGATTCGCTCTGCTGTTCCGTGACTGCCGGCACCAGCAATTGGGAGAAAAACAAGCCATCGGCGCTTAACGAGGCGGGTGACGCGGAGTCATCACACAGCCGGCGCAGGCGTTCGGCATCGGCACGCCGAACACTGGTCAGCGGCTGACGCGCTTCACCTGGCGCGGCAGGGGAAGGCGAGGGCGCGCGCGACGCATCGGCACGGGGCTGCGATTGCGGGCGAGGCGGGGTTTGGACGGGGCTATTCATCACGATTCACCTTGTTCGTTGAGGGCCTCAGCCAGACAGGCCAGTTTTTCCACGGCGCGCTGGGACGCCTTCGCCGCGTCTTTCGCGTCGGCCAGACGCTGCTGTTGCTCTTCAATGCCCAGCTCTTGCCGGGCCATGTCCTGCCGGATATACGCCAGCCGGTCGAGCATGCGGTTTTCCTTCTCGTGCCAGCGTTCGAGGTCGTCCAGCGACATGGCTTTGTTGACGTGCGCGCTGCTCAAGACCTCCCGGCGTTCGCGCTGGTTATGGCGTTCCTGCGCGTAAGAATCGCGGGTCTGCTGAAGGTGTTCGTGCAGGTGCTCCAGCGCCTGTTGCGCCTGGCGTTGCGCCCGTTCGGCGCTGGCTTGTCGATGCTGTCGCAACGGCGTCAGCACGGTGATCACCTGCTCCATGGCAAGGGTTTGCGGGTCGACTTCGAGTTCTTCTTCCACGCCATCACTCCGGCAATTGCGAGGTGAGCTGCATCAGTGCGGCGAGGGTTTCCTGGAGCCGCACCGGCTCGCGCAGGTCCTGACGCAGGAACGCATTGATCGGCTCATTCAACCGCACGGCGCAGTCGGTGACCGGGTCGCTGCCGGGCTGGTATTCGCCCAGGCGCAGGAGCATTTCCACCTGCTTGTACGCCGCCATCAAGCGACGCAGTCGGTTGTTCGCCTGCTGGTGCTCGCGGCCGGTGACGTTGCTGATGATCCGGCTGATGCTGGCCTGCACGTCGATGGCCGGGTAATGACCGCGCTCGGCCAGTTTGCGCGACAGCACGATGTGGCCGTCGAGCAGCGAACGCACCTCGTCGGCGACCGGATCATTCATCGAATCCTGTTCGATCAGCACGGTGTA
>NZ_DASVUM010000108.1:0-22417 GCF_036387035.1 Pseudomonas sp. | reverse complement strand
CAACGCGAGCCTGGCTCATCGCTCCCCGCTCGCCCGCTCTGGCAGCAGCCGATGTTTCTCATAGCGGCGGCTTACCTGCTGGTGACCGGAATCATCACCGTGCTGTGGAAGTTTCCTGTGGTGCATGACGCGCTTCTGCCTTCAGCATTGACCCAGCTGATCTATCCGATCAGCAAGACAGACCTGTCTCCGGTGCGCCTGTTGCATTTCCTGGCGCTGGTGTATGTCGTCGCGAAGCTGCTGCCGACGTCGATGACCTGGCTTGACAACTGGCCCGTCCAGCAGACCTGCCGGATGGGCCGGTATTCGCTGGAAATCTTTTGCCTGGGCGTCCTCCTCGCCCCGCTCGCCGACATGACGAACGCGCTGGCGGACGATGCCTGGCAAATGCGCGTGATCACCGCGTTGTTAGGCCTGGGGTTGATGCTGCTGTTGTCGAACTGGCTGGAGTTGAACAAGCGGTTGGGAAGCCCGAAGGCAGCGCGGGTGGTGAAGGTTTGATGGGGCCATCATGATCCGGGACTAAGGCTGCACATCGGAAAGATCTCACGCCCCAGCGCACAAAATCTCCCCCGCGCCCACCAACGTCTACGCTTGTAACAAGTGCGATCTGCAGGTTTGACCGGGCCAACGATATGGGCGCTTTTAGGCATTCCGATACGAAGAAGGCTGCGGTCGAAGCTGACAGTCAGGGGAACGGATCAATGCCAGTCCATGCTCGCCCACGCCGTTACGTGTGGCGGTTTCTGCTGGTGGCGGTGCTGATCGCAGCGGTGATCCTGGGATTCGTGGTCTCGACCGAAGTGCGCAGCTCCCGGTTACAGGCGCAGGAATTCAGCCATTTGGCCGAGGGCCTGAGCTACTCCGTCGAGGCTGGTCCCAGTGACGCGATTGTGTATCCCGGTGACGGGCCCTTCGACAAACGTCTGGGCTACTCCGCTCTGGACGAATTCCTGCCGCGTTTGCTCAAACGTGACTACCTGATCAGCGCCCAGGCGCGCTTCTCTCCTGATCTTGTTTCCTACGCCAAGCGCGGTTTCTTCGTGCCGTATCAAGAGAAGATTCAGAGCGGGCTGACTATTACGGACTGTCGCGCCGAGCCGCTGTATCAGTACACCTACCCGCAGCAGTTGTACCCGACCTTCGCCGCGATACCGCCGGTCCTGGTCAACAGCCTGCTGTTCATCGAAAACCGCGACTTGCTGGACGGCCACCGGCCGCTGGCCAATCCTGCCGTGGACTGGCCAAGGTTTTTCAAGGCGGCTGTTTCTCAGGTGGCAAAGGTGGTGGGGCTGCCCGGGCAATCGGCGGGAGGCAGCACCCTGGCAACCCAGCTGGAGAAATACCGACACTCGCCGGACGGGCTGACACTCTCGGGCAGCGAGAAGATTCGCCAGATGGTCTCTGCCAGCGTTCGCGCCTACCAAGACGGGCCGCAAACCCTCGAGGCGCGGCAGCGGGTGGTGCGTGATTATCTCAACAGCGTGCCGCTGTCGGCGGTCCCCGGCCATGGCGAGGTCCACGGTCTGGCCGAAGGTTTGCGGGTCTGGTACGGCGCGGACTTCGACCGCACTAACCAGTTGCTGGCATCTACGGCACAGGACGATAAGACCCTGGCGGCGCAAGGGTTGGCGCTCCGCGAAGTCTTGTCGTTGGTGATCGCGCAGCGCAGGCCTTCGCACTTCCTGGCGAAAGGTCGCAAGGAACTGGCGGATTTGACTGACAGCCATCTGCGCTTGCTCGCACAAAACCATGTCATCAACCCGCCGCTCGCCGACGCCGCGCTGGCGGCCAGCGTGACTTACCGGGACTGGGTCCAACAACCCACCGTGCAAACGATCGAGAGCAACAAAGGCATTGCCGTCGCCCGCACCCGGCTGTCGAACATGCTCAACCGCTCGCTGTACGACCTCGACCGCCTGGACCTCTCGGCGACCAGCACGCTGCAAAACGACTTGCAGCTCAGCGTTGGTCAATACCTGCGCGACCTCGCCGAGCCGAAGTTTGCTGGCCAGATGGGCTTGATCGGCGAGCACCTGCTGACGCCGACCAGCACACAGGCGGTGCGCTACAGCTTTACCCTGTTCGAGCGTGACCCCGATGGGTCGCGGGTGCGCGTGCAGACTGACAGCACGGATCAGCCGTTCGACATTAACGAGGGCAGCAAGCTGGAGCTGGGGTCGACGGCCAAAATGCGTGTGTTGACGACCTACTTACAGATCATCGCCGAGCTGCACGACATGTACGCCCATGAGCCCTCCAGCGTGCTGAAGAAAGCCCCGGTGGAAGAGTCCGACCGCCTCAGCCGCTGGGCGGTGGATTACCTGATTCAGAACAACGACCGCGATCTTGCCAAGATGCTGGCCGCAGCCCTTGATCGCCAATACTCGGCCAGCCCCGGGGAGAGCTTTTTCACTGGCGGCGGTCTGCATCGTTTCAATAACTTTCGCCGCGAGGACAACGCGCGCAACCCTACCCTTCGAGAGGCATTGCGCGAGTCGATCAACCTGCCGTTCATTCGCCTGATGCGCGACCTGGTCCGTTACACCACCTACCAAGGGCCCAACAACAGCGCGGTGTTGCTCAAGGACGACAGCGACCCGAGGCGTCAGGAATACCTGGCCGAGTTCGCTGACCGCGAGGGCAAGTCGTTCCTGCTGCGCTTCTGGAAACGCTACAAAAACAAGTCCACGCAAGACCGGCTCGATACCTTTCTCGATGGCGTGCATCCCGCTGCGAGCCGGCTCGCCGCTGTGCATCGTTACCTGCTGCCAGACGCCACGCAGAGCGCTTTTAATGCGTTCGTGCGAGCGCACATGGCCGCCGAAAAAAGCAAAGCCGCCCTGAGCGAAAAGCGTCTGGACGACCTGTATTACGCCTACGGTCCCGGCAAGTTCGATTTGCCGGATCAGGGTTACATCGCCCGCGTCCACCCGCTGGATTTGTGGCTGGTGGGCTATCTGCTGCAAAACCCGGACGCCACGTTCAAGGATGCCGTGGCCGCCAGCCGGTTCGAGCGGCAGGAGGTTTACAGCTGGCTGTTCAAGAGCCAGCACAAAAGTGCCCGCGACAGCCGTATTCGCACCATGCTGGAGATCGAAGCGTTTCTCGACATCCATCAGCGCTGGCAGCGGCTGGGTTACCCGTTCGATCATCTGGTGCCCTCGCTGGCCACGGCGATTGGCAGTTCCGGTGATCGACCCGCCGCGCTGGCCGAACTCATCGGCATCATCCAGAACGATGGCATTCGCCTGCCGGTGTTGCGCATCGACAGCCTGCACTTTGCCGCGCAGACGCCGTACGAAACGCAGCTGATCAACAACCCCGAGCTGGGTAAGCGGGTGTTGGCCTCGGAAGTCGCTGCGGCAATGCGCGAGGCGCTGTCGCAGGTGGTCGATGCCGGCACGGCGCGGCGTGTCTCCGGCAGTTTCAAAACCCTGGACGGCAGCGTACTGGCGATGGGCGGCAAAACCGGCACCGGCGACAACCGTATTGAAAGCGTCGGCGCAGGTGGGCGAATCCTGACGTCCAAGGCCACCAATCGCACCGCGACGTTTGTCTTTTTTATCGGTGACAACCACTACGGCACGCTGACGGCCTACGTCCCCGGGCGCGCTGCCGAGAGCTTCAAGTTCACTTCCGCCCTTCCGGTCCAGGTCCTCAAAGGCATGGCGCCGATTCTCAATCCGTACCTTGAACCAGGCGCCTTCACACAGTGCAAGGCGCCCGTCCCTACACAGGTGGCATCGCGGCTGTAGGGTGTCTTCATCAAGTTCATTCTCCGAAACGGGGCGACAACCGTTCGTCTTAACACGTCTTGTGGAATCTTTAAGATATATCTTAAGGTATATCTAACGAACACCAAGAGACGAAACCATGAAAGACCATTCACACGATCACCCCCACCACCATCGCCCTCATTTCGGCGAACACGGCGCCGGCCGCGATGGTTTCGAGAAGCGCACCGGACGTGAACGCGGCGGCCGCGGGCCACGGGTATTTGCGCCGGGCGACCTTAAGTTGATGCTGCTGGCGTTGATCGCTGATCAGCCGTGCCACGGTTATGACTTGATTCGCCAGATCGAGGCGTTGTTCGACGGTGCTTACAGCCCCAGCCCCGGCGTGATCTACCCGACGCTGACCTTTCTGGAAGAGAGCGAGTTGATCCAGGGCGACGCCGACGGCGGCAAAAAGCGCTATCGCATTACCTCTGCCGGCCAGCAGTTCCTCACGGAACAAGCCGTCGCCCTGGACGGCGTGAAAATGCGCATTGAAGTCAGCAAGCGCTCGCTGCGCGGGCATGATCGTCCGCCGGAAATCCACGAGGCCGTGCACAACCTGCGTCATGCGTTGCAGATGCACCACGGCCGCTGGAACCCTGAGGAAATCCTGCGAGTACGCGACCTGCTGAACGACACCGCGAAAGCCATCGTCGACGGCCAACAACCTGCTTCGGAGAAATCGGAATGAATGCACCCCAAGGGATTCACCGCGTCAGCCATGAAATCAAACGTCGTGCGCTGCAAGTGCTGAGGGTGACTGACATTACCCCGCGCATGCGCCGGGTTACGTTGCACGGGCCGCAGCTTGAAGGGTTCATCAGTCTGGGCACGGATGATCACGTCAAACTGCTGTTCGCCACCACGCCCGAAGAGCAGGCGGCGCTGGACAGCCAGGCGCCGCTGCAGAACGCTGAAGGTCCGCGTCCGACGATGCGCGATTACACCCCGCGTCGCTATGACCCGCAGAGCGGCGAACTGGACATCGACTTCGTGCTGCATGGCGAGGGTCCGGCGGCAACCTGGGCAGCCCAGGCCAAACCCGGGCAAACGCTGAATATTGCCGGGCCCCGCGGCTCGCTGGTCGTACCGGACATGTTCGACAGCTATTTGCTGATCGGCGACGAGACCGCCCTACCCGCCATCGGTCGCCGGCTGGAGGAATTGCCTGCCGGGCGCCGTGCGCTGGTGGTGGTCGAAATCGATAACGCGGCGGAGCGCCAGACGCTGACGAGCGAAGCGCAGATCGAGGTCATCTGGGTGGTGCGGGGCGAGCAGGACCTGCTCGAGGTCACACGCCAACTGAACCTGCCGGACGGCGATGTATACGCCTGGGTGGCGACCGAATCGTCCCTGTCGCGCAAGGTGCGGCGCGTGCTGCTCGATGAATTCAAGCTGAACGAAACGGCTGTCAAAGCGGCAGGGTACTGGCGTGCGGACGGTTCGGACGAGGAATGAGACGGACGAGGCGAAGGGGAAGCAACCCAACGCTCGACGCGCGCAATGCAGGCGCGCGTCAGGCATAAGGTTACGACTGTGCTCTGCGGCCCATCAGCCTGTCTATCAAGAAGACCAGACAGCCAATCCCGACAAAACCCGCCAGCACGCCCAGTGCATTGGTCAGCGCCCGGGTCACTCCCAGCGTGCCGATGTCCAGAAACGGATAGAGGTAGTCCCCGAAGACGTGTCCGCGTAGCAGCAAAAAAGCGAAATAAGTGATCGGGTACAGCGTCCATATCAGTACGTGCCGAGGCCTCAAGACGCCCTTGGGCACGAAAAACAACCAATAGCCCAGGAACAGCAGCGGCATGACGTCGTGCAGCAATTCATCCGCGATCCATTGCCAGCCCTCGGGCGTCCACAGGTGGCGCAGCAGCAGGTTGTAGGCAAGGCTCACCAACACAATGCTGGTGGTGAGCCCGGCGCAGACAGCCGGAGAACGGAAGAACCGACACCCCGCCGTAGGCCGGTCGATAACGGCGCAACTGAGCGCCACCGCCACCAGCGTGTTGGTCACGACAGTGAAAAAACTGCAGAAGCGCACCAGTCCGCCCACGAGGCTGGCATCATCAATCCATCGCCCCCACAGAACCAGATACAGCTGCACCGCGAGCCCGAACCAGCCAAGCAAGGCGAACGTTATGACGATGCGGCGCCGGCCTGGGGAAAGGTGCAACGTGGGGCTGTGCATGTCGATCAGATCCTTGGCGATCAGCGCGTCAATTCACGGGCGCTTGGTGCGCGCCAGCTTGATGTACAGCGCTTCGACCTTCTCCCGCGCCCAGGGTGTCTTGCGCAGAAACGTCAGGCTGGACTTGATGCTCGGGTCGCTCTTGAAGCAGCGAATATCGATCCGCTCGGCAAGCCCTGACCACTCGTAATGCTCGACCAGCGCGATGAGGATCTGCTCCAGCGTCACGCCGTGTAGCGGGTTGGTGTTGGATGGGGTCATGGAGGGCCTATGGACGCTGGTTGGACGGGACAGTTCGCGAGCTGCGCACCTTAACGGACGCAGTGACCCGTGTGAAGGCCGTGCGCCGGGGGTGCAGGCGAGTCGATACCAAAATGACTGCTTTTAATCTGTTATGTTATAACAATTAAAAGCACTGCATTTTGACTCACCTTGCAAGGAAACGCTGCATGTCCCGTCCCGCAAAATCCCGTCCGTGGCGCTTGACGCCGCTCGCTACCGCTTTGCTGATCACCTCACCTGCGTACGCAATCGAGGTGGAGCCGCAAATAATCACCGCCAACCCGCTCGGGAGCGACCAGCTCGCCTCGCCCAGCACCGTGCTGACCGGCGATGAGCTGACCCTGCAGCAAAAAGGCAGCCTGGGCGAGACGCTGAAAAAACAGCCCGGCGTGTCCTCCTCTTATTTCGGACCGGGCGCAAGCAGGCCGATCATTCGGGGTCTGGACGGCGACCGCATCCGGCTCCTGCGCAACGGCGTCGGAGCGCTGGACGCCTCCTCGTTATCCCACGATCACGCGGTACCGCTGGACCCGGTCAATGTCGACCGTATTGAAATCGTGCGCGGCCCCGCAGCGCTGCTCTACGGGGGCAACGCAATCGGCGGTGTGGTCAACACGTTCGACAATCGCATTCCCACCGAACGCATCGAGGGCATTCAAGGCGCGGGCGAGCTGCGTTATGGCGGTGCTGACACGACTCGCAGCAGCGCCGGAAAGCTGGAAGCGGGCAATGGCACTTTTGCGTTGCATCTGGATGCCAACGCTCGTGAGTTCAACGACCTGAAAATCCCGGGGTATGCCCGCACCGCCGACGAGCGCGCACGGGAGCCGGAAGACAGCGACAAGAAACATCGCCTCGGTAACAGCAATGGTCGACAGGACGGAGGGGCAATCGGCGGGTCCTATACGTGGGACGACGGTTACGCCGGGGTCTCCTACAGCAACTACGATTCAAATTACGGTTCGCCTGCCGAGCAGGACGTGCGCATCCGCATGAAGCAGCACCACTACGCCTTTGCCTCAGAGATCCGCAACCTCGCCGGCCCGTTCAGTTCGGTAAAACTCGACGCCGGTTATACCGATTACAAGCACATGGAGATCGAGGACGGCGAAGTCGGCACCACCTTCAAAAACAAGGGCTATGAAGCCCGCGTAGAGGCCCGGCATCAGCCCATCGGCCCGGTTGAAGGCATCGTTGGCGCCCAGGTGACACGCAGTGAGTTTTCAGCCCTGGGCGAAGAGGCGTTCGTGCCGCAGACCGATACGGACGCCGGCGCCCTGTTCATTCTGGAAGAGCTGCAAGCAACCGATCGCCTGAAGATCAGCCTCGGCGGTCGCGTTGAACACACTTCCGTGGACCCGAACAGCGGAGGCAATGCGCGATTTGCGAACGCCAGGAGTTCGAGCAGCTTTACCGCAGGGAGCGTTTCGTCGGGGGCCGTCTATACGCTGACGCCGGTCTGGTCGCTGGCGGCAACGCTGGGCTACACCGAGCGGGCGCCGACTTTCTATGAGCTCTATGCCAATGGCGCCCACGTCGCCACCGGCACGTACGAGGTCGGCGACGCTGACCTGTCGAAGGAGAAAGCCGTTTCCAGCGATCTGGCGCTGCGCTTCGACAACGGCACACATAAAGGCAGTGTCGGCGTGTTCTATAGCCACTTCTCCAATTACATCGGACTGCTGGGCAGCGCTCGAACGTTGAACGATGAGGGCGCTGAAGACCCTGACGGAATCCCCGAGTACACCTACTCAGGCGTGCGCGCACGGTTTGCCGGTGTCGAGGCGCAGGATCGCTGGAAGCTTGGCGAAACCCGGTACGGCAGTTTTGCATTGGAGCTTTCCGGCGACTACACCCGCGCCAAAAACCTCGAGACGGGAGAAGCCCTGCCGCGCATCGCCCCTTTGCGGCTCAACAGCGGATTGTTGTGGGCGCTGGACACGTGGCAAGCGAGAATTGATGTCGAACACGCCGCGTCCCAACGGCGCGTGCCGGATAACGAAACCGGCACCGACGGCTACACGACGCTGGGTGCGAGCGCCGGCTACACATTCAAGGTGGGCGACAGCCAATGGCTGGCTTTCGTCAGCGGCGAGAACCTGACCAATCAAACCGTGCGTTACGCCAGCTCCATTCTGCGCGACATCGCCCCGGCCCAAGGCCGCAGTGTCGAGGTCGGGCTAAGAACGACTTTCTAAACGTTGTCACCTGAGCGGCCACGCTGATTTGCACAGGGAGTGCATTCGGTCGCGGGCCGTTCAGTCCCACCGTACCGGGCCGTCACCCGCCGAGCCCCCCGCCACTGTTACGCCAAGCGCAACGATCCATGTCGCATTTTCGGCTTTTTTAAAAATCGTTAGCGTCCTATCATCGCCGCCCTAAACGCTGAAACGATTAATTCGTTATTTGTTAAGACCTTGCAACGCGCAGTTAAAGCGTTGCGAGCGGCACCGCCTTTTGCTCTCGAATAACTCAAAAAAGACCACACGCCCTATGCCTAGTCATCTGAAACGCCCGATCTGCAAGCCGTCACGTGCCCTTTGTCATGCCAGCGCACTGAGCCTCGCCGCGCTAGGGTTCGCAAGCTATGCCCACGCCGCGCCGGCGTTCGACAGCGCGTCGCCGTGGATGCTGGGTGACTGGGGCGGCAAGCGCAGCGAGCTTTCGGAACAGGGCTATGACTTCAAACTCGACTCGGTCGTGGAAGTGGGCTCGAACCTGCACGGCGGTTACAACCATGACAAGGCGACCCGTTACAGTGACCAGTTCGCTCTCGGCGCGCACATGGACCTGCAGAAAATCCTCGGCTGGCACGACGCCGAATTTCAGCTGACGCTGACCAACCGCAACGGCGACAACATCAGCAATGATCGCGTGGGCGACCCGCGCACTGGCACTATTTCGTCGTCCCAGGAAGTCTGGGGCCGAGGCAGCGTCACGCGCCTGACCGACCTCTGGTATCAGCAAAAATTTCTCGATCAGACGCTTAGCGTCAAGGTCGGCCGGTTCAACGAAGGCGAAGACTTCAACACCTTCCCGTGCGACTTCCAGAACCTGGCGCTGTGCGGCTCGCAGGTCGGTAACTGGGGCGGAGGCATCTGGTACAACTGGCCGATCAGCCAGTGGGCGATGCGCGTCAAGTACCAGCTGACCCCCGAACTGTTCGTGCAGGTCGGTGCGTTCGAGCAGAACCCGTCGAACCTGGAAAACGACAACGCCTTCAAACTCAGCGGCAGCGGCACCCAGGGCGCAGTATTGCCGGTCGAAGTGGTGTGGTCGCCGAAGGTCAACGGCCTGCCGGGCGAATACCGCGCCGGTTACTACTACAGCACCGCCGACAGCAGCGACGTTTCCAAGGACAGCAACGGTCGGTACGCCGCCCAGAGCGGCGATGACTACGCCTCGTCGTCCAGCAAACATGGCATGTGGCTGACCCTGCGCCAGCAAGTCACGAGCGACGCCAGCGACAACAGCCGCGGCATGAGCCTGTTCGCCAACGGCACGCTGCACGACAAGAAAACCAACATGATCGACAACTTCGTTGCCCTCGGCGCTACGTACAAAGGCCCGTTCGATGCGCGCCCCGAGGATGACATCGGCGTCGGCATCAGCCGCATCCACGTCAACCCGGCGTATCGCAAGAACATCAACCTGCGCAACCAGGCCGAAGGCGTCTCGGACTATAACGACCCGGCCTTTCTGCCCGTCCAGGACACCGAATACAACGCCGAGGTCTACTACGGCGTGCACGTCGCCAACTGGCTGACGGTGCGCCCGAACCTGCAATTCATCCGTCATCCGGGCGGCGTGAATGAGGTCGATGACGCGCTGGTCGCGGGGCTGAAAATCCAGTCATCGTTCTAACCAGCCCGACGTTTCCGTCCGCCCCCTATATAGGCATTGAAGGCCCGGCTTACCCAGCGGCCTTCAGGTCAGCACGCGTTAACCACCACATCGTTACGGAGTACAACACTTATGAGCACTGAGGGTGCTTTCGGTAAGGGTCGCCTGCTTCCGAGCTTGCTCGGGCTGGTGATTCTGATAATGGGTCTGGCCTTGCTGGTCGGCGGCATCAAACTGCTGACACTGGGCGGGTCGCTGTACTACCTGCTGGCCGGCATCGGGTTTGCCATCACCGGCGTCCTGCTGATGAGGGGTCGCAGCGCCGCATTCGGCCTGTACGCACTGGTGTTGTTCGCCAGTACCGTGTGGGCGCTATGGGAAGTGGGCCTGGATTGGTGGCAACTGGTGCCGCGTCTGGCACTCTGGTTTGCCCTGGGCATCGTGATGCTGCTGCCATGGTTCCGTCGACCGGTCCTGCGTGGCCAGGTCGGCGATGCCGGCACTCGTGCGCTGGGTGCCGCCGTGATTGTGGCGGGTATCGCTGCGCTGGCCAGCCAGTTCACCCATCCTGGCGAGATCAAAGGCCAGCTGGACCGCGAAACGGCAGGCACCACAAGCGCCGCTCCGGCCATGCCCGACGGCGACTGGCAGTCCTACGGGCGCACGGCCTTCGGTGATCGCTATTCGCCGCTGTCGCAAATCACACCGGACAACGTCAGCAAGCTGGTGCCGGCCTGGACCTATCGCACAGGCGACATCCCGGGTCCGAACGATCCTGGTGAAACCACGGCTGAAAACACCCCGCTGAAAGTCAACGGCATGCTCTATGTCTGTACGCCGCACAGCCAGGTCATCGCACTGGACCCGGATACCGGCAAGGAAATCTGGCGCTTCGATCCGAAGATCAGCAGCGGCAAGGCGGCCAATTTCAAAGGTTGGGCGCACATGACCTGCCGTGGCGTGTCGTATCACGATGACGCCGCTTACGCTGCCACCGCACCCGTCGATGCTGCCGCGCCTGCGCAAAGCCCGGCCGCCCCGGCCGTTGCAACCAACGCCTGCCCGCGTCGCATCTTCCTGCCGACTGCCGACACGCGTCTGATCGCCCTGAATGCCGACACCGGCAAGATGTGTGAAGACTTTGGCACTAACGGCTCGATCGACCTGAGCGCCAATATCGGCACTTACGCACCGGGCGGCTATTACTCGACATCGCCACCGGCGGTGACCAAAGACCTGGTGGTCATTGGCGGTCACGTCACGGACAACGTCTCCACCGACGAGCCTTCGGGCGTGATCCGTGCATTCGACGTACACACCGGCCGTCTGGTCTGGAACTGGGACAGCGGCAATCCGGACGACACCACGCCGCTTGCCGAGGGCAAGACCTACACCCGCAACTCGCCCAACATGTGGTCGATGTTCAGCGTCGACGAAAAGCTGGGCATGCTCTACCTGCCAATGGGCAACCAGATGCCTGACCAGTGGGGCGGCAACCGCACCGAGGCTTCGGAGAAGTTCAGCGCCGGCCTGGTTGCGCTCGACATCGCCACCGGTCACGTGAAATGGAATTTTCAGTTCACGCATCACGACCTGTGGGACATGGACGTCGGCGGTCAGCCAACGCTCATGGACATGAAAACCGCTGACGGCGTAAAACCTGCTGTTCTGGCTTCGACCAAGCAAGGCAGCATCTATGTGCTGGACCGCAGCAACGGTCAGCCCATCGTGCCGATCAACGAAATCCCTGTTCCGCAGGGCGCGGTGGCGGGCGATCACACCTCGCCTACCCAGCCAAAGTCCGACCTGAACTTCATGCCGCCGCCGCTGAAAGAGCGCGACATGTGGGGCGTGACGCCGTTTGATCAAATGCTCTGCCGCATCGACTTCAAGTCCCTGCGCTATGAAGGCCCGTTCACCCCGCCGTCGCTGCAAGGCTCGCTGGTCTACCCGGGTAACTTCGGCGTGTTCGACTGGGGCGGCATTTCGGTCGATCCGGTGCGTCAGATTGCGTTCGTTAACCCAAGCTACATGGCATTCCGTTCCAAGCTGGTCCCGGCGTCAGAAGTCGAAGGCGGCCCGGGCCGCAAGAGCGAAACCGAAGGCGTACAGCCGAACAAAGGCGCGCCTTACGGGGTGATCCTGGAAGCGCTGCTGTCGCCAATGGGCCTGCCTTGCCAGGCGCCAGCATGGGGCTACGTGGCGGCGGTCGATCTGACCAACCACCAAACCATCTGGAAGCACAAGAACGGCACCGTGCGTGACAGCTCGCCGGTTCCACTGCCGCTGAGCATGGGCGTTCCAAGCCTGGGCGGCACGTTCATCACCGCCAGCGGCGTGTCGTTCCTCAGCGCCACGCTGGACCAGTACCTGCGTGCTTACGACGTTCGTAACGGCAAGCAGCTGTGGGAAGGCCGCCTGCCTGCAGGCGCTCAAACCACGCCGATGACTTACACCGGCAAGGACGGCAAGCAATACGTGCTGGTCGTTGCTGGCGGTCACGGTTCGCTGGGCACCAAACAGGGCGATTACGTGATCGCTTACAAACTGCCGGATTGATTCGCTTCGTGCAGTAACGAAAAAAGGCGGTCCCGAAAGGTGACCGCCTTTTTTATGCGCGTTGCACGTTGATGAGCGTGAGCCACGCAGCCTTATTTCTCGATCACCTCGCCGCGCTGAGGTGCCAGCCGGGCAATGAACCGATTTTGCGTGGGCACCGGAATGTGCTGCTCGTTCATCGCCTCGATGAGGTCCTCGACCAGCGCATTGAAATCGCTGCGGCTGATGTTCATGCCCTTGTGCGCTTCTGCCAGGCTGTCACCGCTGTAGGTGCAGGGCCCGCCCGCTTCGACGCAGAACTTCTCTACCAATTTGTCGCGCACGCGGACGATGTCGACCTTGGCGAAATATTTGTAAATGCGATCGTCTTTGGCCACGTGCAGCAGCATCCCCTCGACGATCTTCTGGATGCCGGCGCGCTGGCCCAGGTCCTGATAAAGACTGTCATCCTTTGGCGGCTGTTGGGCGCAACCCACCAATAGCGACAGACAGAGGCCGACGATCACCCACAAGGATTGCCTCATCAGAAACTCCCCTGCACGGAAAGGTAGGTGCCGTTCTGGTTGTCCAGCGTGGCGATTTCGCCGAGGCGTGCGTAGGCCAGCACCACGGAAACATGCTTGTTGGGGAACCAGCCGACAAACAGATCCGCCCAATCGCTTTCGCCGGCAAACGACAGGTTGTCGGGCTTCTCGCGGTAGTCCATGCCCAGGGCCCAGTGGGGGTTGAACAGGATGGCGGCGCCGCCCTCTTTGAGCACGCTGCGGGTGTCCCGCCGGTCGCCGCCGAAACCCATCAGACCGGTTTCGTTGGCGCGGCTGTAACGCAAGCCGGCGTTGACGACCACGTTGTAACCGAACGCAGCGCCCATGAATAAACGGCTTGCCGTGACGTACCCCTCTACATCCGAATCCCGCTTGGCACCCACCAGGCTGGGGATGAGAAAGTCGTTTTGGTGTTTGTATTCCAGACCCGCCGACACTTGGGGCAACTGATCGTAGATCAGGTCGCCAAACAACCGGACTTTCACGCCAAAGATGTCCTGGGTGAGGTTGTCTTCGGGGAGGTTGAGCTTGCTGACCAGCGAGCCGAGGTCGAATCGTTGATGGGCGTAGGAAAGCTCCACACGATTACCATAGGACGCCGCGGCGCCTACTACATCGAGGGTGTAGTCCGGCAAGTCGACGTGGGTCGCGAACGCGTTGCCGCCCCATTCGCCTTGCTCGCCATACCCCGCCAGCACAGCCCAGGGAATAATCCCGCCGCCCGCGCCGCCTTCAATGCTGCTGGCACCGCCAGTGACGACCAGGCGTCCCTGCTCGGCTTCAGCGGCGGGCGCAACCAACGCAGCGCAACCTGCGACCAGGCTGGCAAGGACCACAGGGTTTAAAAAAGTCGAAAGGCTTCGTGCCAAAGATCCATGTGCCATCAGTGTACCGTCATGCCGGGAGGGAGCTGGGAGCGGGCGATCCAGGCTTCGAATGCGACGGCATTCAGCGGCCGGCTGATCAAGTAACCCTGAGCGGTGTCGCACTGCCAGCGTTCCAGCAAGCGCAGGCTGTGTTCGTACTCGACGCCTTCGGCAACGACCTTCAGGCCCAGGTTGTGACTCATCTCGATGGTCGACCGCACGATGACAGCGTCTTCACTGGTTTCATCCAGATCGCGTACGAATGACTGATCGATTTTCAATTCCTGCACCGGCAACCGCTTGAGGTGCGCCAGCGAAGAGTAGCCGGTGCCGAAATCATCCACCGACAGGCTGATACCGAACTCGCGCAGGCGGTTGAGCACTTTGAGCGACTGCTCGGGCTCGCGCATGATCGCGCTCTCGGTGATTTCGAAAATCAGTTGTTCGGCCGGCACGCGGTACAACTTGAGCAGCGCCGAAACACGATCAGCCAGGTCACGGCCCAACAGGTCGTCTGCCGAGATATTCACCGACACCTGCAAAATCAAGCCGCGCTGCGCCCATTCGGCCAACTGGCGCAGCGACTCCTCGATCACCCAGTTGGTGAGGATCTGAATGCTGCCGGTGCGCTCTGCCAGCACGATGAACTCGGCCGGCGATACCGACCCGAATTGCGGGTGCTGCCAGCGCAACAGGGCTTCGGCTTGAGTGACCCGGCCGTTGCGGATATCCAGTTTCGGCTGGTAATGCAGTGCAAGTTCGCCATTGCGCGCGGCGAGCCGCAGGTCGCGAATCAGACTGATCTGGCGCAGGTGCGCTACATCCCGACCGTCCACATAGACCTGCAGACGACCCGGCAGCTGTGCCGCGTCCTGCCGCGCGATAGACGCTCGCCTGAGCAGCTCGGGCGCCGAATCGCCATTGACCGGATACGCTGCGATGCCGATGCAGGCATCCATGGCAATGTCCTGCTCGCCGATGCGTTGCGGCTTGATCAGCAGACGTTGCAGCTGGTCAGCCATGGCGACTGCGCCGTCGGTCTCGGCGTTTTGCACCAGCAGCAAGAATTCGTTGTCGGACAGCCGCGCCACCGTATCGCCAGGACGCAGCGGCCCTTGCAGCTGTTCGCTGATGATCCGCAGCAATTGCTCGACGCCTTCCAGACCGATGTTTGCGCTGATCGCACGAAAGTTATCGATGCCCAGATACAGCAGGGCCACGGGTCGTTGGGCAGCGACCGCGCTACCGAGGCGCTCCATGACCAGTGCCCGATTGGGCAGCCCCGTGAGGGGGTCATGCAAAGCGTTGTGTGCCAGTTGCAGCTCACGCTCGGCGATCCCGCTCTGCATCGAATTGATGGCGCTGGCGAGCAAGCCCAGTTCGTCGCTGCGATCGAGCACAACCGGCGTTGCGTAATCACCTTCGCCAATGCGGCGGGCCGCCTGAGCCAGCGCACTGACCGGCCGCGACAGGCCACGCGCCAGTAGCAAGGCTCCTACCAGCGAACCGCCCAACGCCGCGACGGTGATCCAGAACAGTGTCTGATCCAGCGGCGCGAACGCCTGCATGGCCTGGTCCAGCGGGCTCTGCAGCAAAGCCACGACTTCGCCGTCGCTGTCGCTGTTGGTCCCCAGCCGCAGCGTTTTGCTCAGAAAGCTCTGGCTGTGATGCTCGGTCATCTGCATTTCAGTGCTGAGCGGATTCATCATCACGCTTCGCAGGCTGTCAAACAGCGGCTCGGGCTGCGTACTGATGAGCTGACCCGGCTGCTGGTGCACGATCGACAGGAATGACACCTGCAATCCGCTCAAAGAGCGCAGTTCCCGGGCCAGATCGTCGTCCATGCTGAAGCCCATCACCACGCGCGCGATCGGCAGCGGTGCGAGCACAGTGCTGTCCACCAGCAAATGCGGCTGGCCCTGGAACGGCACGATCAGCATCGACTGATTCTTGCCCTTGAGCTCGCGTAACGCCTGGATGTAGGGGAACGGCGAGCCTTCGGGGATCTGCGCGACGGTACTGGCCATGACCGTGCCATCCATGCCCAGCAGAAACATGTCACAGGCGTTGATTCTCGCGCCGTGATTGAGCAGCACCGACCGGATGGTCGCCGAGTCCGCCGTCGCCACTGCGTCACGAAAGCCGAAATCGGTGGACAGCAATTGCACGGCGTCACGCAGACGTTTGCCGCGCATTTCCAGCAAGCCTTCAAACACCCGGGTGCCGACTTCGAGTTGCGCCTGCGCCTGCTTGCGCACCGCGTCCTGGGTCGCGGCTTTAACGGCCAGAAACACCGCAAAGACCACAATCAGCAGCAACATGATCAACACGCCGGCAATCCGTGCCTGGAAGCTGATGCGCACCTTCATTCGTGGGCCGCTTTATGAAACGCATCGCCGAACGCGCTGGACGGCGGTGCGGCGGGCGCAGCCTCTGCGTTGGGCGTTACGGCGAGGCTGAACCGCTGCTTGAGACCGTCGGCGGGGATGTCGATGTCGCCACCGGGCAACGGCAACATGTCCGCAGCTTGTGGATGCCAGAGGGTGACCGTGTAATGACCGGCGGGCACTTGATCCAGCGTCAGGCTGCCTTTGGCATTGCTGACGCCGAACCAGCCGTCGTCCGTGACATACACATAACCGATCATGTTGTCGTGGACGTTGCAGCCGAGCACGACCACGCCCGGCTTGTCGAACAGCACAGGGTCCGACGGCGTGCCGCCATACAGCCGCAGTTCGAAGCGCTTGGGGGTCGAGAACGAATACACCTGATGGCGAATGTGATCGCTGTTGGGGAAACTGATCTGGGTGCCGGTGTGCACCGCCAGCACGTACGGGGCAAATTGCTGGTCGCGCTGGTCCATGTCGGCTTTCAGCGACCCGGCAGGAGGCGGCGTCGCACCATGCAAGGTGATCACCGCATCGGCGAGCGGCTTGCCCTGGGCATCAACGACCTCGGCGGTCAGGCCCGCGGCATTGGCGACGGTGCCGTGCAACGCGGTTACAACCAGCAACAATGAAATAAAAACGTGGCGCATGACAGTGTTCCAGAACGGCGAGGCCGGCGAGAGCCTGCCTTGGCAATGAGTTCAGCGTAGCGTGTTGCACGGCTATCGGTGACTTCAGACCGAACCGTGTGACGGCACATAGCTATCGTTCACTGGATGCCATGACCAGGGCACAACGCCACACACGCTTTAAATCGATCTCCATAGTCATTGCTATCGACCGGCGCTATTGAAACCTGAGGCCGTGCGCCCCATCTAAAGGTCATCCCAATTTATGCAGGTGCCCCATGAGCGACCAGCAATCCGACGCCAACCAGACGCCCCAAGACGACGATCAGGAGCACGAAATCCTCGGCTCCGGCGGAAAGAGCCTCGCCCTGCCCGGCCAGAACCTCCCGGATCAGGTGTACATCATCCCGATCCACAACCGTCCATTCTTCCCCGCGCAAGTACTGCCCGTCATCGTCAACGAAGAGCCCTGGGCCGAAACGCTGGAGCTGGTCAGCAAGTCTGATCACCACTCGCTGGCGCTGTTTTTCATGGACACCCCACCCGACGACCCGCGTCATTTCGATACCAAGGCGCTGCCGGAATACGGCACGCTGGTCAAGGTGCATCACGCCAGCCGTGAAAACGGCAAGCTGCAGTTCGTTGCCCAGGGCCTGAGCCGCGTGCGTATCAAGACTTGGCTCAAGCATCATCGCCCGCCGTTTCTGGTCGAGGTGGAATACCCGCACCAGCCCAACGAGCCGACCGACGAGGTCAAGGCCTACGGCATGGCGCTGATCAACGCGATCAAGGAACTGCTGCCGCTCAACCCGCTGTACAGCGAAGAGCTGAAAAACTACCTCAATCGCTTCAGCCCCAACGACCCTTCGCCGCTGACCGACTTCGCCGCCGCCCTGACCTCCGCCACGGGCGTCGAGTTGCAGCAGGTGCTCGATTGCGTGCCCGTGCTCAGGCGCATGGAGAAAGTCCTGCCGATGCTGCGCAAGGAAGTGGAAGTCGCGCGCCTGCAAAAAGAAATCTCCGCCGAAGTGAACCGCAAGATCGGTGAACACCAGCGCGAGTTCTTCCTCAAGGAACAGCTCAAGGTCATCCAGCAGGAGCTGGGACTGACCAAGGACGACCGCAGCGCTGACATCGAGCAGTTCGAAGAGCGGCTGACCGGCAAGACGCTGCCAGCGCAGGCGCGCAAGCGCATCGACGAGGAAATCAACAAGCTGTCGGTACTGGAAACCGGCTCGCCGGAATACGCGGTGACCCGCAACTACCTGGATTGGGCAAGCTCGGTGCCGTGGGGCGTGTTTGGCGAAGACAAGCTCGACCTGAAACACGCGCGCAAAGTGCTCGATCAGCACCACGCGGGCCTTGATGACATCAAGAGCCGCATCCTCGAATTCCTCGCCGTTGGCGCCTACAAGGGCGAAATCTCCGGTTCCATCGTGCTGCTGGTCGGGCCGCCGGGCGTGGGTAAAACCAGCGTCGGCAAGTCGATCGCAGAATCCCTGGGCCGTCCGTTCTACCGTTTCAGCGTGGGCGGCATGCGCGACGAAGCTGAGATCAAGGGCCACCGTCGCACCTACATTGGCGCTCAGCCAGGCAAGCTGGTGCAGGCCCTGAAAGATGTGGAAGTGATGAACCCGGTCATCATGCTCGACGAGATCGACAAGATGGGTCAGAGCTTCCAGGGCGACCCGGCCTCGGCCCTGCTCGAGACCCTGGACCCGGAACAGAACGTCGAATTCCTCGATCACTATCTTGATCTGCGTCTGGACCTCTCGAAGGTGCTGTTCATCTGCACCGCGAACACCCTGGACTCGATCCCCGGCCCGTTGCTGGACCGCATGGAAGTGATTCGCCTGTCCGGCTACATCACTGAAGAAAAACTGGCCATTGCCAAACGCCACCTGTGGCCCAAGCAACTGGCCAAGGCCGGCGTCTCGAAAAACAGCCTGATGATCAGCGACAGCGCACTGCGCGCGGTGATTGACGGTTATGCGCGGGAAGCCGGTGTGCGGCAGCTGGAAAAACAGCTGGGCAAACTGGTGCGCAAAGCGGTGGTCAAGCTGCTGGACAACCCGGACACCGTGGTCAAAATCGGCCCGAAAGAGCTGGAAGCCTCGCTGGGCATGGCGGTATTCCGCAATGAACAAGTGTTGTCGGGCACCGGCGTGATCACCGGTCTGGCCTGGACCAGCATGGGCGGCGCCACATTGCCCATCGAAGCGACGCGCATCCACACGCTCAACCGCGGCTTCAAGCTCACCGGGCAACTGGGCGACGTGATGAAGGAATCCGCCGAAATCGCCTACAGCTACGTCAGCTCCAATCTGTCGAAGTTTGGCGGCGACAAAGGCTTCTTCGACGAAGCGTTCGTTCACCTGCACGTTCCTGAAGGCGCGACGCCGAAAGACGGTCCAAGTGCCGGTGTGACCATGGCCAGCGCGTTGCTGTCCCTGGCGCGTAACCAGGCGCCTAAAAAAGGCGTGGCCATGACCGGCGAACTGACCCTGACCGGGCACGTTCTGCCCATCGGTGGGGTGCGGGAGAAAGTCATCGCGGCGCGCCGTCAGAAGATCTTCGAACTGATCCTGCCCGAGGCCAACCGCGGCAACTTCGAAGAGCTGCCGGATTACTTGAAAGAAGGCATCACCGCGCACTTCGCCAAACGCTTTGCGGATGTGGCGAAGATATTGTTCTAAGCCCTGCCCTCGGCCGTAGGGCATGCCCCAAGCATGCCGGCACGCTGGCGAACGCTCTCAGTCAGTCATTGCTGCAATGGCTGACACGCCCGGTTCGCGAGCCGGTTCCTGCGGATTCCAGCCTCACCGCAGGGGCTGAAGCCGGCTTAAGCTTCCGGGTTTCAACGCCGTCATCTTCGGTTATCCTCCCGTCATGTTGCCTATGACCGGAGCTTTCATGACCCCTGCCCGCCTGCTCGTCCCGCTCAGCCTCAGCTTGCTTGCCGCCTGTGCCCAGACGCCGAAACACATCGTGTCCCTGGACGATCAGACAGACTGCCCCCTCACGCTCAAGACCGGGCAGACTCTCATGCTCATGCTCCCCAGCAACCCCACCACCGGCTATCGCTGGCTGATGCAAAACCCCGCGCCATCGGTACTCAACAGCCTCGGGCCAGAGGTGTTCAACGCCTCCAAAGACGTCGGACTGGTCGGTGAAGGCGGCCAATCGGTCTGGCGCTACCGAGCGGCGACTCCCGGATCAGGCCACCTGATGATGGTCTACCAACAGCCCTGGGCGCCGGAAGTGCGACCGGAACGCACGTTCGATTGCGTGATCACGGTGAATTAGGCTCAATTGGCGTTGACGATGAGATGAGGTTTCGGCCGGGCGACACAATTGGCTAAAATGCCGCACTTTTCGCCTTGTCCCCCGGAATCGCCGTGAGCCCAGAACCCGACCGCCTCTTTGCCCAGCCGCTGCCCCAGGTGCCCGACTTCGCCTTCAACGAAGACGTCGTGCGGGTCTTCCCGGACATGATCAAGCGCTCGGTGCCTGGCTACCCGACCATCGTCGAAAACCTCGGCGTGCTCGCAGGGCAATTCGCCCAGCCCCACAGCGTGCTCTATGACCTGGGCAGCTCCCTTGGCGCCGTCACTCAGGCATTGCGTCGCCATGTGCGCACTGAAGATTGCCGGGTGATTGCCATCGACAATTCGTCGGCCATGGTCGAGCGCTGCCGCGAGTACCTGACCGCCCAGGACTCGATGTACCAGGAGTTGCTGCCTGTAGAGGTCATCGATGGGGATATTCTGAATCTCGCGTTTCAACCCGCCTCGGTGGTCGCGTTGAACTTCACCCTGCAATTTATCGCCCCCGAGCAACGCCTGGCGCTGCTCACCCGCATTCGTCAGGCGCTGGTGCCCGGCGGCGCGCTGATCCTGTCCGAAAAGCTGCGTTTTGATGACGACGAAGAACACGCCCTGCTCACCGATCTGCACGTCGCCTTCAAACGCGCCAACGGCTACAGCGAGCTGGAGATCGCGCAGAAGCGCAGCGCGATTGAAAACGTGATGAAACCCGACAGCCTGGAGCAGCACCGCGAGCGCCTGCTGGCCGCCGGTTTCAGTAAGGTCGTGCCCTGGTTCCAGTGCCTTAACTTCGCCTCGTTGATTGCCCTGCCATGATCGATCTCGCTCCTCTGGTCCGCCGTCTGGCGGGCACTCCACTGTATGCCTGGGCCCAAGGGCTGCAGGCGCAACTCGACGCGAAAATGGAAAAGGGTCACGGCGATCTCGAACGCTGGCAAGGCGCGCTGAATGCTTTGCCTGATCTGACGCCGAGCCGCATCGAGCTCAAGGACGATTTCATCCTCGACGCCGACTGCGACGACGCCACCCGGGAGCAGACCCGCACCGCGCTGATGGGCCTGTCGCCTTGGCGCAAAGGGCCCTTCGAGGTGTTCGGCGTGCACGTCGACACCGAATGGCGCTCGGACTGGAAATGGTCGCGCGTCTCAAAACACCTTGATCTGCGGGGCAAGCGCGTTCTGGACGTCGGCTGTGGCAACGGCTATTACCAGTGGCGCATGCTGGGTGCGGGCGCCGACAGCGTGATCGGCGTCGACCCCAACTGGCTGTTCTTCTGCCAGTTCCAGGCCATGCAGCGCTACCTGCCGGACCTGCCCGCGTGGCACCTGCCGTTCACCCTGGAAGACTTGCCGGCGCGGCTGGAAGGTTTTGATACGGTGTTTTCCATGGGCGTGCTCTATCACCGCAAGTCGCCCATCGACCACTTGCTCGCGCTGAAAGACTGCCTGGTCAAAGGCGGCGAGCTGGTGCTGGAAACCATGGTGGTTGAAGGCGACGCGAACCAAGTCCTGGTCCCGGAAGACCGCTACTCGCAGATGCGCAACGTGTGGTTCCTGCCGTCAGTGCCTGCGCTGGAACTGTGGCTGCGCCGCGCGGGGTTCGTCGATGTGCGCTGCGTCGACGTCAGCACCACCACCGTGGAAGAACAACGCGGTACCGAGTGGATGCGCTTTCAGTCGCTGAGCGACTTCCTCGACCCGGCTGACCCGAGCAAAACCGTGGAGGGACTGCCGGCGCCAAGACGTGCGGTGATTGTCGGGCGCAAGGCCTGAGTCCGCCACCGAACCATTATGGGAGCGAGCTTGCGCGCGAATAGGCAGTGCATCCGCTGAATATCCAGCGGATGGAATGCCCCTTTCGTTATTTATCGCGAGCAGCATCCGCCGCCGCCAGGATCAGCGCCTTCATCTCCGACACTGCCGATTTGAAGCCGACAAACAAGGCATGGGCCACCAGCGCGTGGCCGATGTTCAATTCGTTGATGCCCTTTATCGCTGCGACGGCTTCAAC
>NZ_DASVUM010000107.1:0-10647 GCF_036387035.1 Pseudomonas sp. | reverse complement strand
GGAGTTTCTTGACGGCAGCCTTGCGGCCTTTAGGTGTTTGAGCGATTTCCCACGAGCCGGCTGATCGGCCGTTATCGCGCCATCCCATGGCCGTCGTACGTGAACCGACATCAAGACCGACGTGAACAGCCATGCTTTCATCTCCAGAAAAACTAGGTAATGATGGCTCTGGTTCCCCTGACCTCGAACTTCATGCCGCTGCAACCTTGTAATGCGAAGTCCGATTCGTCGGCTTCTCGATACTCTACGTGGTGGGCAATGAGGCGGGGGGACCTCTCTACAGACAAGGTCAGGCGCAAGTCCTGCCTTAAGGAGCGATCGGTCTCCCCCAGAACACATCTCTTTGGTGACGCACTCACGAGAATAACGAGTCTCAGTGGGTGTGTGGGAAACATACAAGGAGCGTGGCTTGTCCCGCGATCGGCGACGCAGTCGTCGTAAAACCGGATTGTGCGGTGCGTCAGGGTGAACGCCTTCATCGAGTCATAGGCCGCATCGCGCACATATATGCTCCCACCGGGTGAGAGCGTCATGTTTTTACATCTTCGGTATTGACATGGACTACCGGTAGCTGATTACGTCATTTCATCAGTTAAAACTTAACTGATCATCGCAGCCCGACAAAGCGAATTATTCACTGGACTGAACGAAAAACACTCCGACGAATGCGGCTGCTTGGGATTTAGCACCCAACCAGAAAGTTCTAATGAGAATCTTCAGATCTCCTGGCATGACTGTGTACACTGGCGACAGTTATGTGGTGGAGTTCGGGTCAGCTCCTTATATCGACAGGAAAAGAACTGTACTCTCTGGAGATTACCAATGGTTTAAGCACTATTTCCACGACCATTTCTTTAGACATACGTTGAGCTGGAGAACTTTGGTGACGGACTCAAAAGGCCACCCAGTGGAGGGTGCAATGGTCCACCTCGTCCTGAACCCCGATGAGCACCAACCCCACAAATTAACGATCAAAGAATACATCACCGATCCCTCGGGTATATCTCTGGCAATATGAGATTCGACGACTGCATCGGCAGAAACACAACCCCTCCCTTCAATGAAGCCCTCAACACCCGACTAAAATGGAGGGCCACCTATAACACTGGCTACTGGAGTTTCTCTGTCAGAGGAAATGATGTCGGCGGTCTTGAAACATCGCCCTTAACGCAAATGTGCTCAGCCGACACCGTTCGATAACTTCCGCCAAACCCAGTAGGTTCATGCTGTGCTACTGGGTTTGCTGCCTGCAGGCGAAAAAAACCTAGCATACTTTGCGTCCAGCCCCTCCAACGTTCGATGAACGATCCCTGCCAAAACGAATATGTATTCCCGTGCCGCGTCACTGAATGCTTTATCTTCATTTATCAAACTGTAGAGAATGCTTTCTTCTAGCTGTGTCAGCTCGCAATCTAACCCAACCGGCTTGATTAACCCCGTTTCATCGATGGAAAACGTAAAGGGCTTTTTTGCTAACTCTGAATTGCTGAGCTCAAGCTTTGTTTTTAACGCATCTCGTAGTCCTTCCATATCCGTCGCCAGCAATTCAGCTGCCCGGCTACGAGCATCCAGCTTTACCTGTTCACGAAACTCCCGAGGACTCAGGGACCTAAAGAAAACACCGCCATCACCTGACGGTCTCAGCGTCCCATCAAGCTTGACTTCATGATACTCAACGTCCGGCGCAGGGGCCTTGAGCACTGTAGCCTGCGTCTGCTCTGTTCCGGAATCGAGTGGCGCCTCTTGTTTTATCTTGTCGTTAATCACCTCAACACCCCGCGGGCAAGAGTGATTTTGATCGACGACCAATGTCAGGTTCATATCTGCACCTCATATCAAGAACACATGAAGTGCTTAACGACCCTTGCTCAAAAAAGACGACCTGATAATCCCGACCAGCATTTCCGACAAACACGTAGGACAAGAGCTACAGCGCCAAACAACCCGCGAGCGATTGCAAACACCCCACCTGCTCCCGATGCGCCACCTCCTGCACCACGGCCTTCATCCGCACCACAGTGCCCGGCAGCAACTGCGCCAGGCGCGCCAGTGAGAGCGGCGTCAACGCGCCAAGTCTTGGATAGCCGCCGATGGTCTGGCGGTCGTTGAGCAGGACGATCGGCTGACCGTCAGGCGGGACCTGGATGGCGCCCAGCGGAATGCCCTCTGAGATCATCGGTTTGCCCTGATAAATCAGCTCTGGCCCCAGCAGGCGCATGCCCATGCGGTCGGCGCGGCTGTCGAGGGTCCAGTTGCTGTTGAACGCATCGAACAGGCTCAAGCCGCTGAACTGGCCGATCTGTGCACCAAGGACGACATCCAGCGGACGTTGGTCGGAAAAGTCGGGGATGAGGTGGTCGGGTAGCGCGTGAAGCGCAAATGACGCCCCTGAATAAGTCAGTTGATCGCCTTCAGCCAGCGCTTTGCCGCCTCCCTCCAGCCCGCCCAGCCCTTCGCGCGTGACAGTGGCGCAGCTGCCGAGCACATCGACCGCCGCGAATCCGCCGGGGGCAGCGAGGTACGCGCGAGCGCCGGTGACGGGCTGCGTAAAGCGAAGCTGCTGACCCTTGCGGATGAAGAAACTGCGCCACGGCGCGATAGGACGGTCGTCAAGCATTGCACCCAGGTCTGCGCCGGCCAGGGCCAGGCAGCAGTCGGCCTCGGCCAGCACCGTCAGGCCGCCCAGCGTCACTTCGATAACGGCGGCGTCCAGCGCGTTATTCATCAGCTTGTTGGCCCACGACATCGACACCCAGTCCAGCGCCCCGCCCTGGGTCACGCCGAGGTGTCTCACGCCAAACCGTCCTGCATCCTGCAACAGGCACAGCGGCGTGCTGCTTTGTACGGTCAACACACTCATGTCAGCGCCTCCAGCGGGGTGTCATCGCCGCCCAGACGAATGAATTCTGCGTGATCAATGCCGGCAAATCGCACGGTGTCGCCGGGTTGCATCAGGCTGTAACCGTCGATTTCACGGTCGAAGAGTTTTGCCGGGGTACGGCCAATGATGTTCCAGCCGCCGGGGGACTCCAGCGGATAGGCTGCCGTTTGCCGCTCGGCAATCCCGACACTTCCCGCCGCCACACGCTTGCGCGGTGTTTTGATGCGCGGCGCGGCGAGGGCTTCTTCCACCAGCCCCATGAACGCGAAGCCCGGTGCGAACCCCAGCGCGAAGACCTGATACTCGCGCTGACTGTGGCGGCGAATCACCTCGTCTACCGACAACCCGCTGCGCCTGGACAACAGGCCCAACTCGGGCCCGACGCTTAAGTCGTACCAGACCGGCAACACATGTTGCCGACCGCTCCGGGCGGCGTCAGGCGTGAGGTCCACCAGCGCTTCGGTGATAATTGCCCGAGCCTGGGTCGGACTCAGCGCCAACAGGTCGTAGTGCACCATCAGCGTGGTGTAGGACGGCACCAGATCAATCAAATGCGCAGCGAAACCCTCACGCAGACGCAACGTCGCGGCGAGCATCCACGGCATGTTGGCCTCGTCGATGACGTCGAACAGGCGGACCATCAGGCAATCGATGGCAACGACCTCGATGCGCAGGTTCACAGCGCGGACGGTCCGGCATCGGCGCTGTTCAACGCCTGGCGAATGCGCTGGACGGCGTCGATGGAACTGGCGTTGTCGCCGTGCACGCACAAGGTGTGAGGTTGCAGCCGCAGCTCGCTGCCATCGCTGGCGGTCAATGCTTCGCCGCGGGACAGGGTCATGGCCTGGGCAATAATGACATCCGCGTCGTGGTGCACCGCGCCGGGCAAGTTGCGCGAGACCAGACGCCCTACGCTGTCGTAGGCGCGATCGGCGAAGGCTTCGAACCACAGCGTCACGCCGAATTCGTCGGCAATGGCTTGCGCGGACGAGTTGTCGCGCATGGCCAGCAACATCAGCGGCAGTTCCGGGTTGTAGCGGGCAATGGCTTCGATGACGGCGCGCAGCTGGGCCGGGTTGGCCATCATGTCGTTGTACATCGCGCCATGGGGTTTGACGTAGCTGACGTGGCTGCCCTGTGCGCGGCAAACGCCGTCGAGTGCGCCGATCTGGTAATGCAGCAGGTCTTGAATTTCTTGCGGGGAACAGGCCATCGAGCGGCGGCCAAAACCGACCAGATCAGGGTAGGCCGGGTGCGCGCCGATGGTGACGTTGTTGGCCAGGGCCAGCGCAACGGTTTTGCGCATGACGGTCGGGTCCCCGGCGTGGAAGCCGCAGGCGATGTTGGCGCAATCGATGTAGGGCATGACCTCGGCATCCAGACCCATGGTCCAGGCGCCGTAGCTTTCGCCGATATCACAATTCAATAACAGGCGGCTCAAAGGCGTGACTCCTGTGCGAACGAAACGGGGAGAAGCTCGAGTGTACGCGCGGGTTACTCAAGTGGGCAGCGCGGGACACAGGGCTGTGCGGTGCAAGCATTCTTCGGCGGGAATGGCTTGAGCGTCCAACGAATAAAAGCGCGGGGGGAGGATAAGAAAAAGTGAACGGTGCGAAGGATCTTTACTGACTGGGATGGCCCCTTCCGGGCTGAAGCCGGTCCTAGGGGCGCGCGGGGTGCTCTGCTACAAGCCTTCCCGGCTAAAGCCGGTCCTACGGAATATTGCGCTCAGTAGGACCGGCTTTAGCCGGGAAGGCGTCAGCAAGATCACCACCCGGGCAAGCTAAGCCAGGTAATCCGCCTCAGCGCCAGTCGCGACCGACCGGCCGGACGTGATGCCGGCCGACGAACACCCAGTCGATGAACACCACAATGCTTTCAATGACCAGGGAGAACAGCAGCGCGCACAACAGACCCCAGCCGATCACTTCCGGTGACAGCAGCACCTGCCAGGTGTAGCCGTTCCAGGTTTCGTTGCGAATGGCGGTATCGGCGGCGGTCAGTACGTGCCAGGCGCGGCTGTACCAGGGGCCTTGCAGCGCAAGCCATTCGCGGTCGAGTGTCTGATTGCGGGTGAGCAGGTTGCTGATGTTATCGGCGTCGGTGCGGAATACCGGGTCATCGCTGGTGCGGTAATGCTGGATCAGCGCTTGCACATCGCCATTGAAGAACCGCAGCGCGGTCTCGTTATAGCCGCGCAGGCCCTGCTGAGCTTCCAGCATGTGCGCTTCGACGCGCTTGGTGTAATCGCTGATGAAGCCCGGAATCTGCACGCCTATCAACAGGCCCGCCGTGAACAACACCAGTCGCAGGTAGCTTCGCAGCATAGATCCCTCTCGTTCAGGCCGCGCCTTCGGCAACGCATTCGCCACGGCGCCAAAGGCTCCAGTGACCCGGCTCGTAGCGATTCCAGGTCTCGTTTTCGGTCAGCGGCTCGGTGGCGATCACCGTTACCACATCGTTGGGCGTTGTTTCCGCCTGAAAATCGACGATGACATCGACGTCTTTCAGGCGCGCCGGCCCGAACGGGGCGCGGCGGGTGATGTGCACCAGCTTGGTCGAACAGTAGCAAAACAGCCAGTCGCCATCACTGAGCAGTGCATTGAACACGCCTTTGCTGCGGTATTCGTTGCAGGCCTCGACCAACGTCGGCAGCAACTGCTCGATCTCGACAGGTTCGGGAAAAACTTCGCGAACCCGGTTGAGCAAATCGCAGAATGCCGCTTCGCTGTCTGTGTCGCCTACCGGCCGATAGAACGTCGCGCCGGGATGAAAATCCGCGAGCTGGCCATTGTGGGCGAAACACCAGTTGCGGCCCCACAGTTCGCGCACGAAAGGGTGGGTGTTGGACAGGCAGACCTTGCCGACGTTGGCCTGACGGATATGGCCGATGACCACTTCACTCTTGATCGGGTAACGCTGGACCAGTTGCGCGACCTCTGATTCGCTGCTCGCGGCAGGGTCCTGGAACAGGCGCAAGCCACGGCCTTCATAAAAACCGATGCCCCAGCCGTCGCGGTGCGGCCCGGTGCGCCCACCGCGCTGCATCAGCCCGGTGAAGCTGAACACGATGTCAGTCGGTACATTGGCACTCATGCCCAGAAGTTCACACATGCTCAGGCCTCGGTGCGTTGGCGCTCCGGACTGTGAAAATGCCGGTCATCTTCACAGTTTGGGTTCGACACGATAACGGCCGCTCGGAGCAGGCGCTGGCGTTGGCGACTGGCTGGCGAAACGCCCGGTCGATGAGTCGGCATAAGGCTCGTCTGGTTGCTGTTGCTCGGCGGCAGCCTGCGCCGCGGCCGCTTCGGCGTGGGCCAGACGGGCTTTTTTCTTGCGCAGGAACGGCAAGCGGATCAAGGCGTAAACGAGGTAAAGCCCCAGGGCGACGGCGCCATAGGTTGAGAGGTCGAGCACGGCCCGCCAGACGTTGTTGCCGACCTTCAGCGCCAGGTCCAGCACGCTGATCGCCAGGGCGGGGGCGTATTGATCCTTGGCCGGATCGACGATGGTCGGGCAGAACAACAGCACGGCGCCGACCACGCGCAAGGGTTCGCGCAGGTAGCGCCACATCCAGCCGGTCAGCTTGAACCACACCAACAGACAGCCCAACGCAGCGAACGCGTAGAGGCCCCAGGCAATCAGATAGTCGTTGTCGGTCATGACGTCCGTGGTAAGGCAGGTAGAGAGGCGCTTATGATAACGACTTTTCACCAGCCCGGCTTCCCCGGCTTCAGTTATCGGTCTGCCACGGGCCAGGCGCCCGGCAGCGCGACCGATCCCTTTAAGATGAGCCCCACGTGAGAGAGCCCAGCATGCCTTCCGTCCCCCACATTTCCAGCGCCCCCGTCGCCCGCAAGGCCGACGGCGCCGACCCGTATGCCTGGCTGCAAAACCGCGACACCGATGCAGTGCTCGATTACCTCAAGGCCGAAAACGCCTGGCAGGAACAGCAGCTCGCCGACTTGCAGCCACTGCGCGAAACGCTGTTCCAGGAAATCAAGAGCCGCATCCTCGAAACCGACCTGTCACTGCCCTCCCCCTGGGGGCCGTACTTGTATTACACCCGTACCACCGAAGGCGACGAATACGCCCGTCACTACCGCTGCCCGCGCCCGGCCGATGACTCCCAGACCCTCGACGAGAGCGCCGAAGAGCTGCTGCTTGACCCCAACGCGCTCGCCGGCGGCGGTTTCTTCTCTCTAGGCGCGTTTAGCATCAGCCCCGACCATCAGCGCCTGGCCTACAGCCTCGACACCAGCGGCGAAGAGGTCTACCAGCTGTACGTCAAGGAACTGAGCAGCGGCGCGGTCAGCAGCCTGCCGTTCGAAGACTGCGACGGCAGCATGACGTGGGCCAACGACAGCCAGACGCTGTTCTTCGGCGAACTGGACGACACCCACCGTCCGCACAAGCTGTATCGCCATAAGCTGGGCGAAGCGTCCGCCGAGCTGGTGTTCAGCGAGCCCGACGGGCGCTTCTTCCTGCATTGCTATCGCAGCAGTTCGGAGCGGCAGTTGATCCTGGGGCTGGACAGCAAAACCACCAGCGAGGCCTGGGTGCTGGACGCCAGCACGCCCGAACAGGCATTCGTGTGCATGGCGCCGCGCAGCGAGGGTCACGAGTATTCGGTGGACCACGGCCTGATCGATGGCGAGTGGAACTGGGTGATCCGCAGCAACCAGGACGGTATCAACTTCGCGCTGTACCACGCGCCGGAAAAGACCGATGGCGCCCCTGAGCGCGGCGACTGGCGACAGCTGATTGCCCACAGCGACACGGTCATGCTGGACGGCTTCAGCCTCAACGCCAGAGGCCTGACCTTGAGCCTGCGCGAAGGCGGCTTGCCGATCGTTGAAGTGCATCCGCAAGGGCTGCCGGCGTATCGCGTGCAAATCCCCGATGCGGCCTACAACCTGTACGTGCAGGACACGCTGGAATTCGAGAGCGACAAGATCCGACTGCGTTATCAATCGCTGAACCGTCCGCCGCAGGTGTGGCAATTGTCACTGGCAAGCGGAGAACAGGCGGTGCTCAAGGAAACCCCCGTACTGGGTGCGTTCGATGCCGACGCCTACGTCAGCCAGCGGCTATGGGCGACGGCGGCCGACGGTACCCAAGTGCCGATCAGTCTGGTGGTCAAACGCGAGTTGGTCGGTCAGACCGTTCCACTCTATCTGTACGGCTATGGCGCCTACGGCGAAAGCCTGGACCCGTGGTTTTCCCACGCGCGCCTGAGTCTGCTTGATCGCGGCATCGCTTTCGCCATCGCCCACGTGCGCGGCGGCGGTGAATTGGGCGAGGCCTGGTACCGCAACGGCAAGCAGGAGCACAAGCAAAACACCTTCAGCGACTTCATCGCCTGCGCCGAGCACCTGATTGGGGAAAACATCACCACGGCCGAACGGCTAGTCATCAGCGGTGGCAGCGCCGGCGGCTTGTTGATTGGCGCCGTGGTGAATCAGCGTCCCGAGCTGTTCAAGGCGGCCATCGCCGAAGTGCCGTTCGTTGACGTGTTGAACACCATGCTCGATCCCGAGCTGCCGCTGACCGTCACCGAATACGATGAGTGGGGCAATCCGCAAGAGCCGCACGTCCATGCGCGCATCAAGGCCTATGCGCCCTACGAAAATGTCACGGCGCAGGCTTATCCCGCCATGCTGGTGATCGCGGGTTACAACGACAGCCGCGTGCAATATTGGGAAGCGGCCAAGTGGGTGGCGAAACTGCGTGATCACAAAACCGACGATAACCTGCTGCTGCTCAAGACTGAGCTGGGTGCGGGCCACGGCGGGATGAGCGGGCGCTATCAGGGATTACGGGATGTGGCCCTTGAATACGGGTTCATTCTGAAAGTGCTGCAGATGGCCTGATGAAACCTGCCTGAGCGGCGTGTCACATGGGAAGCCCCGGGCGACGTAATGTCCGGGGCGGCTCAAAGACCAGCCAGCGCTCAGCAATCTTCCAAGACACTCAACAAGAATTCGCCATGTCTACATTACTCAACAAAGAAATACGCGACATGCTGATGGACTGCGGTCTGTTCGTGGCCCTGACGCCGGCTGAATTTGCCGCAGCGGCGGGGTACTTCAGCATCAGCAGCATCGAGAAGGGCGATGCGATCTTCAACGAAGGCGACGCGGGTACCTTCATGTGCATCATTCATTCCGGCACGGTCTCGGTGCAGAAGCTCAACGCCGAGGGGCTCGCGGTGGAAACCGCCATTCTGCGCAGCGGTCGGGCGTTTGGCGAAATGGCGGTGCTCGATGGCGAGCGTCGCTCGGCCACGTGCGTCGCCGGGTCGTCGTGCTATCTGCTGAACCTGGGCAAGGACTCGCTGGAGAAGATGCTCAACGAAGCGCCGAGAGTGGCGGCCAAGATCATCCGCGCGATCGCGGTGGCGATGTCGAAGCGACTTCGCATGATGGACGGTCAGGTGGTGGCGCAGCAGGATTGAAAGCGTCGAGCGTCAATCAGGGGGTGGGCTTGGCCGATGGCTGCAATCCCGGCAACGGCTCGTCTTCTTTTGGCGGGCCCGGCTGGGGGATCTTCGGCAGCAGCGGCGGGTTGCCCTGGCCGCCTGCGTGGGGAACGCCCGGGGGCGCAACTTGCGGATACGGTGTCGGTGTTGCAGTGCCGGGCGAACCGGCGGACGCCGCGATGGGCTCGGGCGTATTCAGGACAGGTTGCAGGCTCTCGGCAGACGCTTGCGACACGCCGAGCACAGTGATGACAATCGTCAGTAGAATGGAGCACTTCATCGTTGGCCTCCCCTGCCAATCTTTCGATTACCGCTCAGGCTACTCCTGCGCAACGCATCGCGCTCTGAGAAATTGCGCTGCAGGCGGTCCGACCCATTTGACGAGTTATCCATGAAACGTTTTGTTCTGCTCGACACCACTCCGATCCCCGATAACGGCGGCGCCTTGTGCCTCTTCGAGTACGGCGAGGATTTTGTCATCAAGATTCAGGGTGGCGACGGCGGCCAACTGATGAACACGCGCATGCACGGCTCCGAAGACGCCCTGGCCGAAATCCCCTGCACAAAGGTTGCGTCACGCCTTAACCCGCGGGTGCTCATCGGCGGGCTGGGGATGGGCTTTACCCTCGCCTCAGCGCTCAAGCATCTGGGCAAGAACGGCGAAGTGGTGGTCGCCGAGCTGGTGCCGGGTGTCGTCGAATGGAATCGCGGCGCGCTGGGCGAAAAGTCCGGCAATCCCTTGCAAGACTCGCGCGCCACAGTGCTGGTGCAGGACGTCGCCCAGGTGCTCAAAGCCGAGCCCCAGGGCTTTGATGCGATCATGCTCGACGTCGACAACGGCCCCGAAGGCCTGACGCAAAAATCCAACAGCTGGCTGTATTCGGCCGGAGGTCTGGCGGCCTGCGCGAACGCGTTGCGCCCCAAAGGCATCTTGGCGGTGTGGTCCGCCAGCGCCGACGCGGCCTTCAGCGACAAGCTGCGCAAGGCCGGCTTCAAGGCCGAAGAGGTCAAGGTCTACGCCCACGGTAACAAGGGCACGCGGCACACGATCTGGATCGCCGAAAAACTCAAGGGCTGACCCGCTGGCAAACCGCTAGACTTGCCTCCATTGCTCTCCATTGCCAACAGAACACGAAACAGGTGACACCATGAGTTCGGTTAATACGCCCACCAACACTTCAAAACTGGACCGCATCCTCGCCGACGCCCAGCGTGACCGCGAAATGGGCTACCGCGACAAGGCGCTGCGCATGTACCCGCACGTCTGCGGCCGCTGCGCCCGGGA
>NZ_DASVUM010000106.1:0-7448 GCF_036387035.1 Pseudomonas sp. | reverse complement strand
AGATGCAGGCGATATGCGCGGTGATGCGTAAATACCTGACAGGTTTGTGGGCTTGCATGCGCAGCGGCGAAGACTTCAATACGGCCAAGCTTTTCAGCGAAAAACATCTGCATAAAGCTTGATCCGGAACAGAGTATCTACGGGCTTTGCACTACCACTCTTTAAATCCCCTGCTGACCCTTTCTCTGCACCTGATCCATCGCCAGATAATCCAGCAGTTGCGGGAACGCCAGCGGGTGGCTGATCAGAAATCCCTGGGCCTGATCGCAGTTGAAGCTGCGCAACAAGGCCAGTTGTTCAGGGGTTTCGACGCCCTCAGCCACTACTTCCAGGCTGAGGTTATGGGCCAGGTTGATCATCGCGTGAACCAGCTTGCGGTTCTCCTCGCGCTGCTCCATTTCACCGACAAAGCTCTTGTCGATTTTCAACAGCGTGATCGGCAGGCTGTTGAGGTGCACGAAGGATGAAAACCCGGTACCGAAATCGTCCAGCGAAAAGCGCACGCCCAGGCGACCCAGCGCGTCCATGGTCTGTTTGACCAGGTCACTGCGGCGCATGACGGCGGTTTCGGTCAATTCAAATTCCAGCCATTGCGCATCGATACCGCGATCGGCAATCAGCCGGCTGAGCGTCGCAAGCAGCTGGTTGTCCTGAAACTGGCGAAATGAAAGGTTGATTGCCATGTGCAGCGGCGGAACGCCCTTCTCGCGCAGGGTCTGCATGTCGCGCAGCGCCCGGGCAATGACCCAGTAACCCAGCGGCACGATGAGCCCGCTCTGCTCGGCCAGCGGCACGAACTCACTGGGTGGCAACAGCCCGCGCTCAGTGTGGCGCCAGCGCACCAGCGCCTCCAGCCCCAGAATATGCCCGGTGTTCAGGCACAGGCGCGGCTGGTAATGCAGCTCCAGCTCGTCGCGACGCAAGGCGCGGCGCAGCTCGCTTTCCAGGTCAGCGAGGCTGCGGGCATTGCGGTTTATTCGTTCGTTGAACACGTGAAAGGTGCAGCCTTGCGTGCCCTTGGCTTGCTGCATGGCGATGTGCGCATGCCACATCAACGGATCGGCGCCGCCGTTGAGGCGCGCATAAGCAATGCCAAGGCTGCAGCCGATCAACAGGCTTTCGCCATCAACCCAATACGGTTCGGACAGCGCCTCGGTGATGCGCTCGGCGATGGATTCCGCGCGTTCAGGGGCGCGGCGCGTGTCGATCAGCAGGGCGAACTCATCGCTGCCCAGTCGCGCCAGTTGATCGCACGCCTCCAGCTGGCTTTTGAGCCGCGCCACCACCTGCAGGATCAGTCGATCGCCCGCCTGGTGACCCAGCGCGTCATTGGCCCGGCGGAAGTTGTCCAGGTCCAGATGCCCCAGCGCCAGGCCGCGACCGTCGAACTCGGCCAGCCGGGCCGCCAACAGCGTCTGAAAGCCCTGCCGATTGGCGATACCGGTGAGAGGGTCCTGCTCGGCCAGACGATGAAGCGTGGTTTCGAGCGCGCCACGCTCTCTTACGTGACGCAGACAGCGGCGCAAAGCCTGGGTGGTAAGGGCTTCGCGTACCAGCCAGTCGCTGACGCCTACCGGTTCTTCGTCCGGCTCCGTATCGAAAAGCAATACGGTGGGCCAACTGCATTGGCCAGCGGCGGGCTGAAGGGCCTCGGGGGTGAAGAGTACGCCGGGAGCGGTCAGGTCTGTGTGATCGCCAACAGTGTCCCAGCTCGACGCGCAGTCAAGGACAAAGGCGTCTCCGAGCGGCGCCAGGCACTCGCGCAACGATGCCGGCCATTCGGGCGAGTCCGCCAGAAGCAGCAAACGCAAGGGTTCGACAGGCGTAGACAAGCTAACTCCCCACACAAACGTAATGACCTTGGCGCACCCCCGAATGAGGGCCGTCAAATGCGAGAATCATCCGCAATACGCAAATGTAACAAAACGGCGAAATATAGATAGCGTGGCGCATCACAGTGTCGGACGGTGGCTGCACAATCCGCTGACCCTGTTAAAATGCCCGCCCTTTTCCAGGCGACCCCATTTTTCCTCATGTCCCGACTCAATCCCCGGCAACAGGAAGCCGTGAACTACGTCGGCGGCCCTCTTTTGGTGCTCGCCGGCGCTGGCTCCGGCAAGACCAGCGTGATCACACGCAAGATTGCCCACCTCATCCAGAACTGCGGCATCCGTGCCCAGTACATCGTCGCCATGACTTTCACTAACAAGGCGGCGCGGGAGATGAAAGAGCGCGTCGGGACCCTGCTGCGCAGCGGCGAAGGGCGCGGCCTGACCGTTTCGACGTTCCACAACCTGGGCCTGAACATCATCCGCAAGGAGCATGCCCGGCTGGGCTACAAACCCGGCTTCTCGATCTTCGACGAGACCGACGTCAAAGCGCTTATGACCGACATCATGCAGAAGGAATACTCGGGCGACGACGGCGTTGACGAGATCAAGAACATGATCGGCGCCTGGAAAAACGAACTGATCCTGCCGCCGGAAGCCCTCGCCAACTCGCGCAACCCCAAAGAACAGACCGCCGCGATCGTCTACAGCCACTACCAGCGCACGCTCAAGGCGTACAACGCGGTGGATTTCGACGATCTCATTCTGCTGCCGGTGAAGCTCTTCGAAGAGCACGCCGACATTCTGGAAAAGTGGCAGCACAAGGTGCGCTACCTGCTGGTCGACGAATACCAGGACACCAACGCCAGCCAATACCTGCTGGTGAAAATGCTCATCGGCACGCGCTGCCAGTTCACCGTGGTGGGCGACGACGACCAGTCGATCTATGCCTGGCGCGGGGCGCGGCCGGAAAACCTTATGCTGCTCAAGGACGATTACCCGTCGTTGAAAGTGGTGATGCTGGAGCAGAATTACCGCTCCACCAGCCGCATTTTGCGCTGCGCCAACGTGCTCATCGCCAACAACCCCCATGCGTTCGAGAAACAACTGTGGAGCGAGATGGGTCATGGCGACGAAATCCGCGTGATCCGCTGCAAGAACGAAGACGCCGAAGCCGAGCGCGTCGCGATCGAAATTCTCAGCCTGCACCTGCGTACCGACCGGCCTTACAGCGATTTCGCCATCCTTTACCGTGGTAACTATCAAGCCAAGCTGATCGAGCTGAAGCTACAACACCACCAGATTCCATATCGGCTGTCCGGGGGCAACAGCTTCTTCGGGCGCCAGGAAGTCAAAGACCTCATGGCCTACTTCCGTCTGCTGGTGAACCCGGATGACGACAACGCGTTCCTGCGCGTGATTAACGTGCCACGCCGGGAAATCGGCTCGACCACCCTTGAAAAACTGGGCAACTACTCGACCGAGCGCAAGGTGTCGATGTACGCCGCGACCGACGAGATCGGCCTGGGCGAACATCTGGACAGCCGCTTCACCGACCGCCTCAAGCGCTTCAAGCACTGGATGGACGGCGTTCGCCAGCAATGCGCCACGCAGGATCCGATCGCCGCCCTGCGCAGCATGGTCATGGACATCGATTACGAAAACTGGATTCGTCAGAACAGCTCCAGCGACAAGGCCGCCGACTACCGCATGGGCAACGTGTGGTTCCTTATCGAGGCGCTGAAAAACACGCTGGAGAAAGACGAAGAAGGCGGCATGACCATTGAGGAGGCCATCGGCAAACTGGTGCTGCGCGACATGCTCGAACGTCAGCAGGAAGAAGAGGACGGCGCCGAAGGCGTGCAGATGATGACGCTGCACGCCTCCAAGGGTCTGGAGTTCCCGTACGTGTTCATCATGGGCATGGAGGAAGAAATCCTCCCGCACCGCTCCAGCATCGAGGCCGATACCATCGAAGAAGAGCGCCGCCTGGCCTACGTAGGCATCACCCGCGCACGACAGACGCTGGCGTTCACTTTCGCGGCCAAACGCAAGCAGTACGGCGAAATCATCGACTGCCTGCCAAGCCGCTTCCTCGACGAACTTCCGCCGGACGATCTCGCCTGGGAAGGCAATGATGACACCCCGGTCGAAGTTAAAGCCGTACGCGGCAATACTGCCTTGGCAGACATACGCGCCATGCTGAAAAGATAACGTTCATTTCGCGCACATTGCGCTCTGAGGACCAACCCACGTGGAAGCACTGCACAAGAAAATTCGCGACGAAGGCATCGTGCTCTCTGACCAGGTACTGAAGGTCGACGCGTTCCTCAACCATCAGATCGACCCGGTGCTGATGCAGCAGATCGGAGACGAGTTCGCCACGTTGTTCGCCGACTCGGGCATCACCAAAATCGTCACCATTGAGGCATCGGGTATCGCCCCTGCGGTCATGACGGGCCTGAAGATGGGCGTCCCGGTGATCTTCGCGCGCAAGCACCAGTCGCTGACACTTACTGAAAACATGTTTTCCGCGTCGGTGTACTCGTTTACCAAGCAGACCGAAAGCACCATCGCCATTTCCACCCGTCATCTGAACAGCAGTGATCGTGTGCTGATCATCGACGACTTCCTGGCGAACGGTAAGGCGTCCCAGGCGCTGATCTCGATCATCAAGCAGGCCGGCGCAACCGTCGCCGGGCTCGGTATCGTGATTGAAAAGTCGTTCCAGGGCGGCCGCGCCGAGCTGGACGGCCAGGGCTATCGTGTAGAGTCACTGGCGCGCGTGCAGTCGTTGAAGGACGGCGTGGTGACATTCGTCTGATCCGGATTCACCTTTGGGTTGCGCAGCAAACGCGGCGCTTTGGGCCAGCAATGGCCTAACCCCGTGGGAAATGAAGCTTGCTCGCCAAGGCAGACTTTCAGTCGCAGAGGCAGGTGTGAATGTACCGGCCCTTCGTGAGCAAGCTCGACTCCCACCGCTTATTTGCGGTCAGTAGTAGAACAGGAGACACGTTATGGAAATCGGCACCTCACTGAGCGTAGAGGCGTTCTTCGATCCACAGACCTCGACCATCAGTTACCTGGTCGTTGACCGCTCTACCCTTCAGGCTGCGTTGATCGACAGCGTGCTGGATTACGACCCGAAATCCGGGCGTACCAGCACGCAATCGGCAGACAAGCTGATCGGCAGGGTTCGTGAACTGGGCGTGTCGGTGCAGTGGATTCTGGAGACCCACGTCCACGCCGATCACGTCTCGGCCGCGGCCTATCTGAAAGAGCAACTGGGCGGTACGGTCGCGATTGGCAGCCACATCACCCGCGTGCAGAAAGTCTTCGGTACGTTGTTCAACGCCAAAGGCGATTTTGCCCGCGACGGCAGCCAGTTCGACCGGTTGCTGGAAGACGACGCGCATTTTCAGATCGGCAGCTTGCAGGCCCGCGCCATGCACACCCCTGGCCATACGCCGGCGTGCATGACCTACGTGATCGAAGCCGGCGGTGAAGCCGTGGCGTTTGTCGGCGATACGCTGTTCATGCCTGACTACGGCACTGCCCGTTGCGACTTCCCCGGTGCCGATGCGCGCACGCTGTATCGCTCGGTCGGCCGCATTCTCAGCCTGCCGCCGCAGACACGCCTGTTCATGTGCCATGACTACCTGCCCAACGGCCGCGAGCTGATGTTCATGACCACCGTTGCCGAGCAACGCGCCAGCAACATCCACGTGCGCGAAGGCATCGGCGAGGACGCCTTTGTCGAAATGCGGGAGAAGCGCGATGCCACCCTCGACATGCCGGTGCTGATCCTGCCTTCAGTGCAGATCAACATGCGCGGCGGCAACATGCCGGAGGCGGAAGACAACGGCGTGCGCTACCTGAAGGTCCCGATTAATGCGCTGTGAATCCAGTCGAGTATGCTTCCAGGGCGCACCCGCAGACTAACAGCCCATCCGAACAGCCCTTCCACTGAACTTGCTCACCTGACATGAATGAACACGAACTGATCGGAGCCGGCCTCGGCACGATCATTGGCGCAGTATTAGCGCTGACGGGCGCCGGTGGCGGCATTCTCGCGGTGCCGCTGCTGGTTTTCGGGCTGGGCCTGACGATGATCGAAGCCGCGCCCGTGGGGCTTCTGGCGGTTGGTCTGGCGTCGGCGGTCGGCGCAGCGCTCGGGCTGCGGCAAGGCATCGTTCGTTACCGCGCGGCCATTTTCATCGCGATCATCGGCATCGCACTGTCGCCGATAGGGCTGTGGCTGGCGCATCAATTGCCCAATGCGCCGCTTGCGTTGGGGTTCGCACTGATCTTGTTTTATGTCTGTACGCGGATCTATCGCAAAGCGGCTCACGAGCTGCGTCACGGCAAACCGCCGGATCGAGGGGCATTCAGGCCTTGCGTGGTCAATCCGCTGGTGGGTCGATTGCGCTGGACACTGCCGTGCGCTCGGTCGCTGGCGGCTACGGGCGCACTGGCCGGGCTGTTGTCAGGATTGCTGGGCGTAGGGGGCGGCTTTGTCATCGTGCCGGCATTGACCCGTTACACGGACCTTGAGATGAAGAGCATCGTCGCGACGTCGCTGGCGGTGATCGCATTGGTCTCGACCGGCAGTGTGATCACGGCCAGCGTCAGCGGCGCGATGCACTGGACGGTGGGGCTGCCCTTCGCCGCCGGCGCCGTCGTCGGACTGATAGGCGGCAGGCAAGTCAGCCGTTACCTCGCCGGCCCGAGGTTGCAACAGCTGTTCGCAGTCAGTGGGTTCTTTGCCGCAGTGCTGCTGGTGATCAAAACCCTTAGTTGAACTCACGCCCTGCCCTCCTCGTGCGCGCACGCAAGTCTGTGTGCTCGCAACCAGAACCCACGTCAGACGCAAATCCTGTGCACGCAACCAGAACCCACGTCCGACGCAAATCCCCTGTAGGAGCAATCGGAGGTTACGACGGTCGCGAAGGCGGCGGGTCTGTCACACCCAGGTCGCCCGCCCCACCGGAATCGCGAGCACGCTCAATGGTCCAGGACCATCGGGCCTAAGCCGTCGCCTGCAACCCCGCCAACACCAGGCGCTGATACAGTTCATCGCGCAAACCTTGTGGGTGACTGAGGCCCATGCGCTGTAAGTGTTCCGGATACGCGCTCGCATCAGGCGCCTCGAGCGTGGCCTTGCCCAGCTCAAGGATTTCCGTGAGCTTGAACTTGCTCTTCAGCCAGTTCAGCGCGCGCAGCAGGTCTCGCTCCTCAGCGGTGAAATCGCAACCTAACGGGTATTCGACGAACAGCGACGAAAACTGATCGCGGATGTCCTTGAGCCGCTCCGGCGTGTTGCGGCTGAACAGCGGATCAAGGCGGAAATCCCGGGGCAGCTTGCCGGCTTTCTGCGCCTGATCGATAAGGCCCGGCTGGAAGCGCGAGTCGCTGATGTTGAGCAGTGCCTCGATGACTGCCGCATCGGTCTTGCCGCGTAAATCGGCGATGCCGTATTCGGTGACGACGATGTCGCGCAGATGCCTCGGGATCGTCGTGTGCGCATAGTCCCAGACGATGTTGGAATTGACCTCCCCGCCCGCCTCACGCCAGCTGCGCAGGATCAGCACTGAACGGGCGCCCTCCAGCGCGTGGCCC
>NZ_DASVUM010000105.1:0-57677 GCF_036387035.1 Pseudomonas sp. | reverse complement strand
CGATGAAGCCCGTGCGCGGGGCCACGCCATTCGTCCGCAGATCATCGGCCCCTTGACCTACCTGTGGTTGGGGCAGGTTGAAGGTGAAGGCTTCGACAAGCTCGACTTACTCGACCGCCTGCTGCCGGTTTACGGCGAGATCCTCGGGCGGCTGGCGGGCAAGGGCGTTGAGTGGGTGCAGATCGACGAGCCGATCCTGACCCTGGACTTGCCGCAGGACTGGAAGAACGCCTTCGAACGCGCTTATCACGCCCTGCAATACTCGCCCCTCAAAAAGCTGCTTGCGGCGTCATGCGGCGGGCTGGGGCTGGGCAGCAACCTTGGCCTAGCGGTGTGCCTTCCGGTACAGGGCCTGCACGTCGATGTGCTCAGTGCGCCGGAGCAAATGCCTTTGGTGCTGGACCGTCTTCCGACCTACAAGGTGTTGTCGCTGGGGGTGGCAGGTGAGCGGGACGTGGCCGGAACCAACGCTGATGCCGCGTTGGAGGTGGTCAAGGAGGCTCAGCTGCGCTTTGCCGATAACCTCTGGGTCGCAGGGTCGATAGCGCAAACCGCAGCAGCGTGAATCCAGCGCGAGATGACCGTTTTGCTACCGCTCGGCCCTCTTCATCAAACTGTCACGCAACTGTGGCAGCGCGCTTGAGCACACTTCATCAGACTCGCGGCCTACTGGGGTTCTGTGTGTCGGTGTTTTTCCATGCGGGTTTTACTTTTTCTGGCTGCGCTCTTGTGCGGCCTGCCGTCTTTTGCGGCCTCTCGATGCGATATTGACGTCCCCACGCAAGTGGCCGAGCTCAATGACGTGCATCTGGCCTATCAAAGCATCGGGCGCGATGCCGATCCGGCGCTGCTGTTGGTCATGGGCCTTGGCGGACAGCTGATCCACTGGCCCGACGAGGTGGTCGTCGCCCTCTGTGAGCAGGGTTTTCGAGTCATTCGCTACGACAACCGGGACGTCGGGTTGTCGACGTGGGTCCAGTCGCCCCCGAGCGCCAACCTCACCTATGAAGTGCTGCGCTACAAAATCGGCCTGCCGGTGTCGGCGCCGTATTCGCTGACGGACATGGCTCAGGACGCGCTCGGCCTGATGGACACGCTCCACGTCCAGCAATTTCATGTGCTGGGGGCGAGCATGGGCGGCATGATTGCGCAGCACCTGGCGGACATGGCACCCAGGCGCGTGGAGAGCCTGACGCTCATCATGACCAGCTCCGGCGCGCCCGGCCTGCCGATGCCCAGCCCGGCATTGCTGCAACTGCTGGCGCGTCGCGGCGCTCCAGACCGGCAGACCGCCCTTGAGCAACAGGCCGATCTTCTGGCGGCGCTGGGCAGCCCGGAGGTCAAAGACGATCGGCAGACGCTGCTTCATCAAGCGGCGCTTTCCTACGACCGCGCGTTCAACCCTGAAGGCGTGAAGCGGCAGATTCTGGCGATCCTGTCCGAACCCAGCCGAGTGGAGCTGTTGAACCGTCTGCGCGTGCCGACGCTGGTCGTCCATGGCACCGCTGACCCGCTACTCCCCGTGATGCACGGGATTCATGTGGCGGCGCACATTCAGGGCAGTCAGCTGAAGCTTATTCCCGGTTTGGCCCATCGTTTTCAGGAAGCCTTCAAAGCCCCGTTGCTGGCGGCGGTTTTGCCTTATTTGCGCGAGCATCGCGAGGACGCCTCCCACGTCGCGCAGCTGTGACCTGGCAGGTGATGCAGTGGCGCACCTGACCGGCTTGCCGCGGCCGGCGCGCCTTTGCAGGGTTTGAGCGCCGGCCTGATCGGCGTATCGTGCAAGTTTTCCCCCTCGCACGAGGCTGCTATGAGCACACCCCTGAAAATCGATTTCATCTCCGACGTGTCCTGCCCCTGGTGCATCATCGGTCTGCGCGCGCTGGATCAGGCCCTTGAGCACTTGGGCGATGAAGTTCACGCCGACATTCACTTCCAGCCCTTCGAACTCAACCCGCAGATGCCGCCTGAAGGCCAAGACATTTTCGAGCACATCGCAGAAAAATACGGTTCGACGCCCGAGCAGTTTCAGGCCAACGCCGAGAACATCCGCGAGCGCGGCGCTGAACTCGGGTTTGTCTTCAAGCAAGGCGAGCGACGCATCTTCAACACCTTCGACGCCCATCGACTGCTCCACTGGGCGGAACTGGAAGGCAAGCAACACGCGTGTAAAGAAGCGCTGTTTACCGCGTATTTCAGCCAGCACGCCGATGTGTCCAGCCACGAGGTGCTGGCGGATATCGCGCAAAAGGTCGGTCTGGATCGGGTACGCGCCGAGGCTGTACTGAGCGGCGATCAGTACGCCGGCGAAGTCCGCGAGCTGGAACAATTGTGGGTGTCGCGCGGCGTGAGTTCGGTGCCGACGATCGTTTTCAATGACCAGTACGCGGTGTCCGGCGGGCAACCGGTCGACGTGTTCGTTAGCGCCATTCGTCAGATCGTCGGCGAGGAAGCGAGCGTGGTCAATTCGGCTGATCGGGACGCTTAATCAACCTGACGCGCAGCGCGCAGGCGGGTACTGCGGGGCTATCTCGCTTCCGGGACCTTCTGTCGGCCGCGCTGCCGGCGGTCATCAGCGGTAGTTACCCGGCCATCGCTCTCTAAAAAACGCTTGCTCCGCCGAGCCATTTTCGGATAACAATTTGTACATGATTAGACAGGTTCGATTCGACAAGAAAAAACGCGTGGTGGATGAGCTGGCCCGACGCATCGAGACCGGCCAGATGGGCTCGGGCGAACTGTTGCCCGGCGAGAATCTGCTCGCACAGGAATTCAACGTCAGCCGTGGCACGCTGCGCGAGGCGTTGTCCGAACTCAAGCGGCGCAATTACATCGCCACGCAAACCGGCGTGGGCTCGATTGTGACCTACGACGGTATATCGCTGGATCAGCGCGCCGGCTGGGCGCAAGCCCTGGCTGACACGGGCGCTCAGGTCAGCACCGAGATCCTGCGGCTGGTGGCGGTGCATCGGCCCGACCTGGCGGGCCGGTTTGGCAGGGCCGAGTTCGTCGCGCTGGACCGTCGTCGAACGGCAGGCGACGGCAGCGTGGTTTCCCTGGAGCGCGTGCTGATCCCCGCGTGTGACGGCCTTGAGAATCTGCCCCGCGACGGGCTGATCGAGGATTCGTTGACGGTAACGCTCGCCGCCCACGGTTACGTCGGTGATCGTGGCGACCAGTGGATCGGCGCCGAGCCGCTGAGCAACGACGACGCGGCTTTGATGTTGCGTCAGCCGGGCTCGGTTTTTCTCAAGGCGACGCGCACCACCTTTGATCGCCGCGAACGTTTCATGGAGCACGTGGAAAGCCTTCTGGACCCCGTGCATTTTCGTCTGCATCTGGCTTTTGGATCACCCACATGACTGCACTGATCGACATGCGCGACCGAGCCCTGGCCGCTTTCTACGGACTGGCGCTGGGCGACGCATTGGGCATGCCGACGCAGTCCCTGAATCGCGAGCAGATCAGGCAGCGTTTCAACCGCATCACCACGCTGCAGGCCGCCGCTGCCGATCAGCCGATTGCGCCGAACATGGCCGCCGGGTCGATCACCGACGACACCGAACAGGCGGTTCTGGTCGCTGAATTGCTGGTCGCTGGAGCAGGGCGCATCGAGCCTTCGGATCTGGCGCAGAGCCTGATCGACTGGGAAGCGGTGATGCAGGCCAAGGGTTCGCAAGACCTGCTGGGTCCCTCGACCAAGCGCGCCATCGAGATGATTCTGGCCGGGCACAGTCCTGAAGAAGCCGGGCGTTTCGGCACCACCAACGGAGCGGCCATGCGCATCACGCCGGTGGGCATTGCCTTTGATGTGTGCGACGAAGCGCGCTTCGTCGAGGCGGTGAAACAGGCTTGCCAGGTCACGCACAACACCAATCTCGGCATCTCCAGCGCGGCCGCTGTTGCGGCGGTTGTCTCGGCGGGCATCAGCGGTGCCAGTCTCAGCGAAGCCCTTGAAGTGGGTACGCGCATCGCCCTGCAAGCCGAGCGATTCGGTTACTGGATCGCCGGCGGGCGCATCGCTCCCCGGATCGAGTGGGCCAAGCAGCTGTGTACCGGTTGCAGCAATGAGCAACTGCCCGAACTGATTTATGACGTGATCGGCACGTCGGTCGCCTCGCAGGAGTCGGTCGTCGCCGCGTTCGCTCTTTCGCATCAGGTCGTGCAGCGCCAGCTATCGGCATTCGATGCGCTATGCATGGCCGCCAGTCTGGGCGGCGACACAGACACCATCGCCGCCATTCTCGGTGCGATGCTCGGCGCCTGTGAAGGCATGGGCGCCTGGCCCGGGTCGTTGATCAAACAGATCCAGACCGTCAACGGACTCGACCTTCATCCCGTCGTCGAGCAGTTACTGTCCCTGCGCGGGGTCTGACCCGACCGACGCCAGCCCGTATAAGAACAAGACCTACCTCGCGGCTCTATGCAGCGGCGAGTCAGGGTTTTTGCAGCCTGCAAAAGCCCACGCTGACACGGATGTCGTTTGCTTTGCGCACTGCCCACAACCAGAACAAATGGCACAGGAGCATTCACATGACATCAAGCAACGCCGTTCAAGGCGCAGGTCAGCTAGAAACACGCGGCATCGAACCGGTTCCGGAAAACGAATGCAACGGTCATCCGTTGCAGCTTTTCTGGGTCTGGTTCGCGGCCAACATCAGCATTCTCGGTTTGCCGCTGGGTGCCACGCTCGTGGCGTTTCGCGGGCTGTCGATCGGGCAGGCGATCATCGTAGCGATCCTGGGTGCTGCCGGATCGTTTGCAGTCGTCGGGGTCATCTCCATCGCAGGTCGCCGGGGCAGGGCGCCTAGCCTTACGCTGTCGCGGGCCATCTTCGGGGTACGCGGGAATATCGGTCCTACCGTTGTTTCGTTGATGTCGCGTCTGGGTTGGGAAACCGTGAACACCACAACGGCGGCATTCGTGCTGCTGTCGCTGTGCTCAATCCTCTTCGCCACGCCCGTGGAGGCCAAGAGTGCCCCGGGGCTGACCCTCGTCTTCATCGCCATTTTCGTGCTGATGACGCTGACCGTTTCCGGCCTGGGCCACGCCACTTTGCTGGTCATACAGAAATGGGCGACATACATTTTTGGCGCGTTGAACGTTGTCGTCGGTGGCTTCCTGATCGCGCACATCGACTGGGCCGCCGTGTTCAATGCCGCGCCTGCACCGGCGAGCGCGATGATCATCGGGATCGGCACCATGGCTGCGGGCACGGGCATCGGTTGGGCCAATGCAGGTGCCGACATGTCGCGCTACCAGCATCGCAGCGTCAAGGCCACGCGGCTGGTGGCGTCGGCCGCTTTCGGCGCGGGCATCCCGCTGATATTGCTGATCACCCTCGGCGGGCTTCTGTCGGTCGGCAACGATCACTTGGCATCGGCCACCGATCCGATCATTGCGATTCGTGAACTGCTGCCGACCTGGACGGCGGTGCCGTACCTGATCACCGCGTTCGGTGGCCTGCTGCTTTCCAACAACCTGTCGGTGTACTCGGCAGGGCTGACCACACTGACGCTGGGCCTCAGGATAAAGCGCGTGCATGCGGTGATTGTGGATATCGTGGCGATCTTTGCCGGTTCGATTTATTTCATGCTGATCGCCGACAGTTTCTACGGTCCTTTCATCACGTTCATTTCGATGCTGGCGGTGCCGATCACAGCGTGGGTCGGAATCTTCGTCGTTGACCTGATCCACCGTCACTACTATTCACCCGCCGACTTGATGGACGTTTCGCCGCGCAGCGCCTATTGGTATCGCGGCGGCATCGAGTGGCGCGCCCTGGGTGCATGGGCCCTGGCCATCGTCCTTGGCTACAGCTTCACCACCGTTGCGACCACGGCAGAGAATGTGCTTTTTAAAGGTGTGCTTTCCGACTCATGGTTCGGCCATAACGGGCTGGGCTGGATTGTGACGTTCGTGGTGGCAGGTGGTCTGTATGCGTTGCTGGGCGGTGCCCGGGATCGCCGTGTTGTTGCTCAAGAGGTCGCTCATGCCCGCTAGATTGCTTTACACCGGTCAGGTCGTGGTCGATCTGGTCATGGCCCTTGATGCCTTGCCTCGTTCCGGCGGAGACGTGCTCGCCCGCTCCGCAGCATTCGAAACAGGAGGGGGATTCAACGTCATGGCCGCTGCGCGCCGCAACGGTCTGCCAACCCTCTACCTCGGCCGCCACGGCGCAGGGCGCTTCGGCGACCTGGCGCGGCAGGCCATGGCGGCAGAAGGCATTGACGTCGCGGCGCCAGCTTCTACGGCTCAGGACACCGGACTCTCGGTGGCGCTTATCGAACCTTCGGCCGAGCGCTCGTTTATTTCCTGTGTGGGTGCCGAGGGCGGTCTGTCAGCGGATGACCTGCGCGGCGTCGCGGTGCAGCCTGAGGATTATGTGTTTGTCAGCGGCTACAGCTTGCTGCACGAGAATAAGGTCTCGACGCTGCTGGACTGGCTTTCGCAGTTACCATCGGGTGCGGGCGTCGTGTTTGATCCGGGGCCGCTGATCGGCTCGCCGGAAATGTCGGGAGTGAAGGACGTTTTGCCGTTGATCGACCTGTGGACCAGCAATGCCGAAGAGGCGCTGCGCTTCACCGGGTGCAATACGATCGAGGCGGCACTCGACACGCTGGAAGGCTGGCTGTGTCACGGTGCCCTGATAGTGGTGCGCGACGGGCCGAACGGTTGCTGGACTCGTCAGAGTTCCGAGACGCGACACGTGGACGGCTTTCCGGTAACGGCCATCGATACCAACGGCGCCGGTGACGCCCATGCCGGGGTATTGCTGGCCGGGTTGGCTGCGGGGCTTGCGGCAGGGGAGGCGGCACTGCGCGCCAATGCAGCCGCGGCCATCGCCGTCACCCGCTGGGGCCCGGCGACCGCCCCGACGGCGGCTGAGGTTGACGAGCTTGTCGGCAGCACTGAATTTCCCGCGACGCCCTGATAAACCCTGCCTTCGCACGAATTGTAGGAGCGTGGCTTGTCCCGCGATCTGGCGCGAAGCGGCAGCCAATCCGCTGACGGCGGTTCTCCAAGGGAGAACCGAGTTGTCCGGTTTTACGACTGCTGCGCAGCCGATCGCGGGACAAGCCACGCGCCTACCGCCAGAATCACAACGGGTACGTTGTTTACCCCAACCCGTATTTCTTGACCTTGTCGAACAGCGTGGTTTTGGCCATGCCCAGTTCCTGACTGGCCTGGCTGAGATTTCCGCCGCTGCGCTGCAAGGCTTCCCCGAGGAGGTTCTTTTCGAACGCTTCCACGGCTTCGGCGAAATCCAGGCGCTGGGTCGCGACTTCCGCGCCCGCCGTTTTGAACGCGGGCAGGCCCAACGCGTAGCGCTCGGCGACGTTGCGCAGCTCGCGCACATTGCCCGGCCAGTCATGGGCCAGCAACGCCGAGCGAGTGTGAGCATCCAGCGCTGGCGATTCGCGGTCGAAGCGCAGAGACGATTGCTGCAGGAAATGCTCGAACAATTGCAGGATGTCTTCGCGGCGCTCGCGCAGCGGCGGCAGTTCGAGCGTCACCACGTTCAGCCGGTAATAGAGGTCGCTGCGAAACTGGCCCGCTTTGCTCAGCGCGCTCAGCTCTGACTTGGTCGCGGCGATCACCCGGCAGTCCACCGCCACGCTCTGGTTCGAGCCCAGTCGCTCCAGCGTGCGCTCCTGCAATACCCGCAGCAGTTTGATCTGCAGGTTGATGGGCATGCTTTCGACTTCGTCGAGAAACAGCGTGCCGTTATGCGCGTGTTCGATCTTGCCGATGCGGCGTTTGCCGGCGCCGGTAAATGCGTTGGCCTCGTGACCGAAGATCTCGCTCTCGAACAGGCTTTCCGGCAAGCCCCCGCAGTTCAGTGCAACAAACTGCTGGTTATGGCGGCGGCTGAAGTCGTGCAGGCAACGGGCGACGAGTTCTTTGCCGGTGCCGGTTTCGCCTTCGATCAATACGTTGGCCGAGGTGTCGGCGACGTTGGCGATCAGCGCGCGCAGGTTCTGCATCGCCTGGGAGCGGCCAATGATCTTGCCTTCCAGCGAATCGCGTTCGGCCAGTTGCCGACGCAGCGACCAGACTTCCCGCGCCAGCCCACGCTGCTCCAGGGCGCGACGGGCCGCATCGACCAGCCGCTCGGGAGAGAAGGGCTTTTCCATGAAGTCATAGGCGCCATCGCGCATCGCCCCCACCGCCATAGACACGTCGCCGTGGCCGGTAATGAGCACAACGGGCAGGGTCCGGTCGCGCTCTTTCAGGCGCTTGAGCAGCTCCAGTCCGTCGATGCCTGGCAGGCGGATGTCACTGACGACGATGCCGGCAAAGTTCTCACCGACCAACGCCAGCGCTTCTTCTGCGCTGCCCACGCCCTGGCTGTGAATATCTTCCAGCGCCAGTGCCTGTTGGCAGCCGAGCAGGACATGCGGGTCGTCTTCGACGATGAGGACCGTCAGATCAGTGTTCATGGTTGATTCCAGGGCTTGCCAGCGAGAGCGGTCTGTCAGTTTTGATCATTGCTTAACATACGAATTGTGGGAGCGGGCTTGCTCGCGAACAGTAGGCCCGTCCGCAGCGGTTGGAATGCCGTCTTCGCCAGCAAGATCACTCCCACAGAGACTGGGGGGGCACGGATCTCTCATACACCCGCCGCCCGGCGATCCACCAGGGGCAACACCAGCACAAACATCGTGCCGCCCTCGGCCGGGTCTTCGGCATTGAGGGTGCCGCCTGCTGCGGCGGCAAGGCTGGCGGACAGCGTCAAACCCAGGCCCAGCCCTTGTTCGCCGGGTTTGGTGGTAAAGAACGGTTCGAACAGATGCTTGCGCGCTTCGGCATCGATGCCGTGGCCGTTGTCCCGCACGCGCAATCGGTAGCGGCCCTCGAACACGTCCCCCTCCAGCCACAGAACCGGCAGCGGCTGTGCCTGCATGGCGTCCAGCGCGTTGCCGATCAGATTGACCAATATCTGCTCCAGTCGGGTCTGGTCGATGGCCAGTTCGACATCATCGATCTGTTGATGCAGGTCCAGCGATGCGCTGTCGAGGCGGGCCGCAAGCAATTGCAGCGCAGCCTCGACCGCCTTGACCAGTGACGCCTGGCCTTTGTCTTCTCCGCGTCGGGCAAAGGCGCGCAGGCTTGCGGTGATGCGGCCCATGCGATCGACCAGATCGTTGATGGTGCGCAGATTGGCGCTCGCTGTGTCCAGCGCGCCGCGTTCGAGGAACCGCACGGTGTTGCCCGACAACGTGCGCAGCGCGGCCAGCGGCTGATTCAGCTCATGGGCAATGCTGGTCGACATCTGGCCGATGGCGGCGAGTTTGCCGGCCTGGATCAGTTCGTCCTGGGCCTGTCGCAGGGTTTCTTCGGCCTGGCGGCGTTCGCGGATCTGACCCTTCAGGCGTTCATTGCTGGCGCGCAGGTCGGCGGTGCGGTCGGTGATACGCCGCTCAAGTTCGTTGTTCGCCTGCTCCAGCGCTTCACGGGCGGCGAGGCGGGTCGAGATCACCTTGCGCCGCTCGTTCCAGGCAATGAGCAGAAACGCCACCAGTGCACAGGCGACGGCGACGAGCATGCCCTGATTGGCGGCTTCCCGGCGCAGGTCTTCCAGTGGCGTCAGCAGGGTCAGGTGCCAGGGCGTGTCGGCCAGTTCGCGGGTCTGCGCCAGATAGCTCACCACCGTGTGCTCATGGTCGACGCTGCTGTTGGCGGGAAAGGTCAGCTTCTCCACGCCATCGGCAATCGACTCACGTTCCAGCGGCACCAGTTCGTTGAGCGGAAACCAGTAATACTGCAGGCTGCGCGCCAGTCGCTCTTTGATATCGGCGGTCAGCGGGCGGACTGATTTCAGGCGTCGCGCAGGGTCGCTGGAGAGAATGATGATGCCGTTCTCGTCGCTGACGAACGCCTCCAGACGCGCCCGCTGCCAGCGCTCTTCCAGCGCTTCGAGCCTGACCTTGATCACCGCGACGCCGATGATCTTGCCTTTCTCTTCAAGCCCGTGAGCCAGGTAATAACCCGGCTCCCCGGTGGTGCTGCCGATGCCATAAAACCGCCCGGGCAGGCCGCGAATCGCGTCTTGATAATAGGCCCGGAAGGACAAGTCTTCACCGAGGTAACTGTCGGCATCGCGCCAGTTGCTCGTCGCCAGCACTCGGCCGGTGGTGTCCAGTACATAAATGGCCCGACTGCGGCTGCGCCGGTTCAGGCCTTCGAGGTAATCATTGACCCTGGCGCGCAACTCCGCGGACGGGTTGTTGAGCAGGTCGGAAACATTGGATTCCAGCTCCAGCACGCTGGGCAGGTAGTTGTACTTGTTGATTTCGCTCTCGACGGTGCGCGCATGCAGCTCCAGCTGACGCTGACCGTTTTCGCCCAGCGCCTTGACGGCGTTCTTCTCGCTGTACAAATACGTGACGTAACCCAGCGCAATCATCAGGAGGATGATCAGCGGCGGCACGAACAGATGGCGAATCAGTCGGGGTTTCACGGCGAGTGATGGCGGCGCGGCGCGGTGGAGAGGGGGGTCGCATTTCATCACAGTCGTCCTGGACCGACCAGCCGCCCGTTCATCACAGATGAACGAGCAGCCGGTGGTTGTGTGCCCTCGAAGGGCTAATGCTTTTAGTGCTGCAGGATTTTGTTGAGGAATTGCTGAGCCCGCTCGGATCGCGCGTTGACGTCACCGAAGAATTCTTCCTTCTCGCAGTCTTCGACGATCTGGCCCTTGTCCATGAAGATCACCCGATCCGCCACTTTGCGGGCGAAGCCCATTTCGTGGGTCACGCACATCATGGTCATGCCTTCATGGGCCAGTTGCACCATGACGTCGAGCACTTCGTTGACCATTTCAGGGTCGAGCGCGGAAGTCGGTTCGTCGAACAGCATCACCACCGGGTCCATCGCCAGCGCGCGGGCGATCGCCACACGCTGTTGCTGGCCACCCGAAAGCTGCCCCGGATGCTTGTGCGCGTGGGCCGACAAGCCGACACGTTCGAGCAATTGCAGGCCTTTTTTGGTGGCCTCTTCCTTGCTGCGGCCCAGCACCTTGATCTGCGCGATGGTCAGGTTTTCGGTGATGGTCAGGTGCGGAAACAGCTCGAAATGCTGGAACACCATGCCGACGCGCGAACGCAGTTTCGGCAGGTTGGTCTTTGGATCAGCGATCGACGTGCCATCGACCACGATGTCGCCTTTTTGAAACGGCTCCAGCGCGTTGACGCATTTGATCAGCGTGGACTTGCCAGAGCCCGACGGTCCGCAGACCACAATCACTTCGCCCTTTTTGACCTCCGTGCTGCAATCGGTCAGCACCTGGAAGTCCCCATACCACTTGTTGATATTTTTGATGGAAATCATACGGCTAACCTTTTTTGCATGAACTTGACCAGGCGCGACGCGGCGAAGCTGATCGTGAAGTACACCAGACCGGCGACGATCAGGAACTCGTTGGAGCGCCCGATGATGTCGCCACTGGAGCGTGCCGAGTTGAGGAAGTCGACCAGACCGACCGTGTAGACCAGCGAGGTGTCCTGAAACAGGATGATGCTTTGCTGCAACAGCAGCGGGGTCATCTTGCGGAACGCCTGCGGCAGGATAATCAGGCGCATCATCTGGCCGTACGTCATGCCCAGCGCTTGAGCGGCGCCCATCTGGCCACGGGAAATCGACTGCACACCGGCACGGACGATTTCACAGAAGTACGCAGCCTCGAACATCATGAACGCCACGACGCAGGAGGTGAACGCACCGATCGGCGTGTCCTGGCCGGTGATCCAGCGCAGCACGAACGGCACCGCCAGGTAGAACCAGGTGATGACCAGCAGCAGCGGAATCGAGCGGAAATAGTTGACGTAGGCGCCGGCGACACGCGAGGCCAGTTTATTGGACGACAACCGCATCAGGGCCAGGATCGTGCCGATGATGATGCCACCCACGACGCCCATGACCATCAACTGCAAGGTCATGAGCATGCCGTTCCACATGCCCGGGATCGCCGGGATCACTCCAGAGAAGTCCATTATTTACCCCCCACGGAGATCAGGCCCGGTACCGCGACTTTCTTCTCGACCAGACGCATGAGCAACATCAGGCTCATGTTCAGGGTGAAGTAGATCAACGTGGCGAGGGTGAAGGCTTCGAACAGGTTCGCGGAGAACTCGGCGGTCTGCTTGGTTTGCGCGAGCAATTCCATCAGGCCGATCAGCGACGCCACGGACGAGTTCTTGAACACGTTGAGGAATTCGGAGGTGAGCGGTGGAATGATGATCCGGTACGCCTGCGGCAGCAGCACGTTCCAGTAGATTTGCGGCAGCTTGAAACCCATGGCGCGCGCCGCAGATTCCTGCCCCAACGGTAGCGCCTGAATACCGGTACGCACTTGCTCGCACACACGTGCGGCGGTGAACAGGCCCAGGCACACGACAACGCTCAGAAACGCCGAGGTGGTCGGATTAAGGTCTTGCTTGTACCACTCCTGCAGGTTCTCGGGCAGCAGATCCGGCACCAGGAAGTACCAGATGAACAGCTGCACCAGCAGTGGCACATTACGGAAAATTTCCACGTAAATCGTGGCAATCGACGAAACGATGCGGTTTGGCACCGTGCGCATCACCCCGAGCACCGAGCCCAGGAACAACGCAATGATCCAGGCGGCGACGGCAATGGCGATGGTCCAGCCCAGCCCGGTGATGTACCAGTCCAGATAGGTCTCGCTGCCGACGCCCGTGGACTTGAAGAACACGCCCCAGTCCCAGTTGTAATTCATCAGGGTCTCCCCTCTGATCGATCGTTATGCACGCAGACGCCAGGTAGCGACTTCCGGAAACGCAGGGCGTTTCCGGAAGACAGGCTTTTCACGTTTTCAGGATAGCGGAGCGAAGGACTCAGGCCTTCTTGTCCGGCGCCGGCTTGTCGTTCGGGTTGGCGATCAGCGCTTTGAGCTGCTCGCTCATCGGGAACATCAGGTTCAGGCCTTTTGGTGGAATCGGCTGGGTGAACCACTTGTCGTAGATCTTGTTGATCTCGCCCGATTTGTAGGTCGCCACGATGGCGTCATCGACGGCTTTCTTGAACGCAGGGTCTTCCTTGCGAACCATGCAACCGTAGATTTCGTACGATTGAGGGGTGCCGGTCACGGCCCAGTCGGTTGGCTTCTTGGCCTTGGCCATTTCGCCGGCGAGCAGGGCGTCGTCCATCATGAAGGCGACGGCACGGCCCGACTCCAGCATCTGGAACGACTCGCCGTGGTCCTTCGCAGAGATCACGTTCATGCCCATCTGCTTGTCGGCGTTCATGGCCTTGAGGATGCGCTCGGACGTGGTGCCCGCGGTGGTCACGACGTTCTTGCCCTTGAGGTCATCGAAGTCTTTGTAAGAGGAGTCAGCCTTGCTCAGCAGACGGGTGCCGATTTCGAAAATGCCGACAGAGAAGTCGACTTGCTGGGCGCGCTCGGCGTTGTTGGTGGTCGAACCACATTCAACGTCGACGGTGCCGTTCTGCACCAGCGGAATACGGGTCTGAGAAGTGACCAGGTTGTATTTGACCTTCAGGTCAGGCATGTCCAGGTCTTTTTTAATCGCTTCAACGATCTTCAGCTGGATGTCAGCGGAGTAACCCACTGGCACGCCGGAAGCATCAGCGATGTAGGAAAAAGGAATAGAGGAGTCGCGGTGACCGAGGGTGATGGTGCCGGACTCTTTGATTTTTTTCAGAGTGCCAGTCAGTTCAGCAGCGAAAACGGGGGTGGTGATCAAAGCGGCAGCAATGGCTGCGCCCAGGAGTTGGGGAACGATGCGCATCTGGTTTTCCTCGACATTGTTTTTTTTATTGGACCGGTGTTGGACGGCCCTATCGTTTCAGAGCGCTTCAACGGCGGCCCAGTCAGGCGATCCGCTACATCGAAGCAATCGTGAGGAGTGTAGAGCATGAGTCATGCCAGAGATGGGGGCGAGGCTAAGCGTATGAAAGTGTTGGCTATTTATGGAGGAGGGGATCTAGCAGGGCGGGCCGGCCGTCCGGGATTCCGAATCGGATGGGGCAGTGTGTTCGGGAATCCGAATGATAACGGTGGGGTGGCGCGTGTTGAGACGTATGTTTTGCGGTGTGCTGTCTGACGCTTTCCCGGCTAAAACCCGTCCTACAAAATCTCGTCATTTCAGTAGGACGGCGTTAGCCGGGAATTCGGTCTGGCAAATTATGCGTGGATCTTTGGTGCCGACACTGACCAGTCAAGCCGGTCAATAGCCCTGTTGCTGCTTGCGACATTGTCCAGGTACCGCTGGACGTTCTCGTGCTCCTGGGCATTGGTGAACAAGCCAAGCTTGGTCCGGCGCCAGAGAATGTCGTCGGCCTTGGTCGCCCACTCCTCGCTGCAAAGGTAATCCACCTCGCGGCTGTACAGACCGCCGCCCAAGTGCTCGCCCATCTCGCTCAACCCCTGCACGCCTTCGACGATGCGCCAGCTACGCGAACCATAGGTGATCGCCCAACGCTTCGCGGTTTCGGCCGTGAGCCAGCTGCAGCGCTGCTCCAGCTCGGCAGCCAGCACCTGCGGCGTGGTCATGTTCTCGCCGCCCGGCAGACTGGCTTTCGCTGTCCAGCTTGGCTTCATCTGCGGGAAGAACGGTGCGAGCTGTTGCATCGCCGATTCCGCCAGCTTGCGGTAGGTGGTCAGCTTGCCGCCAAACACCGAGAGAATCGGCGCTTCCTGGGCGCTGCCCGACAACGCCAAGGTGTAATCGCGGGTAATCGCGGAGGGGTTGTCCGATTCGTCGTTGCACAACGGACGCACACCCGAATAGCTGCGCAGGATGTCGGCGCGGCTGAGCTGCTTTTTGAAGTGCTCGTTGACGATCTTCAGCAGGTAATCGGTTTCGCCTTCGGTGATCGCCACCTTCGCCGGGTCACCGGTGTACTCACGGTCAGTCGTACCGATGATGGTGAAGCGTTCCAGGTAAGGAATGGCGAACACGATGCGCTGATCTTCGTTCTGCAGAATGAAGGCGTTTTCCCCTTCATACAGTTTAGGCACGATCAGGTGGCTGCCTTGAATCAGCCGGATGCCGTACTGGGATTCGAGCTTGAGGTCTTCACGGATGAACTTGGCGACCCATGGACCGGCCGCATTCACCAGCGCTTTGGCGCGAATGGAGAACGAGCTGCCGTCGGCGCGCTCCATGTCCATGTGCCAGACACCGTCGGCGCGACGGGCGCTCAAACAGCGGGTCTGCGTGTGAATGTGCGCGCCTTTTTCCCGAGCGGCCATGGCGTTGAGGACGACCAGGCGTGCATCGTCAACCCAGCAATCGGAGTACTCGAAGCCCTTGGTGATCGAGCTGTTCAGCGGGCTGTTGGCACCGAAGCGGATGGTTTTCGACGCAGCCAGCTTCTCGCGTTTGCCCAGGTGGTCATACAGGAACAGCCCGGCGCGGATCATCCACGCAGGGCGCAGGTGGGGGCGGTGTGGCAGCACGAAGCGCATGGGTTTTACGATGTGCGGCGCTTTTTCCAGCAACACTTCGCGCTCGGCCAACGCTTCGCGTACCAGACGGAATTCGTAGTGTTCAAGATAACGCAGGCCACCGTGGATCAGCTTGCTGCTGGCCGAAGAGGTGTGGCTGGCAAGGTCGTCCTTCTCACAGAGAAAGACAGAGAGGCCCCGGCCCGATGCGTCTGCTGCAATGCCGACACCATTGATGCCGCCACCGATCACGGCAACGTCGTAGACCTCGGAAAGAGGGGGAGTCGGCAAACTGGACTGGGCCATCGGGGCCTCCTGATCGTTCAATCATTTTCGAATTCGGCGCGACGGAAGGGGCGAATTCGAACATTTATGTTCATTTCCGAAAATAGTAGCGCAATAACAGGCGCGCAGCCACACAGGATTCATTGAAAATACTGATGGGAGCTTGGGGAAAAGAACAAAAGTGAACATCGGGGGAGGGAGCGAGCGCGCTCATCGCGCCCGCGTGCAGCTCAGGCCGTTAAACCACTTCCAGCCGGATCTTGTTCTGCGTGAGCAGCTGCGCCAGTGCGGGCACAGGCGTCTGATCCGTGACCAGGCAATCGATCAGGCTGATCGGTCCCAGACGTACCATCGCGTTACGCCCGAATTTGCTGGAGTCCGCAGCCAGAATCACCTGGCGCGCGTTGGCGATGATCGCCTGGGAAACGCGCACTTCCTGATAATCGAAGTCGAGCAAGCTGCCGTCTTCGTCGATCCCGCTGATGCCCACCAAGGCGAAATCAACCTTGAACTGCGTGATGAAGTCCACGCTCGCCTGACCGACCACGCCGCCATCACGCCGCACATTACCGCCGGCCAGCAGCACCTCGAAGTCATCCTTGCCGCTGAGGATCGACGCCACGTGCAGGTTGTTCGTGATGATCTTCAGATGGTTGTGATTGAGCAGCGCCCTGGCGATCGATTCTGTCGTCGTCCCGATGTTGATGAACAGCGACGCGTGATCTGGGATCTGCGCGGCGATGGCCTCGGCAATGCGCTGTTTTTCATCGCGCATCTGATCGGCACGCATGGCGTAAGCGGTGTTTTCGATGCTGGAGTCGTAGGCCGCGCCGCCGTGGTAGCGACGCAGAAGGTTCATTTCCGCCAGCTGATTGATGTCGCGGCGGATGGTTTGCGGGGTGACGACGAACAGCTGCGCCATTTCCTCGATGCTGACGTAGCCGCGCTCACGGACCAGCTCGAGGATCTGCTGTTGACGGGGTGGCAGATTCATTTTTTATCCTTCGGGCACGGGCGCCCATGATGCCGCAGGCAGCCATTACCTGTCAGCCGGAAAAAATGCGTCTGCCGCTCCGTTAAGTACCGCGCTTATTCGGCTGTTTCGTGCGGTTCCCAATCACGGGTGCGGTCCACTGCCTTGCGCCAGCCGGCGTAGCGTTTCTCCTTCTCGGCGTCATCGCATTGCGGTTCGAACGTGCGCTCGATGACCGCCTTGCCCTTCAGCTCATCCAGGCCGCTCCAGAACCCGATCGCCAGACCGGCCAGGTACGCCGCGCCCAGTGCCGTGGTTTCGCGCATCTTAGGGCGCTCAACCGGTGTACCGAGGATGTCGGCCTGGAATTGCATGAGGAAGTTGTTCGCAACGGCGCCACCGTCCACGCGAAGGGCCTTGAGCGGCTCGCCGGCATCTTGCTGCATGGCGTCGAGCACATCGCGGGTCTGATAGGCGATGGATTCCAGCGCCGCCCGAATGATGTGGTCGACTTTCACGCCACGGGTCAGACCGAACAGCGCGCCGCGGGCATACGGGTCCCAGTAAGGCGCGCCCAGGCCTGTGAAGGCCGGCACCAGATAAACGCCGTTGCTGTCCTTCACCTTGGTGGCGAAGTATTCGGTGTCGATGGAATCGTTGACGATTTTCAGCTCGTCACGCAGCCATTGCACAGTGGAGCCGCCATTGAACACCGCACCCTCCAGCGCATACGCCACTTCGCCTCGCGGACCGCAACCGATGGTGGTGAGCATGCCGTGGCTGGATTTCACGGCTTTCTTGCCCGTGTTCATCAGCAGGAAGCAACCTGTGCCGTAGGTGTTCTTCGCCTGACCGGGCTCGACGCACATCTGGCCGAACAAGGCCGATTGCTGATCGCCGGCAATCCCGGCGATGGCGATACCGCTTTTGCTGTGGCCATACACTTCGGACGACGACTTGACCTCTGGCAACATCTCCCGAGGCACACCCAGCACGTCGAGCATGCGCTGGTCCCATTCCAGCGTATGGATGTTGAACATCATGGTGCGCGACGCGTTGGTGTAGTCGGTGACGTGCACCTTGCCGCCGGTAAACTTCCAGATCAGCCAGCTATCGATGGTGCCGAACAGCAGTTCGCCACGGCGGGCTCGCTCACGGCTGCCCTCGACGTGGTCAAGAATCCACTTCAGCTTGCTGCCGGAGAAGTACGGGTCGATGACCAGACCGGTCGTGTCCCGGATGTAGTCTTCCAGACCGTCGCGCTTGAGTTGCTGACAGATCTCGGTGCTGCGGCGGCACTGCCAGACCACAGCGTTGTAGATCGGGCGGCCGGTGTCCTTTTCCCAGACCACCGTGGTTTCACGCTGATTGGTGATTCCGATGGCGGCGATCTGGTTGTGGTGCAGATTGGCTTGCGCCAGAACCTTGGTCATGCACGCGGTCTGGGTTGCGAAGATCTCCATCGGGTCGTGCTCGACCCAACCAGGCTGGGGATAATGCTGAACGAATTCGCTCTGGGCGCTGCTGACCACGTTGGCGTCACGGTCAAAAATGATGGCGCGGGAGCTGGTGGTGCCTTGGTCCAGAGCGATGATGTAATTCTTGTTTTCGGTGTCGGTCATGTCGAATGCCTGGTGATAAAGCGTGTGTCCGGAAACTGCCGTCCGTAGGTGCCTGTGCGCACTGATACCGGGATGGCATCAAGGAAGCAAGCGGGATATTCGTATTCGAAAAAATATAGACGTAAACGAACCTTGTCAAAGGTCGAAAGTGAACGCAGTTGATGAATGTTCCGAGTCACGGATATTAGTGGATAAGTCCTTCGCAAACGCAGGCATTTCGACGATTGATGGCCTAAAGTATCGTCAGCAAACAAGTAAGTGTCTGGCTGTCTGGAGCGCTGCATGACCCCCGCATTGGATTTACTGAAAAAGGTTCGCGCCGAACATCGCGTGCACAGTTACGAGCACGATCCCAAAGCTGCATCGTATGGCCTGGAAGCGGCGGAAAAGCTTGATTTGCCCCCCGCTCAGGTGTTCAAGACCTTGCTGGCCAGCACCGAAAGAGGCGAGCTGCTGGTGGCCGTGGTGCCGGTCGTGGGCTCGCTGGACCTGAAAGCCCTGGCCCATGCAGCGGGCGTGAAGAAGGCCGAGATGGCTGACCCGGCCGCCGCACAGCGTGCCACGGGCTATTTGCTCGGCGGCATCAGCCCGCTGGGGCAGAAAAAGAGGCTGCGCACCTTCATTGACGAGTCCGCTCAACCGTTGCCCACCATTTTTGTCAGCGCGGGTCGGCGCGGGCTTGAAGTCGAACTGCCCGCCGCCGTACTTGCACAACACACCGGTGCGAGCTTTGCCCGGATCGGCCGGGAATGACTCGCCGGGTGCGTCAGAAATGCCTGGCCCTTCAACGCGGCGATGCTGGCCGCAGACCCGCAGCACCCGAGCCGGGTTGCCGCGTTTATTAATCGGGGATGCCTTCCATGCAACTTGAATTTCATCAGGTCGACGCCTTCACCGACCGCCCTTTCTCCGGCAACCCGGCGATGATCTACCGCCTCGACGCCTGGCTTTCCGATCAACTGATGCAACAAATTGCCTCAGAGCACAACTTGTCGGAGACCGCTTTCCTCGTCCGTGAAGCCGCCGGCTGGCACATACGCTGGTTTACCCCGACCGATGAAGTGCCGCTGTGCGGGCATGCGACCCTGGCCAGCGCGTTCGTGTTGTTCGAAAAGTACGCGGAGAAGGCGGAGGTGATCCACTTCATCGGCAAAGCCGGGCCCTTGAGTGTGAGCCGTGAAAATAATCGGCTGGTGCTGGACTTTCCCTCGATGCCCCCCGCCGAACAGGGCGTGACGGTGGAGATCGAGCGTGCTTTGGGTATGGCAGTCGTCGACGTGCTCAGCGCGGCGGAATTGGTCGTGGTGCTGGAGTCGGAGCAGGCGGTTCGCGATTGCAAGCCCGACTTCAACGCCATCGCGCGTTTGCCGTGGCCCGGCGTGATCGTGACGGCCAAGGGTGACGGTGAACGCTACGATTTTGTCTCGCGCTACTTCGCGCCGGGCATTGGTATCAATGAGGACCCGGTGACGGGTTCGACTCACTGCAGCCTGATTCCCTACTGGTCGGCCCGCTTGAACAAATTCAGCCTGACGGGTTACCAGGCGTCAGCGCGGGGAGGTGAGCTGTTCTGCCGTCTGGAGGGTGACCGCGTGAAGATCGGCGGGCATGCGACGCTGGTGGCCAGCGGCACGCTGGTGCTGGGCTAAACGCCTGGCCTTGTTGACCAGCCCTCAGGCCGCCCCGTTGCGATGCACGGGGACGCTGCCCGAGGCGGGAAACAGCACCAGATGCTCGGCAGAGACTTCGAAGCCGACCTGATCCCCGGCGCGCAGATCCACATGGCTGGGAAACAACGCTTCCAGCTGCGTGCCGGTCGGCAGCTGCAAACGGTACAAGGTAGCGGCGCCCTGAAAGGTCAGGCTCGCAACGCGCGCCTTGATCGGGCTGTCAGGCGCATAAACGATATCGTCCGGACGCAACAGAACATCCATGGGCGTGCCTCGGGCGCCGGCATAGGCACGGTTGCCCCGCAGCACGCCCAGTTCAGTCTGCACCGATTCGGCATCGATCAGTTGCCCCCGAATGAAGTAGCCCTGACCGACGAAGCTGGCGACGTAAGGCGTCGCTGGCTCGTGATAGAGGTTGTAAGGCGTATCCCACTGCTCCAGCCTGCCATCCTTGAATACGCCAACGTGGTCGCTCACGGCGAATGCCTCTTCCTGGTCGTGTGTCACCAGAATCGCACTCGTGCCCCGGGCTTTGAGAATGTCACGTACCTCGTGGCTCAAGCGTCGACGCAGTTCGCCATCCAGATTCGAAAACGGCTCATCCAGTAGCAGCAACTGCGGCTCCGGTGCCAAGGCACGAGCCAGCGCCACACGTTGCTGCTGCCCACCGGAAAGCTCGTGGGGATGGCGCGCGCCCAGTGCGCCCAGATTCACAAGCGCCAGCATTTCCCGAACCACCTGCTTCTGACGAGGGTGATTGCGGATGCCGAAGGCGATGTTGTCAGCGACCGTGAGGTGCGGGAACAGGGCGTAGTCCTGAAACACCATGCCAATGCGGCGTTTCTCTGGTGCCAGGGTGAATCCGGCGCGGGAGATGACTTCGCCCGCCAGCGTGATCTGGCCGTGATGCACAGGCTCAAACCCGGCGATGGCGCGCAATGTGGTGGTCTTACCGCAGCCGGAAGAACCCAGCAGGCAGCCGATATCACCCGCGTTCAGGTGCAGATTGAGGTTCTGCACCACGCGTTGGTCCCCATAGCCACAGGCAAGGTCATGCAGTGTCAGCAGCAGGGGATGGCTCATGCCGCTGTGTAGGCCGGGGCCACGAGGAACTCGAGCAGGGCCTTCTGTGCATGCAGCCGGTTCTCCGCCTGATCCCACGCCACGGAACGCTGATCGTCCAGCAGATCGTCGCTGATCTCTTCGCCACGGTGCGCGGGCAGGCAGTGCATGAAAATCACGTCGTCAGCGGCGCGGTCCAGCATCTCGCGGGTCACCTGGAAGGGCTTGAACAGGGCCAGACGCCTGGCGGCTTCTTCTTCCTGCCCCATGGACGTCCACACATCGGTACTGACCAGATGCGCGCCTTGCACCGCTTCATGCGGGTCGCGGGTCAGGGTCACGCGGTCGCCGGCCAGAGCCATGAAATGCGCACTGGGTTCGTAGCCTTCCGGACAGGCGATGCGCAGCTGAAAATCGAACTGAATCGCGGCTTCTATATAGCTGTTGCACATGTTGTTGCCGTCGCCGATCCACGCCACGGTCTTGCCCTGGATGGAGCCGCGGTGTTCGAGGAATGTCTGCATGTCGGCAAGCAGCTGGCAGGGATGAAGGTCATCGGACAGGCCGTTGATCACCGGCACACGGGAATGCGCTGCGAACTCGGTGAGGTTGCTATGGGCGAAGGTGCGGATCATGACCGCATCGACCATCCGGGACATGACCCGTGCGCCATCGGCGATCGGTTCGCCACGGCCCAGCTGGGTGTCCCGAGGAGAGAGAAAGATGGCCTGACCGCCGAGCTGGATCATTCCGGCCTCGAAGGAAACCCGAGTCCGCGTCGAGGATTTCTCGAAGATCATTGCCAGAACGCGCCCCCTCAGTGGCTCGAAGAGCACGCCTCGATTTCGCAGGTCCTTCAGCTCAACGCCGCGACGAATCACCCCGACCAGCTCAGCGGGGGTGTAGTCCATCATCGAGAGAAAGTGCCTTGCGCTCATCATTAACTACCTTGTCTGCAACAGACCGCAGATCCTCAAAGCCGGGTTTTAGGGGAAAAACGGGCGAGACCTGCGGCGAAAGCCGCACGGGGCGACGAATAGGGAAGGCGCGAGGGTATAAGAAAATGTCGCCTGATGCCAAGGCCCGGCGTGATGGAAAATGGCGGTCGGACGTTCGGTCGCCTGAAAGCGGCGTTCGCAGGACGCTTTTCATGTAACGAAGTGCTACAGTTGCAGCTCTGCGAAGGCCATTCGCCATCGCATTAGTCCTGATCTGACGCATCGTGTGTGACGCCCTCCGGCATCGCCTCGATTGCTGCCTGATCCGTAACAGTCGCAAACCACTGCGCAGCCTTATGCGACATGCTTCACGCCACGGAAACCCGGACGTTTCCTAAACCATCGGCGTGGGTTATAAAGGCCGCTTATGTCCTCCTAAAGAGGTGGGGAATGGATTCAAAAGAGCAACAACTGACGGAACTGCTCGGGCTTACGGCTCGAACCCTCACGCACCTCACGGCGTCCATGACGTCGATGTCGTTCGAACTGATGCGCAGCGAAGACGAGGTCACGCGCTCTGCGGGGCGTCGCATGATTGATCGCATGGCAACCATCAGTGCCGGACTCGACGAACACTGGCGACTGATCGGCGAACTCACCGGCGTCCAGCTGTCCCAGGAACAGATCGAAACCGTTCATGAAGTGCAGATGCAGCGCAAGGTGGTGACACCCATCGGCGGTACCGGATCCTGAGGGATCTTTCCTGATCGGGCGAGCTATCGGCTCGCCTGATGCTGTCTGATTCACGGCACTGACATTTCTGGCGCATCGCCCGGGCAAGTCCCATAGTTTTGTATCCGCGATCGAGTTGATCGCCCTATAAAAACTCGAGACTGGCGATGACCAAGACTCTCCACCACCGTGCCTGCCACCTGTGCGAGGCGATCTGTGGCCTCACCCTCGAAACCACCCTGCAAGACGACGCCACTCTGCTGATCACCTCGATCAAGGGGGATGCGCAGGACACGTTCAGCCGCGGGCACATCTGCCCCAAAGCAGTCGCACTCCAGGATATCCAGAACGATCCCGATCGCCTCAAGCGTCCCATGCAGCGCATTGGCAACGACTGGCAGCCGATCGAGTGGCAGGCCGCATTTGATCTGATTGCCGAGCGCCTGGCCGACATTCAAGCGCGTCATGGCCAGAACGCGGTGGCGGTGTACCAGGGCAATCCCAGCGTGCATAACTATGGGCTGATGACCCACAGCAATTATTTCCTCGGGTTGCTGAAAACCCGTAATCGCTACTCCGCTACCTCTGTTGACCAGTTGCCTCATCACCTGACCAGTCATTTGATGTATGGCCACGGCCTGTTGCTGCCTATCGCTGACATCGATCACACCGATTTCATGCTCATCCTCGGTGGCAATCCGCTGGCGTCGAACGGCAGCATCATGACCGTGCCTGATGTCGAGAAGCGCCTCAAGGCCATTCAAGCCCGCGGTGGCAAGGTGGTTGTGGTCGATCCGCGCCGCAGTGAGACCGCCGCCATTGCCGACCAGCACCTCTTTATCCGTCCGGGCGGCGACGCGGCGTTTCTGTTCGGCGTGTTGCACACGCTGTTCGCCGAAGGCCTGACCCGTGAAACTCATCTTGCGATCGATGGCCTGGACGATGTGCGCACGGCGATCAGCGAAATGAATGCCGACGCCATGAGCCCTCGTTGCGGCGTGCCTGCCGAGCAGATCCGACAGCTCGCGCGGGACTTTGCCGCTGCCAAAAGCGGGGTGTGTTACGGGCGCATGGGCATTTCCACCCAGGCGTTTGGCACGCTGTGCCACTGGCTGGTGCAATTGATCAATCTGGTCACCGGTAATCTTGATCGCGTCGGCGGCGCACTGTGCACCGAGCCTGCACTGGACTTGGTGGCATCGACTTCCGGGGGCAGCTTCAACCGCTGGCAGAGCCGCGTTTCACAGTTGCCCGAGTACGGCGGTGAACTGCCTGTTTCTGCACTGGCCGAGGAAATGCTGACGCCGGGCGAAGGGCAGGTGAGGGCGCTGATAACCGTGGCCGGCAACCCGGTATTGTCGACGCCCAATGGTCGTCGGCTCGACATGGCACTTGAGGGCCTTGAGTTCATGGTCAGCGTCGATTTGTACATCAACGAGACCACTCGGCACGCTGACCTTATCTTGCCGTCGACCTCTGCACTGGAAAACGACCACTACGACACGACCTTCAACATGTTCGCGGTGCGCAACGTCACCCGCTTCAACCGTGCGATTCTCCCCAAGCCGCCCGGCGCGCTGCACGACTGGGAAATTTTCGTGGGCCTGGCTCAAGCGTTCGCGGTGAAAACCGGCCGCGAGCTTAAACCGACGATGCCGCCGGCGGCCATGGTCGATCGCGGTCTGCGCGCCGGGCTTTACGGCGAGGCATCCTCGCAGAAATTGTCGTTGCAAACACTGGCCCAGCATCCCCACGGTCTGGACCTGGGCCCGCTCAAGCCGAACCTGGCCGCGCGCCTGAAAACGGCCAACCAGCGCGTGCAGGCCGCGCCTGCGGTGATTCTTGCCGACCTCGCCCGTTTCGCTGCTCGACCCTTACCTCAAGCCGATGATTTAATGCTCATCGGCCGACGCCATGTGCGCAGTAATAACTCCTGGATGCACAATTACCATCGTCTGGTAAAAGGCAAGCCGCGCCATCAGTTGCTGATGCACCCCGACGACTTGCTCAGCCGGGGTTTAATGGACGGTCAGCGGGTGAGGGTCAGCTCGCGGGTAGGCGTGATCGAGGTCGAAGTGATGGGCAGTGCGGAGATGATGCGCGGCGTCGTCAGCCTGCCCCATGGCTGGGGCCACGGCCGGCCAGGCGTGAAAATGGACATTGCGACGGCCCAGCCGGGCGAAAGCGCGAATGACCTGACCGACGAGCGGGCGCTGGATGCGATTTCCGGGAACGCCGTGCTCAATGGCGTGCCGGTGACGGTCGCAGCGGCATGACGGCCATCATCTTCACGAGTCGATGAAGGCCAAGACCGAGCGTTATGCTAGGGAATCGTTTAGAATGCGGCACCGTGTCGACACATACAGTCGTAAAGTTTAGCCGAGGTGCTCCATGGATATTATCGAAACGATCAAAGACCAGATTGCCAGCAACACCGTTCTGCTTTACATGAAAGGCGCTCCGAATGCCCCACAGTGCGGCTTCTCGGCCAAGGCTTCCCAGGCACTGATGGCCTGTGGCGAAAAGTTCGCCTACGTCGATATCCTGCAAAACCCGGAAATCCGTGCCAACCTGCCGAAGTACGCCAACTGGCCTACCTTCCCGCAGCTGTGGGTCGGCGGTGAGCTGGTCGGCGGCAGTGACATCATCACTGAAATGCAGGCCGACGGTTCGCTGCAGGAGCTGGTCAAAGCCGCTGTTGCGAAGAACACCACTGCCTGATTTCGGCAGCCGTAAAAAAGCCCCGCTCTCTGTCGAGATGCGGGGCTTTTTATTGGGCGTTGTCGGGGACGAAAATCAGTCCTCTTCGCCCATCTGCGATTGCAGGTAGTTTTCGATACCCACCTTATCGATCAGCCCCAGCTGGGTTTCCAGCCAGTCGATGTGCTCTTCTTCCGATTCCAGAATGTCTTCCAGCATCTCGCGGCTGCCGAAGTCGCCAACGGTTTCGCAGTGCGCGATGGCGGCTTTCAGGTCGGCGTGGCCTTTGCGCTCGATGCGCAGGTCACACTCAAGCATTTCCTTGGTGTGTTCGCCGATCAGGATCTTGCCCAGGTCCTGCAGATTCGGCAGGCCTTCCAGAAACAGGATGCGCTTGATCAACTTGTCAGCGTGCTTCATCTCGTCGATGGATTCATGGTACTCGTGCTTGCCCAGCTTGTTCAGGCCCCAATCCTCATACATGCGCGCATGCAGGAAGTACTGATTGATTGCGACCAGCTCGTTACCGAGGATCTTGTTGAGATGCTGGATGACTGTGATGTCGCCTTTCATGATCGGGTCCCGTCGTAGATATGGGTAATGCTGGCGGCAAGTCTGAGCCCCTGATATAACTCTGTCAAACCTAAGTTATTGAATAATAAGTGAAAATAAATAGGAATAAGAATGTTTGTGTTCCGCATCTCGTCGCTAAGCAATTGAATTAAAGGCATAAAAAAACCGGACAAGGTCCGGTTTCATTTGAAAGCGTTGAATCAGGCGGCTGAAAATTCTGCGGGATAGGCAAGGGCGGCATGACTGGATTGCAGCTCGGTCAGGGTTTCACGCACCACTTCCTTGGCTAGGCAGGCACATTTCCCACACTTACTGGCGACACCCAGCGTTTCGCGGACGTCACGATAGCTGCAGCATCCTTCCATGATTGCTTCACGGATTTGTCCGTCGGTAACACCTTGGCAGAGGCAGACATACATATAAGAAACCGTCGCTGAGTGATTGGCTCAATGCGAGGGATACTAATGTTAATGAGAATGCTTGTCAAAACTACTCCGCCTTCTTCGCATGACCGCCGATGAGCGGTCAGATCGTATGTGGGGCAAAATTTGTTGGGACTTTGCATGTATAGCTGATTTTCCGAATACGTCATCTGGGCTATACGCGCAGGCAAATAAAAGCTCCCGGATGAAGCCGGCCCCACTGCATGCTTTTATGAAGAGGCCTTCCCGCGCGAAGCCGGTCCTGCTGGCTGGATGCGATGCTTTTAGTGGGACCGGCTTAGCCGGGAAGGGGCCAGTCCAGGCGCCGACGATTTCAGGCTGGTCACCGCCAGGAATCCAGCCCATAAAAAACCGGCCACGTGGGCCGGTTCTTTTAGGGTGCAACACCATCGACTCAGTCGTCGAAGTCGTGCCAGCCGCCCATTTCTTTCCAGCGGTTGACGATGCCGCAGAACAGCTCAGCCGTCTTTTCGGTGTCGTAACGGGCCGAATGGGCCTCCCGGCCGTCGAAATCGATGTCCGCGGACTGACAGGCCTTCGCGAGGACCGTCTGACCGTATGCCAGGCCCGCCAGCGTCGCCGTGTCGAAGCTGGAAAAGGGGTGGAACGGGTTACGCTTCATGTCCAGCCGCGCTACCGCTGCGTTGAGAAAGCCCAGATCGAAGCTGGCGTTGTGACCGACCAGGATCGCACGCTTGCAGCCATTGGCTTTCAGCGCCTTGCGGATACCGCGAAAGATGTCCGTCAGCGCCGTTTCTTCACTCACCGCCATACGCAGCGGGTGATCCAGCTTGATGCCGGTGAACTCCAGCGCCGCGGCTTCAACATTGGCGCCCTCGAACGGTTCGACACGAAAGAAATACGTGTGGTCTGGAAAGACAAAGCCTTTCTCGTCCATGCCGATGGTGGTGGCGGCGATCTCCAGCAACGCATCGGTGGCGCAGTTGAATCCACCCGTTTCTACGTCAACGACAACGGGCAGGTAACCGCGAAAACGCGCAGCCATCGGATGCCGGGAGCCTGTACCGCCGCCGGAGCCTTCTTGCTCGTCTTCGTAATGATCTTCGCTCACGCGTGTTCCTCAAGCAGGCGCCAGCGCAGTTGTTCACCGGCGCGCAGCGGAATAACAGAAAGCTCGCCAAACGGCAGGCTGGCGGGCGCCGTCCACTCGTCACGAACCAGGGTAATGGTGTCGGTGTTGGCGGGCAGGCCGTAGAAGGCCGGACCGTGCAGACTGGCAAAACCTTCGAGCTTGTCCAGCGCATTGCGTGATTCGAACGCCTCGGCGTAAAGCTCGATGGCCGCAAACGCGGTGTAGCAGCCGGCGCAACCGCAGGCTGCCTCCTTGGCGTGCTGCGCATGAGGCGCCGAGTCAGTCCCGAGGAAGAACTTGCTGTTGCCGCTGGTGGCCGCATCAAGCAGCGCGACCTGATGGGTATTGCGCTTGAGGATCGGCAGGCAATAAAAGTGCGGCCGGATACCGCCCACCAGCATGTGGTTGCGGTTATACAGCAGGTGGTGCGCCGTGATAGTGGCTCCCACATTGGCTGACGCTTCATTGACGAACTGCACGGCGTCGGCGGTGGTGATGTGTTCGAACACCACTTTCAGCGTCGGGAAACGCTCGACGACACGACGCATGTGTTCATCGATGAAAATCTTTTCGCGGTCGAAGACATCGATATCGCCGCGGGTCACTTCGCCGTGGATGAGCAGAGGCAGGCCCACTTCAGCCATGGCCTCAAGCACCGCGAAGATCTTGTCGACACTGGTCACGCCCGAGTCGGAGTTGGTGGTCGCGCCTGCCGGGTACAGCTTGGCGGCATACACGAAACCACTGACCTTCGCGGCGCGAATCTCTTGGGGCTGCGTCAGGTCGGTCAGGTAAAGCACCATCAGCGGCTCGAAGCGGCTGCCTGGCGGGCGCGCGGCTAGGATGCGCTGACGGTAGGCGTCCGCTTGCTCCGCGTTGCGGACCGGCGGCACGAGGTTCGGCATGATGATCGCGCGGCCAAAAGTGCGCGCTACGTCGGCGACGGTGTGAGGCAATACAGCGCCATCTCGAAGATGGATATGCCAGTCGTCGGGTCGCAGGAGGGTCAGGCGTTCGGACATTGGGGATTCCAGGCGGGTCAAACTCGCTGGGAATGCTACCGGAAAAGACTCCTCCAGGCACTCGCTATCAAGTTTCGCGGGAAGTTACCGATAGCCACGTGTCAGATCATAAATCTTGTTACACGTGAATTTAGTGGAGCCGCCCGTGCGCCAGCGATATCTAGCCCTGCTCAGCGCGTTTGCCAGCCTGCCGGCCATGGCGCTCACATTCCAGACCCGTCTGGAGAACATTGAGTGGAAGGTGGAAGGTGATCAGTTCGAGTGCCGGCTGACCCAGCCGATCGCTGATTTCGGTGCAGGGGAATTCGTACGTCGCGCGGGTGAGCAGCCCACGTTTCGACTGAAGGCGAATGGCTACAGCCTGGCGTCCGGATCGGCGACGCTGATTGCAGCGGCAGCGCCCTGGCAGCCGGGTCGCAGTGACCTCAATCTGGGCGCGGTGAAAGTCGGCAATGGCGAGATCCCGTTCAATACCAATCAAGCCCAGGCCACGCGGCTTATCGCAGGGCTGATGGAAGGGCGCAGCCCGGTGATTCGTCATTCCCTGCGCGACGGTGGCGGCGCGATGGAAGTCCGTCTGTTGCCGGTCAAATTCAGCAAGGCTTACGGTGAGTTTCAAGTCTGTACGGCGAAGCTGTTGCCAATGAATTTCGAACAAGTGCGCCAGTCCGAGATCGGCTTTCCCGGCGGCGGCATTGAGCTGGACGCTTCCGCCAAACGCAAGCTGGACACCGTGCTGGCTTATATGAAGGCTGATCCGACCGTCAATCATGTGGAACTCGACGGCCACTCCGACAACAGCGGCAACCGGCTGACCAACCGTGATCTGTCGCGGCGTCGGGCGCTGTCCGTCATGGACTACCTCAAGGCCCAGGGCGTCCCGGAAGAACAGATCACCCTGCGCTTCCATGGCGAGCAGTACCCGCTGGCGCCCAACACCAACAATGCCAACCGTGCGCGCAACCGCCGTGTGAATATCCACCTTGAACGCGTGGCGCAGCAGACACCCGCTATGCCGCCTGTCGCTGCACCCGCTCCATCGCCGGCGCCTGCGACAGCCGCCAGTGCGGCACCCGCCAAGACCTCTTGAGGATGGGCTTCAAGTCGTCTGACTGACAGAATCTGTCGCTTTGCCGTCAGAAGCTGTCGCGACACTGTAAATTCCTGCGCGTGAACGGTAAACTCGTCGGCTTTCCGTACAACGCGTTGGAGTGATGGCATGGCGGACGTAAACAAGGTAGTTCTCGCGTATTCCGGTGGCCTGGATACTTCGGTAATCCTCAAGTGGCTGCAAGATACGTACAACTGCGAGGTGGTGACCTTCACCGCTGACCTGGGTCAGGGCGAAGAAGTCGAGCCGGCACGCGCCAAGGCACAAGCCATGGGCGTCAAAGAAATCTACATCGACGACCTGCGCGAAGAATTCGTGCGTGATTTCGTGTTCCCGATGTTCCGCGCCAACACTGTCTACGAAGGCGAGTACCTGCTGGGTACTTCCATTGCGCGTCCGCTGATCGCCAAACGTCTTATCGAAATCGCCAACGAAACCGGCGCTGACGCCATTTCCCACGGCGCTACAGGCAAAGGCAACGACCAGGTCCGCTTCGAATTGGGCGCTTATGCGCTGAAGCCTGGCGTGAAAGTGATCGCTCCATGGCGCGAGTGGGACCTGTTGTCCCGCGAGAAGCTGATGGACTACGCCGAGAAGCACGCAATCCCGATCGAACGTCACGGCAAGAAGAAATCCCCGTACTCGATGGACGCGAACTTGCTGCACATCTCCTATGAAGGCGGCGTGCTGGAAGACACCTGGACCGAGCACGAAGAAGACATGTGGCGCTGGACAGTGTCGCCGGAGAACGCGCCGGACAAGGCACAGTTTCTGGAGCTGACCTACCGCAACGGCGACATCGTTGCGCTGGACGGCGTCGAGATGACCCCGGCTACCGTTCTTGCCACGCTGAACCGCATTGGCGGCGAGCACGGCATCGGTCGTCTGGACATCGTCGAGAACCGCTACGTCGGCATGAAGTCCCGCGGCTGCTACGAGACCCCGGGCGGCACCATCATGCTTCGCGCTCACCGTGCGATCGAATCGATCACCCTGGACCGTGAAGTCGCTCACCTCAAGGATGAACTGATGCCCAAGTACGCCAGCCTGATCTACACCGGCTACTGGTGGAGCCCTGAGCGTCTGATGCTGCAGCAAATGATTGATGCCTCGCAGGCCCACGTGAATGGTGTCGTGCGCTTGAAGCTGTATAAGGGCAACGTGATCGTGACCGGTCGCAAGTCCGACGATTCCCTGTTCGACGCCAACATCGCAACCTTTGAAGAAGACGGCGGGGCTTACAACCAGGCCGATGCTGCCGGTTTCATCAAGCTCAACGCGCTGCGCATGCGTATCGCGGCGAACAACGGCCGCAAGTTGTTCTGAGCAAGCGTATGACCGAGGTGCAGCCCCGTCCGGGGCTGCACTCATCACTTGCCTCCCTTGCTGTGAGATGGCCGGTTTAACGCCATCACTTCCTGCGTTAACGCTGACCCGATTAATTCTTTCCTTTCTACGCGTCAAACAACGCGGTCGTGCCCTTGGTTATCGCTCATGAGCCACGGGGGCAATCGGCGTCGTCGCCAGCGTTTTTCTCGCCTGAATCTTCGCGGGAAGTTGTTCGGAACTCAAAACGATAGGCTTTACCGATGTCGAGGACATCGCGCACGCCAATACCCAATAGTTGAGCAATTTCGGGAACGGTATAGCCCAACGCTGAGTAATGCATGGCATGCCCGGCAGTAGCGTCGTCTATTGTTGCCGGCGCTCGTTGCCGGGAAGTGCGTGAACGACGAACAGGCTGGCAGCAACGAATCTTCAGGCCGTTCTCGTTGGCCAGCCGCTTGATGTCCTTCTGGTTCATGCGCAGGGAGTATTGCAGCGCTGCGACGCCGGCACCCTTTGCCACAAGCCCCTTGAGCAGATCGATCTTGGTACACCGCTCAGCGTCGGGATCGGCTTCCCGAGTCTGCCTGCACGCTTCGGTTTCCCGCGACTCGCCTTCTGCAATCACGTTGATGACGCCACCCTGAGAAACGTACCGCTCTACCGCCTCGGCGAGTTTGACAGGGTCACTGCTGGCGCCGAGGGCGTACTTTATTTTCTTGGTCATGGTAGGTTCCTTTGAACATATCAATGTAAACAGCCTTAGACACAGGGGACGTTTACGCGTGAGCGCGTTTAAACACGGAATGGCTTGTTCGGCCGATGCAGTCAGTGCCTGAATTACCGCAAAGATGCAGATATATAAACGCAATAATCTTATAGGGTGAAGAAAGGCACTAACTAACAATGGGCTGAACGAGAGTGTTATCAAAAAGTAACGACTGGTAATAGGTTTGGCAAGTAAAAAGCTGAAAAACCGTCGGTTCAGTTTTTTAAAAGCTTTGGGTGGTGTTTATGTTTGTCATAAGGGTCCGGTAATTATGTAGTATTTTTCTGGAATGGCTTGAAAGCGCTGGAAGTTATGCGGTGAATAGTATTACGTGAAAGGCGGGTCAGCCCTACAGTTCCGTGAAGTGGCGCAATGCGGTCAGCATTGATTGACCTGCACACTGCGCAGGTCATCTAGTAATGTCACTGCTTTTGCTCTCTTCACCAACGCCTGACGGAAATAAGCGTTGCTAATTTGTCTCGCCGATTCGGATATTTCTGAATTCAATGTAGGTCATTTCGAAATTTTGATATGTAATGAAACCCTTCGATTATTCCAGTACACGTTAAGCAAGTGTGTGCCTGTGGCCCGCTCTCACATGACCTGCAATATTTCATGATTTTTGTTTACTGGCGGTCCGGTGAGATGGGCATATGCTGAGGCCATAACGCTCAAGGTCGACGGGCTAACCGGCTGCATGAGTCACCTCTTCAAAGGAAGCCGATTTCAATGGCATCACGAAAGCCTTAGTTTTTCCTGATAATGAAAGCCGTCGACGGCGGCTGCGTGTTGCCGCTCGACGTTGGGGCAGCATGAGCAGGCCGCCTGCATTCATATCGCCAAAATGCACAGCGTATTCAGGATTGAAAAATAACCGCTTGCGATCTCGTAAATTATGCTGTCACGTACTGATACGTGATTGAACATTGTTGCAAATAGTGCGGATAGGGCAGGTTTTGTAGGATTTTTCTGTTGGTTGAGTGAGAAAGGTCTTTGCCTGCTGGTCTGCAGGGAGGAGCGCCATGCAAAGCACTAAACGACTAAGCTATTGTGCGGGCTCTGAAAATTCGAACAGCGAAGAATGGACTGCTCATGAATAAAGTGTTGATCGTGGATGATCACCCTGTCATTAGGCTCGCCGTACGCATGTTGATGGAACGTCATGGCTACGAAGTCATTGCCGAGACGGATAACGGCGTGGATGCGTTACAACTGGCGCGCGAGCACCTGCCGGACATTGTCATTCTGGACATCGGTATCCCCAAGCTTGACGGCCTGGAGGTTATCGCCCGATTGTCGGCAATGACACTGGCTTTCAAAGTGCTGATTCTGACTTCCCAGGCACCCGGGCATTTTTCAATGCGGTGCATGCAGGCTGGCGCGGCGGGTTATGTCTGCAAGCAGCAGGATCTGACGGAATTGCTCAGCGCCATCAAAGCGGTGTTGTCCGGCTACAGTTACTTCCCCAATCAGGCGCTGCATACGGTGCGATCCAGTCTGGGCAATGCCAGTGAGGCGGAGATGGTGGACCGTCTTTCCGGAAGGGAGATGATGGTGCTGCAGCAGTTGGCGCGAGGCAAGACCAACAAGGAGATCGCCGACGGCATGTTCCTGAGCAACAAAACCGTCAGCACCTATAAAACGCGCCTGTTGCTCAAACTTAATGCGCATTCGCTGGTCGACCTCATCGAGCTCGCGCAGCGCAACGGGCTTGTTTGATGGCTGAGCAATGCGGTGCTGCGACGCAGCGCTATGCGCTCATGGCTGTTGCCCAGGCCTCTCTGTCTGGAGAGGCTTCAGGCACAGCGCCTGGAATGAGCGTCAGAAATCGAAATCATAATCCGCAAGCTGTCGTTGCAGGCGACGCTCTTCGAGCATGTTATCGATGGTGCGGCGCTTGCTGAGATTGGTCTTGGCGGTCTCTGCTGGTACGGGCGTGACTTCTTCCGGTTCTTCAATCACGAAGTCATCGTCAACTTCGATGGTGTCTTTTTCATCGCTCATGATTCAGCCTCAGGCGTGAATAGTCGTTGGCGCTCCTTATAGCGACAAAAACTGCGCGGGTAAAAACGTTTTTTTATATCGATCGAAGCCCTCAGACGCTATCGTTCAATCGTCCGAGGTCTTCGCCTTGTACTCGCACAGGTCCTCGATCCGGCAACTTCCGCATCGCGGCTTACGCGCGATACAGACGTAACGCCCGTGAAGGATCAGCCAGTGGTGCGCGTCCATGAGGTAATCCCTGGGCACGAACTTCATCAGCCTGGTTTCAACTTCCACCACATTCTTCCCGGGCGCGATGCCGGTGCGGTTGCTGACACGGAAGATGTGCGTGTCGACGGCCATCGCCAGTTGGCGAAACGCCGTGTTCAACACTACGTTCGCGGTCTTGCGGCCCACACCGGGGAGCGCTTCAAGGGCCTCACGGCTCTGCGGCACCTCCCCATCGTGTCGTTCCATCAGCAGGCGGCACGTTTCGATCACGTTCCGGGCCTTGCTGTTATACAGACCGATGGTCCTGATGTAGGCAGACAGACCCTCGACACCTAATGCGTAAATCGCCTGGGGTGTATTGGCGACCGGGTACAGGCGTGCCGTGGCCTTGTTGACGCTGACGTCGGTAGCCTGCGCCGAAAGGATGACGGCGATCAGTAACTCGAACGGCGTGGTGTAGGCCAGTTCGGTTTTGGGGTCGGGATTGTCTTCGTGCAAACGACGAAAGATCTCGAGGCGTTTTACGGCGTTCATGGCGTGGGTGTTTCCTGAGAAGACGGTGCTGTCGGCGCCGGGTGCTGCAATCGAGCGAGCGCCTGCTCGGCCTCGTCAAGACTGCGCTGCAATTGCACGAGCTGCGCGGCGTGTTCGGCGATGGGCGGGTGACCAAAGGCTTTCAGCGATTTCAACAGTTGCGCTCTGCTCATGGCGACCTGTGCGCGAGCCTGCTTCAAGGCAGTGTCACTCCCATTCGATGGCGTTGCGCGGAGGCGTGCCAGGGCAGCCTGCGCCGGATTTGGCTGCGCAGTCGCAGTCGCGGCAGGCATGCCAGTCCTTTGCTGCCGGGCCAGGCGCTCGGTCTGGCGTCGCTGTTCTTCGCGTTGTATCCGGTCGGCGCGCGCGTCGAAGCGATGCCGTCCACGACTGCGTTTGACGGCTCTGGCGGCTCGCTGCGTCTCATCCGTGGCGTGACCGCCAATGAAAGGCACGGAGTCCGCCGGCAACGGAAGCATGTCGATGCAGTCGACCGGGCAGGGGGCAACGCACAGGTCGCAGCCCGTGCACTCGTCAACGATGACGGTGTGCATCAGTTTGGCGGCGCCAACGATGGCGTCCACAGGGCAGGCCTGAATGCACTTGGTGCAACCGATGCACTCTGCCTCACGGATGAAAGCCACTTGCGCCGGCGCGCTGCCACGCTCGATATCGAGTTGCAGGACGGGCACATCGAGCAGTCGAGCCAGCGCTGCAATGGTCTCATCGCCACCGGGTGGACACTTGTTGATGGCTTCGCCGGTCGCCACGCCCTCGGCGTACGGCTTGCAACCTGGATGGCCGCACTTCCCGCATTGAGTTTGCGGCAACAGGGCGTCGATGCGCTGAATCAGGCTCATGCTTGGACCAGATCGACGACCCGAGCGGGCCGTCGATAACGTGCAGAATGGTACGGTTCGGGGCGGATTACTTGATGCGCTGGCCCGGCTTGGCGCCGCTGTCAGGGCTCAGCAGGTAAATCTCCTCACCGCCGGGACCCGCCGCCATGACCATGCCTTCCGAGATGCCGAAGCGCATCTTCCGCGGCTTCAGGTTGGCGATCATCATGGTCAGTCGGCCCTCCAGCTCGGACGGGTTCGGGTACGCGCTCTTGATGCCGGAGAAGACGTTGCGCTTCTCGTCGCCGATATCCAGGGTCAAGCGCAGCAGCTTGTCGGCACCTTCGACGTGCTCGGCTTTCTCGATCAGCGCGACACGCAAATCAATCGCCGCGAAGGCGTCAAAGTCGATCTCGGGGGAGAGTGGGTCTTTCGTCAGCTCACCGTTACCCTGTGGTGCCGCACCTGTATCAGTGGCGCTTGCGGCCAGGTCTTCTTTCGATGCGTCGGTCATGGCTTGCACCTTTACGGGGTCAATACGGGTCATCAGCGGCTGGAACGGGTTGAGCTGATGATTGCTCAGCAGGGTCTGGTGATCATTCCACGTCAGCGGCGCCACGTTGAGGAACTGCTCGGCGTCCGCGGCAAGATGGGGCAGCACGGGCTTCAGAAAGATCACCAACTGACGGAACAGGTTGATGCCCAGGGCGCAGATCGCCTGAACCTCGTCCTGTTTGCCTTCCTGCTTGGCCAGCGACCAGGGCGCCTTGTCCGCGATCCAGGCGTTGGCGCGGTCGGCCAGCGCCATGATCTCACGCATCGCCCGCGCAAAATCACGCGCCTCGTACGCCTCGGCAATGCTCGGCGCTGCGGCGTGAAACGCATCGGTCAATTCGGGTTCTGCATTACCGGCAACCAGCAAGCCCGCATTGCCTTTGTGAATGAAGCCCGCGCAACGGCTGGCGATGTTCACCACTTTACCGATCAGGTCAGAGTTGACCTTTTGCACGAAGTCTTCAAGGTTCAGGTCCAGATCGTCGACGCCACGGCCCAGCTTGGCCGCGTAGTAGTACCGCAGGTATTCCGGCGACAAGTGTTCAAGGTACGTACGCGCCTTGATGAAGGTGCCGCGGGATTTCGACATCTTCTGGCCATTGACGGTCAGGTAGCCGTGCACGTTGATACCGGTAGGCTTGCGGAAGCCCGAGCCTTCGAGCATTGCTGGCCAGAACAAGGCATGGAAATTAACGATGTCTTTGCCGATGAAGTGGTAGAGCTCGGTGGTCGAGTCCTTGTGCCAGAACGCGTCGAAGTCCAGCTCCGGACGGCGGGCGCACAGGTTCTTGAAGCTCGCCATGTAGCCGATCGGAGCATCCAGCCACACGTAGAAGTACTTGCCCGGCTCATCGGGAATCTCGAAGCCGAAATACGGCGCGTCGCGGGAGATGTCCCACTGCTGCAGACCGGAGTCCAGCCACTCGGAGAGCTTGTTCGCCACGGCGTCCTGCAACGTGCCGCTTCGCGTCCAGCCCTTGAGCATGGCGTCGAACGCAGGCAGGTCGAAGAAGAAATGCTTGGAGTCTCGAAGCACTGGCGTCGCGCCGGAGATCGCGGACTTCGGGTCCTTCAGATCAGTCGGGGCGTAGGTGGCGCCGCACTTCTCGCAGTTGTCGCCGTATTGGTCTTCGGTGCCGCATTTCGGGCAGGTGCCTTTGATGAAGCGGTCGGCCAGGAACATTTTCTTTTCCGGGTCGAAATACTGTGTCACCGAGCGTGTGGCGATATGGCCGGCGTCGCGAAGGCGAGTGTAGATCAGGCTCGACAGTTCGCGGTTTTCGTCAGCGTGGGTCGAGTGGAAATTGTCGAAATCCACCAGGAAGTCTGCGAAGTCGGCGCTGTGCTCGGCCTGCACATTGGCGATCAGCTGCTCAGGCGTGATGCCTTCTTTTTCGGCGCGCAGCATGATTGCCGAACCATGGGCGTCGTCCGCACACACATAAATGCACTGGTTGCCGCGGTGCTTCTGAAAGCGCACCCACATGTCGGTCTGGATGTACTCGAGCATGTGGCCAAGGTGAATGGAACCATTGGCATAGGGCAGGGCGCTGGTGACGAGAATCTTGCGTGGCTCGGACATTGGGCTCGGCTACTTGAAGTGAAACGGAGGTCGGCCACTATAAAGGTCTGAGCGTTTTTTTTCATCCCGCGCGGCATGTCGGAATCTGCTTCAAGGATTGAAGGGAAACGTCATCGCGCCCTTGTCGGACATAAGAGGTAGGATGGCCGCCTGTTTTAGTCACTCTTTCAGGGGAGTCACCCATGAGCGCCGTCAATCGCGCAACGGTGGAAGCCGTCCTTCGCCAGTACACCGACCCTTATTTGAATCAAGACCCGGTCAGCGCCGGGTGCGTGCGCGCCATCGAGATCGATGGGAATCGCGTGACCGTCCAGTTGGAACTGGGTTACGCGGCCGCGTTGTTCAAAAACGGCTGGGCGCAGACGCTGCAGATGGCAATTGAAGGGCTGGACGGCGTCGCATCGGCCAGTGTTCAGGTCGCGTCAGTGATTCACCCGCACAAAGCCCTCGGGCAGATCCCCGGTTTGGCCAACGTGAAGAACATCGTTGCCGTCGCGTCGGGCAAGGGTGGCGTGGGCAAGTCCACGACGGCGGCAAACCTGGCGTTGGCGCTGTCGCGCGAAGGCGCTCGCGTGGGTATTCTCGACGCCGACATCTATGGCCCCAGCCAGGGTGTGATGTTTGGCATTGCCGAGGGCACACGCCCGAAGATCAAGGATCAGAAGTGGTTCGTGCCCATCGAAGCCCATGGCATTGAGGTGATGTCCATGGCGTTTCTGACCGACGACAACACGCCGATGGTCTGGCGAGGACCGATGGTCTCCGGCGCGCTGCTGCAGCTCGTGACCCAGACGGCCTGGAATGATCTCGATTATCTCGTCATCGATATGCCGCCGGGCACTGGCGATATCCAGTTGACCCTCGCCCAGAAAGTCCCGGTCGCGGGCGCAGTCATCGTTACGACCCCGCAGGACCTGGCGCTGCTGGACGCGAAAAAGGGCGTTGAGATGTTCCGCAAGGTCAACATTCCGGTGCTAGGTGTGGTCGAGAACATGGCCGTGCATATCTGCTCAAACTGCGGGCATGCCGAGCATTTGTTTGGCGAAGGCGGCGGGGAGAAGCTGGCGACGCAGTACGGCGTCGAGCTGCTGGCCTCGCTGCCACTGTCCATGCTGATTCGCGAGCAGGCCGATAGCGGCAAGCCGACGGCGGTTGCCGAGCCTGAGAGTCAGATCGCGATGGTTTATCAGGAACTGGCCCGTCATGTGGGTGCGCGCATCGTGCTGCAGGAAGCCGCAGCTGCGGAGTTGCCGAGCATCTCTGAAAGCGACGATTGAGGCGCTGGATCAAAAAAGGCTACAGACGCGATGTGCTGAGAGGGTCGGCACTTCGCGGTGGAGGATCGAAGCTGAAGGGTGTAGAAAAGACGGGCACGGATGCCTTTCTGACAGGCATAAAAAAACCCCGCTTTTGAGGGCGGGGTCTTTTAAGCAAATCAGTACAAGTTAGATAACTTGAACTTCTTCAGCTTGCATGCCTTTCTGGCCGCGGGTAGCGACGAAAGAGACCTGCTGGCCTTCTTTCAGGCTTTTGAAGCCGTCAGATTGGATTGCTTTGAAGTGAACGAACAGGTCGTCACCGGATTGTGGAGTGATGAAGCCGAAGCCTTTTTCATCGTTGAACCACTTAACGGTACCAGTTTGGCGATTAGACATGGTGTATCTCCTTGGACAAAGTTAACTGCGACTCAGGAAGTGCCCTGGCCGAGACTGAGTGCAAAGAGCAGGAAAAATTCTTGGAGATGGTTGGATCGAAATTCAACATCGTGTAGATATTCTCAGTGACACAAGCAACACAGTGGAGCCACCTTACCCCTTTTTTTCGGATGTGCAAAGGGGCTCTTCGCGATTTTTTCTGAGTATGGCGCAACGCCTTTAATGCGCACGGCGCGCAATCTTTGAACCCGGAGCGTTCGCCCGGTAAGATACCGGACATCTTTTTCACCTCGCTATTCAGGACACCGCCATGAGCATCAAATCGGACAAGTGGATTCGCCGCATGGCGCAGGAACACGGCATGATCGAGCCGTTCGTGGAGCGTCAGGTGCGCGGCGAAGGCGCCGATCGGGTGATCTCTTTCGGTGTCTCAAGCTACGGCTATGACGTACGTTGTGCCGACGAATTCAAGGTGTTCACCAACATCAATTCGGCCACCGTCGACCCGAAGAATTTCGATGAAAAAAGTTTTGTCGACATCAAAAGTGACGTCTGCATCATTCCCCCCAACTCGTTTGCACTGGCTCGCACCGTCGAATATTTTCGCATTCCGCGTAACGTCCTGACGATTTGCCTGGGCAAGAGCACCTACGCGCGCTGCGGCATCATCGTCAACGTCACGCCCCTTGAGCCTGAGTGGGAAGGTCACGTGACTCTGGAGTTTTCCAACACCACGACGTTGCCAGCGAAGATTTACGCCAATGAAGGCGTCGCTCAGATGCTGTTCCTGGAATCCGACGAAGAGTGTGAAGTGTCCTACAAGGACCGTGGCGGCAAGTATCAAGGCCAGCGCGGCGTTACCCTCCCACGCACGTAATCGCGACGTTTGTCACCTCGTCAGTGAATTTGTCTCGGATTTCGCACTCTATTGACTGAACTGTTCCCATCCGCACCATGCGGCTGGGGCCAACGCTCAGGAGTGCCCTATGAAGAGACACATCAACACCAGCAGCAATGTAACCGACCCGAGTCCCAATCAGGTTGGGTTGCTGGCTTGGTCGCTGTTAGCGCATCCGCACCTCAATAACATGGTTGCCGCAGGCATTCCCGGCCAGCCAGATCCGGATAGCCCGAACGAAAATCCGCAGCCTGACGAAGGTGGCGTGCCTACATTGCCAGACGAGCCGCCTCCCGCGCCGGTGGCCTGATTCCGCTCCGCCGCTGTTTGTGCAGCGGCGGGACACTTCCTGTTGTAATGCCCGCTCATCCATAAAAGTGCGTGATGCCGTCGTCCGGTTTTTCTTAAACCGCCTCCCACACCGCTCCATCCCCCACCACGTAAACCTTGCTGTTCTCGGCCCGATCGATGTTCATGCCCCCTGTGAACGCGCCGAACGCCGGGAGCAGGCTCACGCGCGGCAACACGTAGAAGCAGGGCAACCGCAACCGCTGGCGTCCGCGTCCGTATAACCGGTAGGCCGGATGCACGTGGCCCGCCAGGACATGAAAGTCAGGGTGCGGGTCAGGTTCATGTTGTAGCGCATAGGGCCCGAGGAACATTGGCTCCTCGACGACGTCGATGCGCAACTCCGGGGGCGGGTCGCCGGCACGTTTGTCGTGGTTCCCCCGAATCAATGTAATGCCCAGGGTGTGATGTTTGTCGCGCCACGCCTGAATGGCGGACAGAGTGCCCGCTGCGTGGGATTCCGGGGCGTGCAGAAAATCCCCCAGAAAAATCAGCCGCTCGCAGTCATAGCTGTCCAGCAAGGCATCCAGGCGCTGGAGGTTGTCGTCTGTGGTGCCATGGGGCACCGGCTGGCCCAGACGCCGATAGGCCGCCGCTTTGCCAAAGTGGGCGTCGGCGATCAGTAGCGCACGCTCGGCGGGGTAATAGATGGCTTTGTCCGCCAGTAACCAAAGCTCCGCACCCGCTAGCTGGATGGAGAGGTACGGCCTCACGTCATGACCTCAGGCCCTGCGGCCTTTTCCAGATCACTGACCATGCGCGTTATGCGGTCGGAGAGTTTCTCGGTGCTCAGGCTTTCGCGCATTCGCTCGACCAGCAGCGGAAAGGCCATGGGGGTGGGGCGTTTGATCACGTGTAAATCCAGGGTCCGTTGGTTGATACGGCTAAGGGTTTGCTCAAGACGGGCAACATCAAGCTCCTGCCGCAGCACTTCTTCTTGAGCCTGGCTCAGCAACAAATTACCCGCGTCGTATTGTTTGAACACTTCGAAGAACAGACCGCTGGAGGCCTGCAGTTGCCGATTGCTCTTCGGAGCGCCGGGATAGCCCGAAAATACCAGCCCGGCGATGCGTGCGATTTCCCGGAACCGGCGCAGTGCCAGTTCACCGGCGTTGAGGCTGGCAATGATATCGGCGAGCAACTCGTCTTCGGAAAACAGCCGGGTCGTGAGGCGCTCGTTCCAGTCGATCGGGGTGGCGCTGAGCAACTCGAAGCCATAGTCGTTTACGGCGATGGAGAACGTCAGCGGCGTGTCGCGGCTCAGTCGCCAGGCCAGCAGGCTCGCCAGCCCCAGGTGCACATGCCGCCCGGCGAAGGGGTACAGAAACAAATGCCAGCCTTCACGGGACTTCAGCACTTCGGCCAACAGCGTGTCCTTGCGCGGCAATGCTGACCATTGCCGTTGCACTTCGAGCAGTGGGCTGACGATGTGCATCTCGGGACTGCTGAAGTCGCCCCGGGCAGCGGCATCGAATTTCTCCACGACGGCGTCTGCCAGTTCGTTGGAAAGGGGCATCCGCCCACCATTCCAGCGTGGCACTGCGGCTTTCTTGCCCGTCGCCTTTTTCACGTACGCGGTCATGTTCTCAACGCGCACCAACTCCAACAGGCGCCCGCTGAACAGAAACCCGTCTCCGGGTTTCAATCGGGCGATGAACCCTTCTTCGACGCTGCCAAGCGACCCGCCACCGCCGCCCTTGCTCCAATACTTCACGTTGATGCTGGCGTCGCTGACGATGGTGCCCACGCTCATGCGGTGGCGGCGAGCCAGCCTCGCATCCGGAACACGCCAGATGCCGTCTTCGTCGGGCTCGACGCGGCGATAGTCCGGGTACGCCGTCAGCGACAGGCCACCGTAGCGCACGAATGCCAGCGCCCACTCCCATTCCTCATCCGTCAGGTCGCGGTACGCCCAAGCGCTGCGGATCTCGGCCAGTAGCGCGTTAGGCGTAAAGCCGCCGCCGAGGGCCATGCTCACCAAGTGCTGTACGAGCACATCCAGCGGCTTGTGGGGCGATTCGCGAGGTTCTATCAAGCGCGCATTGACCGCGTCGCGGGCCGCGGCGGCCTCTACCAGCTCCAGACTGTGGGTGGGCACCAGCGTGATACGTGACGGCCGCCCGGGCGCGTGGCCGGAACGTCCGGCACGTTGCATTAACCGTGCGACGCCCTTCGCCGAGCCGATCTGCAGCACGCGCTCGACCGGCAGGAAATCCACGCCGAGGTCGAGGCTGGAGGTGCAGACCACGGCTTTCAGATGGCCTTCTTTCAGCGCGCGCTCAACCCAGTCGCGAACCTCCCGGGACAGCGAGCCGTGATGAAGGGCGATCAGTCCGGCCCAGTCCGGGCGCGCTTCAAGCAGCGCCTGATACCAGACTTCCGACTGCGCCCGGGTGTTAGTGAACAGCAAGCAACTGGCGCAGCTGTCGACCTCGGCCAGCACCTGCGGAAGCATCCGCAGTCCCATGTGTCCGGCCCAGGGGAAGCGCTCGATGGACGGCGGCAGCAGTGTGTCGACGATCAACTCCTTGACCACTTTGCCGTGGACGGTGGTGCCGTGATCGCCCACCAGCACCTGCTGCGCGTGCGCCTGGTTGCCGAGGGTCGCGGAAAGGCCCCACACCACCAGCGCCGGATTCCACTGGCGCAGCCTCGCCAACGCCAGTTGCAGCTGGATGCCGCGTTTGTTGCCGATCAGCTCGTGCCATTCATCGACGACAACCATCTTCAGTGTCGACATTGTCGCCTGCGCATCGGCGCGGGTCAGGAGCAGGGTCAGGCTTTCTGGCGTGGTGATGAGCGCGGAGGGCAGGCGTCGCCCTTGCCTGGCGCGTTCGCTGCTGCTGGTATCGCCCGTTCGCAGGCCGACGCTCCAGGGGATCTGCAAGTCGTGCAGCGGGGCTTCCAGCGCGCGCGCCGTGTCGGCGGCGAGGGCGCGCATGGGCGTGATCCAAAGCACGCTGAGCGGCGCAGCAACAGGCTTGCGCTTGCGCGGCTTCTGATCAGCGGGCTCGGGCACGGTGCGGGCGAATTGGTTGAGGGCGGCAAACCATACCGAGTACGTCTTGCCCGCACCCGTGCTGGCGTGCAACAGGCCCGACTCGCCGCGAGCCACCGCCGCCCAGACTTCTTTCTGAAACGGGAAGGGTTTCCAGCCACGCTCAGCGAACCAGCGCTTGGCGAAATTGACGGCTTTAGGCATGCGCAGGCTCTGGGAGGGGTTAAGTCAGAGACCGCTGAAAGGATGCAATAGTTTGATGGAATATCCGTTTGGATCGATATCGCCGGCGGCAATGCGCCGGCGCTATCAATACTGACCCGCCGGTTATTTCAGGTTGCCGCTCAAAAACTGCTGCAGGCGCTCGCTTTTCGGGCTGCCCAGCACGTCGTCAGGGTGGCCCATTTCCTCGATCTGGCCCTGATGCAGAAACACCACCTGATTGGCGACTTTGCGCGCGAAGCCCATCTCGTGGGTCACCAGAATCATGGTCCGGCCTTCTTCAGCCAGGCCTTGAATCACCTTCAGCACTTCGCCTACCAGTTCCGGGTCGAGCGCTGAGGTGGGTTCGTCGAACAGCATGATTTCCGGTTCCATTGCCAGCGCCCGGGCGATGGCCACGCGCTGCTGCTGGCCGCCGGAGAGAAACGCAGGGTATTGGTCGGCGACGCGTGAGGGCAGCCCGACCTTGTCCAGGTATTTGCGCGCGCGGGCCTCGGCTTCGACCTTCGACACGCCGAGCACCCGGCGCGGGGCCATGGTGATGTTTTCCAGCACCGTCATGTGGCTCCACAGGTTGAAGTGCTGGAACACCATGGCCAGGCGCGTGCGAATCCGCTGCAGCTCGGCGGGGTCAGCGACGCGCATGCCGCCGGTGTCGCTGACCATGCGCACTTGCTGGCCGTCCAGGCTCATGGCGCCGTCATTGGGTTGCTCGAGAAAATTGATGCAGCGCAGGAACGTGCTCTTGCCCGAGCCGCTGGCGCCGATCAGGCAAATCACGTCGCCGACGCTGGCCTTCAGCGATACCCCTTTGAGCACCTCGTGGTCACCGTAGCTTTTATGCAGGCCATCGATGGTCAGTTTGTACATGAAGGGCAGTCCTCAAGGAGAAAGTAAGTAGCCGCTGCGGTAGGCTTCGTTGCCGGCGACATGGGCGATGACCATGCCGGCGGTCGCCATGCGTCGCAATGAGCGGGCGTACATAAGGCCGGCGTTGGCCGTGCGGATCGGGGTCACTGTGTCGCTGATCGGGTCGATGACCTCAGCGATCAATTGCCCCGCCTCGACGTATTCGCCGGGCAGTGTGCAGAACACCAGCAGACCCCCAACCGGCGTGGCGACAGGTTCGACGCCGGCCAGCGGCGTCGCCGGGTAAATCAGTTCAGGCAGCGCAACCGGCTCGCCGGCAATGGCGCCGTGGTGCATCAGGTAGCTGAGGATCGCCTGACAATCGCGGCTGGCCAGGGCGTGATTGACATCACCCTGACCGCGCAACTCCAGGGTCACGGAAAAGCTGCCCAGCGGGATCGGGAAGCGCTTGGCAAACCGTTGCTGCAGCTGCCACCAGACCAGGGTGAAGCATTCGTCGAAGGACTGCCCACCCGAGTCGGTCGCCAACAGGCTGGCCTGTGCCCCGAGATAACGCGAAAGCGGCTCAACCTGCGGCCAGGCCTCAGGCGTGGTGTACAGGTGCTCGACAGATTCGAAATCACAATGCAGGTCCAGCACCACATCGGCGTCACAGGCCAGGCGTTGCAGCGTCAGGCGCTGGGACTCCAGCTGAGTGCTGCCGACGCAGTCGTTCAGTGCCGTCAGCAAGGTGTTGCGAATCAGCGCGACATTTTGCTCGGGATCATCGGTCAGTCGCGATTCGACCTCATCGCCAACCTGCTGGCCGAGGTCGACGAAGCGGCGATTGAAGTTCTGCCCGCTTTCAAGCTCGTAGCGGCCCAGCGGCATGTCCATCAGGACCTGCTCAAGACCAACGGGGTTGGCCACCGGGACCACCACCACTTCGCCGAGCAACTGCCCGGCGTTTTCGAGCTCGGCCAATCGCTGCTTCAGATACCAGGAAACCAGCATCCCCGGCAGTTCGTCGGCGTGCAGTGACGACTGGATGTAAATCTTGCAGGCGCCGTGTTCCGGGCCGTAGTGAAAACTGTGGATCTGCCGCGCGGTGCCTGGCACCGGGGCCAGCAGATCATGGGTCTGGTGTCGCATGCAGGGTTCCTAGTGAGTCGGGCCGAGGAAGGCCAGCCAGCGGCGTTCCGCCAATCGGAACAGGCCCACCAGAATGAACGTGACGGTAAGGTAGATCAGCGCCGCGATGCCGAACGACTGGAACGTCAGGAAGGTGGCCGAGTTGGCGTCGCGCGCGACCTTGAGGATGTCCGGCACGGTGGCGGTAAAGGCCACGGTGGTCGAGTGCAGCATCAGGATCACTTCGTTGCTGTAATAAGGCAGCGAGCGGCGCAGCGCGGACGGCATGATCACGTAGGTGTACAAACGCCAGCCGGTCAGACCGTAAGCCTTGGCCGCCTCGACTTCGCCGTGGTTCATGCTGCGAATCGCACCGGCGAAAATCTCCGTGGTGTAGGCGCAGGTGTTCAGGGCGAAGGCCAGGATGGTGCAATTCATCGCGTCGCGGAAAAACGCCCCGAGCATGGGCTGCTCGCGCACGGCGGCGATGCTGTAAATCCCGGTGTAGCAAATCAGCAGCTGAATGTAGAGCGGCGTCCCTCGGAACAAGTAGGTATAGAACTGCACCGGCCAGCGCACCAGCGGGTTGCGCGATACGCGGGCGATGGACAAGGGAATCGACACGATGAAACCAATGGCGATGGAGGCGCTGAGCAGCCACATCGTCATGGCCAGGCCGGTGATGTTCTGGCCGTCCGTATAAAGGAAGGCGCGCCAGTACTCTTGGAGCAATTCGATCATCGCTGAGCCTCCCGGCTACCGGCGGCATAACGTCGTTCGGCCCAGCGCAGGGCAAAGTTGGAGACGCTGGTAATGACCAGATAGATCAGTGCGGCGAGCACCAGGAAATAAAACAGCTGATACGTGCTCTTGCCGGCGTCCTGCGCGGCCTTGACCAGGTCAGCCAGGCCGATGATCGACACCAGCGCAGTGGCCTTGAGCACCACTTGCCAGTTGTTGCCGATGCCCGGCAGAGCGAAGCGCATCATCTGCGGGAACACGACCAGACGAAAGCGCTGGGAGCGGCTAAGCCCGTAGGCCGTGGCGGCTTCGACCTGTCCGCGCGGTACGGCAAGAATCGCACCGCGGAAAGTCTCGGTGAAGTACGCCCCATAAATGAAGCCCAATGTGATGACGCCAGCAGAGAACGGATCGATTTCGATGTAATCCCATTCCATCGCTTCGGTCAGCGTGGTCAGCCAGGTTTGCAGGCTGTAGAAAATCAACAGCATTAGTACCAGATCCGGTACGCCACGGATCAGGGTGGTGTAGACCTGAGCCGGAACGCGCAACACGGCGGCTTTTGACAGTTTGGCACTGGCGCCCAGCAGGCCGAGCACAATGGCCAGCAGCAGCGACATTACCGATAATTTGACGGTCATCCAGGTGCCTTGCAGCAGCAGCGGGCCGAAGCCTTTCAGGCTGAACGCTGACAGTCCCAGGTTTTGCAGGAGAGTTTCGAACATGTGCAACCTATACAGTCAATAAAAAACGCCCGTGAACTTCAGCGGGGGATTCTGGCTGAAATTGACGGGCGTCTGTTTGCTTATTTACCGCTGTACAGATTCAGATCGCCAAAGTGCTTCTTCTGGATCTCGGCGTACTTGCCGTCATCGTGCAGTGCTTTGATGCCTTTGTCCAAAAGCGCTTTCAGGTCCTTGTTACCTTTCGAGATACCGACCGCGGTTTTGGCTGGCAGCAGAGGATCGTCGATTGGCTTGCTGACTTCGTAGTCACCGCCTTGTGGCGACTTCAGGAAGCCCAGCTCGGCTTGCAGCATGTCTTGAACCGATGCGTCCAGACGACCCGATACGAGGTCGGCATACACTTGGTCCTGGTTGGCATAGGCCTGGGTTTTCACGCCCGCCTTGTCCAGAACGGCCTTGGCGTAGGCTTCCTGGATGGTGCCTTGCTCGTAACCCACGGTCTTGCCTTTGAGCGACGCGGTGTCAGCGCTCAGGCCGGAGCCTTTTTTGTAGACCAGCGAGGTAGGGCCGGAGAACAGTTCGCTGGAGAAGTCGATGACTTTTTCTCGGGCCGGGGTCACGGTCATGGAAGAAATCACGCCGTCGAACTTGTTGGCTTTCAAGCCAGGAATCATGCCGTCGAAATCGCTTTCGACCCACTTGCACTTGACCTTCAGTTCAGCACAGATCGCGTTGCCCAGGTCGATATCGAAGCCCACCAGGCTGCCATCGGCGGCTTTGGATTCGAATGGCGCGTAGGAAGGATCGACGCCGAAACGCAGCTCCTTGTACTCCTTGGCCATTGCGTTACCGGCGGCCAGACAGATGGCGAGTGCGGAAAGGGTCAGCCATGCTTTTTTCATCGTTCAGTCCTTAAAACCAAATTGAGCGTTGGGAACACGCGAAGGCTTGCTACCGGCAAAAGCCAGACCGCAAATAGACAGCAATTTCCGAACCAAACAAACGAACGCGCGTTTTAAATGTACGGAGTTGTCGCAATGATGACTCAGCGCCATCTTTTGCCTTTTTTTGGGGTCCCGCAGGCACCGGCAGAGTAGCCGTATCCCGTTGAGAGTGGGCGAAAAAGTTGCAGCGATGGGGTGGCCCGGCCGGCTCAGTGACGTTCGGTGAAGATTCGAAACGCCTGGCGGGGCTTGGTATCGGAATGTTGGCCGTGAGATGCGCCCCATTTCAGCGCATTTGGGATGACCTTGAACCAGGTCCGCGCACCGCGACGGTGCTCAGGACAACAGGTCTTGCAGCGTCGCCAGGCTGTCGGCTTCGGCCACCGGTTTGTCGAGTCGCCAGCGGAGCATTCTGGGGAAGCGAACGGCGATGCCGCTCTTGTGCCGTTTCGACAGGGCGATGCCCTCGAAGCCCAGCTCGAACACCAGGGTCGGGGTAACACTTCGGACCGGCCCGAACTTCTCGACGGTGGTCTTGCGGATGATCGCATCGACTTTGCGCATCTCTTCATCGGTCAGGCCCGAGTAGGCTTTGGCGAAGGGCACCAGTGTCCGTTCACTGGACTCCGGCGGGCCGTCCCAGACCGCGAACGTGTAATCGCTGTACAGACTGGCGCGACGGCCATGGCCGCGCTGGGCGTAGATCAGCACAGCATCAACGCTGAATGGATCGATTTTCCATTTCCACCACACGCCCATGTCCTTGGTGCGGCCCACGCCGTACATGGAATCCCGTGCCTTGAGCATCATCCCTTCCACGCCGAGACTCCGCGAAGCCTCGCGCTGCCGGCCGAGGTCCAGCCAGTCCGTGCCGGTCAACACAGGGGAGGGCATCAGAACCGGGCTGCGGGCATCGGCAATGACCTGTTCCAATTGCGTGCGCCGTTCGTGTTGCGGGCGACTACGCCAGTCGTGGCCTTCCCACTCCAGCAGGTCATAGGCCAGCACGACCACGGGGACGTCTTCCAGAATCTTCTTGCCCAGGGTCTTGCGGCCAATGCGTTGTTGCAGCAGGGCGAAGGGCTGCACCGAGGGGGTGGCTTCGCCAGGCGTACCGGGCGCAGGCGTTTCCAGGGCAAAGTCGCTGTCTTCCGGGCCTGGCGCAGGCGCGGCTTTCCAGACCACGATTTCGCCATCGATCACGGTGCCGTCGGGCAAACACTGGGTCAGGCTGTGCAGTTCCGGGAAGCGGTCCGTGACCAGCTCTTCACCGCGGGACCAGATCCACAAGCGACCTTCGCGCTTGACCACTTGCGCGCGGATGCCGTCCCATTTCCATTCCACCTGCCAATTCTCGGCGGCCCCCAGCAGGCCCTCGAATTGATCGACGGGTTGCTGCAAGGAGTGGGCGAGAAAAAACGGGTACGGCCGGCCGCCGCGTTGAGCGTGTTCGTCTGCCGATTCTTCGACGATCAGCTTCAAATAGCCCTCGGCGCTGGGGCGATGAGAAAGATCGGTGTAGCCCACGAGCCGTTGGGCCACGCGCTTGCTGTCGATATCGCCCAGCGCGGCGAGGGCGCGGGTGACCAGCAGCTTGGAGACGCCGACCCTGAAGCTGCCGGTGATGAGTTTCAGACAGACCATCAGGCTTTGCGGGTCCAGTTGCGACCAGAACGTGGGTAATCGCTCAAGCAGTTCTTCCGGCGGCAAGCCACGCAGGGGCAGCAGGTGGTTTTCCATCCAGCTGGCCAGGCCTTCTTCCGAGCTGTGTCTGGCTGGGGGGAGCAGCAGTGACAAGGTCTCTGCCAGATCACCCACAGCCTGATAACTCTCCTCGAATAACCATTCCGGCAATCCAGACAGCAGGAGCGCCTGCTCACGTAACATGCGCGTCGGCACCAGTTGCCTTGGCCGTCCGCCCGCCAGGAAATACACGGCCCAGGCTGCGTCTTCGGGCGCTGCCTTGCTGAAATAAGCCTGCATGGCCGCCAGTTTCGCGTTGCTGGAGGTGGTGGCATCGAGGTCGGAATACAGTTCGGCGAAGGCCTTCATGGGGCGGCCTCTTCTGTGGGCTCGGTCTTGGCGGCTGCGTCGTCTTCTTCGTCGCCGTATTCGGTGGAGAAGCCTTGGGCGTCGAGCCCGGATTCACGCAGGTAGCGCACCAGCACGGCCACCGAGCCGTGGGTGACCATGACCCTTTCGGCGCCGGTGTTTTCAATGGCCCAGAGCAGGCCCGGCCAGTCGGCGTGGTCGGAGAGGGCGAAACCGCGGTCGACGCCGCGCCGACGTCGGGTGCCGCGCAGCATCATCCAGCCACTGGCGAAGGCGTCACTGAATTCACCGAAACGGCGCATCCAGGTACTTCCGCCGGCCGAGGGCGGCGCGACGATCAGGGCGCTGCGCAACGCGGGATCGGTTTTCTTGAAGTCGCCGGCGTATTGGGTTTCCGGGATGCGCACGCCGGCTTCACGGTAGACGCGGTTCAGCGGTTCGACGGCGCCATGGACGAGGATCGGACCGATGCTGGAATCGATGCCGTGAAGGATGCGTTGGGCTTTGCCGAATGAGTAGGCGAACAGGACGCTGGCTTTACCCGCGGCGGCATTGGCGCGCCACCATTCGTTGATGCCGGCGAAAATTTCCGACTGGGGCTGCCAGCGGTAGATCGGCAGGCCAAAGGTGGATTCGGTGATGAAGGTGTGGCAGCGCACGGGTTCGAAGGGTTCGCAGGTGCCGTCGGGTTCGACTTTGTAGTCGCCGGAGGCGACCCAGATTTCGCCCTGGTATTCGAGGCGGACCTGGGCGGAGCCGAGGACGTGGCCGGCTGGGTGGAGGCTGAGTTTGACGCCGTGGTGGGTGATGCTTTCGCCGTAGGCAAGGGTTTGAAGGTTGATGTCCTGGCCGAGTCGGGAGCGCAAGATGCCTTCGCCTGGCGCGGCGGCGAGGTAATGCTGGTTGCCGGTGCGGGCGTGGTCGCCGTGGGCGTGGGTGATGACGGAGCGTTCGACCGGGCGCCACGGATCGATGTAGAAATCACCGGGCGGGCAGTAAAGGCCTTCGGGGCGAGCAATGACGAGATCCATGGTTTGACCGGTTTGGGGACTTGTCAGGTAGAGCGGTGGCGGGTCGCAGAAGTTCGGTCGAGGTGCTTCGTATCGCTGCGTGTTTATCCAGAATCTCGGTTGGATCCGGATGTAGATCCAGATCAAGAGCGTCGGCCTAACGGCCTCGGGTTTCGCCTTCGGCGAGTTACTTGGAAAGGCACCCCAAGTAACCAAGGGTGCTTGCTCCTGGTTTGGCCCCTCCTGCGTCGGGGTTCCTTCACTCCGATCTCGCTCCGTGGGCCCGCGCCGAACGGACATCCATGTCCTGACGGCGCTCTCGCCGCCTCCATGCGGCTCGGCCCGCTGCGCGAGACCTGCGTTCAGCCTGCACCCAAGTCGCGATTGGCGGTGACTGGGCTATCTGTGTCTGAAGATCAAAAGCGGATCAAAAGCTTCCCGGCTAAAGCCGGTCCTACGGGGCGCCGCCGGTCTTATTGATGCGCGCATTGCTTTTTGTGGGACCGGCTTTAGCCGGCAAGGGACGGGTACATCCGGTCCAACTGGCTGCACGCGCTGCTGTTTTTAGTGGGACCGGCTTTAGCCGGGAAGGGGCCGGTTTGGGCACCCTCTCTTTATGCGGTTCAACACGGGATCGTTCCCACGCTGTGCGCTAGAGCGTTCCCACGCTCTGCGTGGGAACGCATTGTTTGACGCTCCGCGTCATCCTGGAACACGCCGCGATTTACTTGCCGGGCGTCAGGGTCAGGCGTTGTTTGCCGTAGGCTTTTTCGAAGTTCTCGGGTTGCATCGGCACTGACATGTACAGGCCTTTCATCCAAGGGTCGATGCCGTTGGCGTTGTAGGGGCTGGCGGGGTTGCCGGATTGGCCGGCGGCGTTTTGCGCCATCATCGGTTCTTGCTGGGCGAAGTCGACGATGATGCGCATGGCCGGGACGACGGCTGCGTTGAAGTCTTGGCCCCAGTGGAAACCCGAAGCGTTAAGCGTGGTGTGGTCGCCGCCGGTGGCGATCGGGCCTTTGATTACGCTTGCTTTGCTTCCGCCCAGCGCGGCGGTCAGTTGGGCGCTTTGGGAGGTCCAGACGATCTGGTGCAGTTTGCCCCACTGCCAGGCTTTGTGATCGGCGCCCAACTGGCTCTCGCCCACAGTAATCGCGGCAGCGAGGCTGCGAGCCAGAATGGCGGGTTTGTCTTCTTTCTGCGGCGTTTTCACGTCGTCCCAGTACGGACTGTCTTCACGGCCCAGCAGGTGGTCGGCCTGTGGCGAGTAAGACAAGTCCGCACTCTGCACAAGAGCCTTCCAGGCTGGGCTGGTTTCCGGGCCAAGTTCATCGAGGAAGGTCTGACGCGCGCTTTCTTGCAAAAACAGCTCGTAAACGGCCGCATCCGCAGAAACAGGCGAAAGCCGTCCGTCGAACGCCATCAGGCGGCCCAGCGCTTCGCGGGCTTTGTCGCGGTCTGGCGCTGGCAATGCGTCGATGGCTTGTTTAAGCGGCGCAGACATGCCGGGCGCGGCGAACATTTTCTTGAGTTTGGCGGCAAACGTCGTGGTCTGGTCGTACTGCATACCGACGGTGCTGCGCGTGTCCTGCTTGCTGGCGTTGGCCAGTTCAGCGATGCGCTCGGCGCGCTCCGGGTAATCCCACGAATTGGACAATTGCATGCCATAGCCTTTCGGCACGGTGCGCTGGTTGGCTGTGGCGATCCAGCCTTGTTGCGAGTCCTGATCGTAGGGATGCAGCATGGCGTCGGCGTAACCGTCCCAGTCAAACCGGCCATCCCAGCCCGGCGACGGGATCAGGCCGAGCCCGTCGCGCCGATTCGGGTATTTGCCGGTCACTTGCCAACCGGTGTTGGACGCATCGGCGAACACCATGTTCAGGGTAATGGCGCGGATTTCCCGGGTGGTGTCGAACGCGCGCTGGACGTTTGCCGCACGGGTCAGGTCGAAGAGGGCGTCGAGGGTTTTGTCGTCCTTGGCGTCTGGCGTCTGCAGTGCAATGCCCAAACCGCTGGCCAGTTGAGCAGCGCTTGCGTTGAGCAGCGGGCCATGACGGGTTTCGTACGCGGGCTCGCGCACCGGGCTCTGGCCTTTGATGAAGTAAGTTTCCTCATGCGCACCCGCCGCCACCCACTTGCCGTCGGCTATGACCATCAGGCGGTTGTTTTCGCGCTTGAGCTTCTCCAGAAAAAGGTCCTGGTTATCGCCCATCGCCGGGCCCATTCCCCAGGCCAGTTTGCCGTTGAAGCCCGACAACACCAGCGGCAGGCCCGCTACAGTCGCGCCTGCGGCCTGGTATTTCGGCGAGCGGATCTGCACGAAATTCCACATCGACGGCAGGGTCGGCGCCAATTGACTGTCGGTGGCCAACAGGCTCTTGCCAGCACGCGCGCGCTGGGGCGAGATCACCCAGTTGTTCGAGGCTGAAACGCCCAGCAGGTTGAGGTCGGACAGCTGCTGCGCCGCTTTGTCCAGATCGCTCAGGCCCGGCAGTTGGCTGCCCAGGTTCAGGCCTTTGAGCTTGTCGGCTTCAGCGAACGGCAGTGCTTCGTCGGGGTACGTCGGCAGCAGCCAGGCCAGCTTGTCGGGGCCGACTTTCTGCGCGAGGACCAGCGATGAAAGCTCTTCCTGCAGGTTCACCGACAGGCTGAAGTTGAGCAGGCTGAAGATCAGCGCAGAGTCTTCCGGCTTCCAGTATTCAGGCTTGTAACCCGAATCCGCGAGGTCAGACGGCAGCTTGTCGCGATAGCGGAACAGGTAAGCGTTGACGCCGCGGGCGTAGACCTCGAAGAAGCGCTTGAGGCGCGGCGAAGAGGCGTTGTACAGCTGGCCGGCGGTTTGTTTGAGATTGGCGGCGCGCATCATGCGGTCGAGATCGAGGGCGCCCGGCCCTGCGATTTCCGACAGTCGGCCTTGGGCGAGCAGGCGCATCTGCATCATTTGCGTGATGCGATCACTGGCGTGGACATACCCGAGGGTGAACAGCGCGTCATGGAACGTGCTGCTTTCGATCAGCGGCATTCCCAGATTATTGCGGCGAATCGAAACGTTTTGCGCCAGCCCTTTAATGGCGAACACCCCGCTGGCGGGCGGCAGGCTGTCGCGGTCTTCACCGCCCAGCTGACAACCGGCCAGGCTCAGGAACCCGATCATGGCAGCGGCCGCGCTCATGCGCGTTTTCAAGGTTGAAAGGGCTGGCGAGGCCATGATGAAGCTCCTGCGGGGGTGGACGTAGAAAAGGCGCTACGTTAGAGAGCAGGCGGGCGCCACGCAAGCCGGAGAAGGGAGTTTATTTTCGGGCGTTTCGGTGCGCAGCGGAGGTTGTTCCGGCATGCCATCCAGACTGAGGCAGCTTTGTGCGCTCAAACGCCTATCGCACACATAAAAACGGCCTGAAGATTCAGGCCGTGGAACAGGGTACGGCGATCAAGCACCGTGGCATTTCTTGAATTTTTTCTCGCTGCCGCAAGGGCAGGGGTCATTGCGGCCGACGTCCTTGAGCGTGTTGCGCACCGGCTCTTGAGGCGCGTGGTTGCAATGGGGGCCATGCACGTGGCCGTGGTCATGATGATGGTCGTGAGCGTGAGCATGATCGTGATCGTGGTCGCAATCGGGACCGTGTACGTGGGCTTGCTGGTTCATGGGGTCACTCCGGAATCAAATCGCCGGGGATTATGTCGCCATTGCGCCCGATGCGCACGCTGTGTCCGAATAAAAATCCGGTCTTGAGCTTGCCTTCCAGACGGTAATGGACCGGTTGATTGGGCTTGCCGAGGACCTTGGAGATGTCTTTGAGGTGTTCCCACAGGTTGGTGCGGATGGGCACAGAGAAGTTTTTGTGGCTGTTGGCTTTGACGATGAACCAGTCACTGTAGACGCCTTCGCTGAGCAACATGTCGTTGAGCAGGATCTTGTAGCGCAGGCCGCGGACCAGCAGACTCGAATCATTGGGGTTGTCCACCCTGAAGCGCAGCTTGAAGTCCTGGCGCAACAACTTGGCCTTGACCACTTCAACCTTGAGCAATTTGACGTCGGGGTCTTCGAAACCGCCCGTGATCCAGGTCGAGCAGCCGGACAGCGCCAGCAACGCGCAGAGGCCTGCGATTCTGAGGACGTGTGCTGCATACATCATGGGTCGCTCCCTTATGTCCGGTCTGATATGCCCGGTCTGACGGCCACTGCACGTGACTCGCCGTTCTCCACAGCCTGCGCCATACTCGCGCCATGTGTCGAAGGAGTATTGACCATGAAGCTCTATGAAATCGTATTTTCCGGCCAACTGGTCCCGGGCGCACAGCCGGATCGGGTGGAGGCGAACATGGCCAAGCTGTTCCAGGCGGACGCTCAGCGCATCGCGTTGTTGTTCTCCGGTCGTCGCTTGGTCCTGAAAAACAACCTGGATGAGGCCGCGGCCGAAAAGTACCGCGCGACCCTTGAACGTGCGGGGGCGATGGCGCAAGTCGTGCCAATGGCCCCGGTGGTGGAAGCGCCGGGTCTGGTGGAAGTGGAAGAGGTGGAACTGGCGCCTCCGCCGGACCAGCCGACCTGGACGCGCAAGCCCTCAAGCCCGACGGGGCCGAGCACTGACACCACACCGATGCGCAAAGCCAGCGTCAAGCCACGCGATGTCTACATGGCAGCATTCGTCGACGTCGAGGCGCCTGATTTCACGCTGTCTGAACCGGGGCAGGACGTGCAAGACCCGAAAACGCCGCCGCGTGCGCCCCAGCTGGACCTGTCCGGTTTGAGCCTGGCCCCGGCGGGCGCCGATCTGGGTCAGGACAGGCCGGTCGAGCACGTGCTGGTGCCGGACGTTTCCCACATCAGGCTGGCATGAGGGCTGCCCGTGATTGAATGATTGGTGATGTCTTGCGGTGTGGAGATCAGCTCAGATACGCCGAACAGCACTTCTTGAACTTCTGTTGGCTGCCGCACGGACAGGCGTCATTACGACCGGCCTTGAGCGACACCGTAGGGTCTATGAAATACCAGCGGCCCTGATGCTGCACGAATGCCGAGCGCTCGCGGTGGCGGTGCTCGCCGTCGGCATCGTGCCAGCGCGCGGTGAATGTCACGAACGCATGTTCAGGCTGGCTGCCGATCAACTCGGCGCCCTCGACCTCAAGGCCCAGCCAGGTGCTCCGGGCGCTCCACTGGCTTATCGCATCACGATCCAGCCCGGCCTTTTGCGCCGGCAATGTGGTGTCGAGCAAGTAATCGACGAGGCCCAGCACATACGCGCTATAGCGCGAACGCATCAGCGCTTCGGCGCACGGCGCGGGGTGACCGGCGTGGTAACGGCCGCAGCAGGTTTCGAGGAGATTGCCGTTGCCGCAAGGGCATGTCGCGCTGCTCATGATGCGATTCTCACCACCAGTACTTGCCGTAGTTTTCCGGGTTGGCCCAGAACTTCGCGTTCAGCCAGTCCGGCACCTGTTTGTATTCGCGCAGATCGTAAGTGAACAGGGTGAGGACCTGTTCCTCACGGGAAAACCATTCACTGGCTTGCAGGGCCAGCGAGTAGAAGTCTGTCGGCTGCCAGCCGCAGGCATCAAGATCCGCCAGCACGGCGATCCGGCTGGCATTAAGGTTGCGGATGCCGCCCAACAGCTCTAGCCCGGCACGTTTGGGGATGTGCTCCAGGCAGTCGACCACCAGCGCCAGGTCGAAGCGCTGCCCGGCCAGATCCGGGGGTAGAAGCCCGGGACCCGCCTGAGCCAGTTCGGTCTGCGGATGCGCTTCGCAAAACGCCTGCAACGCCGGAAAACCCTCGGCGCCAATCAGCAGCAGACGCTTCGGCGCATAGCGGTCGAGGAGGGCGGCCAAGGCCTGTTGCGGCGTGCGGCTGGAAAAGCGGTCAGTCATTGGAGATCCTCAGTCAGGCGGGCAAGGTTAGCGCGCCAATCGACAGCGGCCTAGTGCTTGAACTTTTCGATTTCGGGATATGACAAAGCGTACGGAGTGAAGGCAAAAGGCTATTCCCCAAGGAAGAGTCCCAGTTGTGCGGCGAAATCCCGTAAAACCCCTGTCATCTGGGTGGCGAACGGCTCCACACGCGTCTTTACTGCACTTCAGTCGGTTTTAGCCGATACCAAAGGAGAAGAACTGTATGAGCATGATTCGGACAGCGTTACCTCTGATTTTGGTTACCAGTGTATTGACGGGTTGTGCGGGCTTGCAAAAGACCGATTGGCCTCTGTGTGCGGCAGGTGGCGCGCTGAGCGGCGCGGCGATCGGCGCCTTCCAGAGTGCGTCGGTGGCGGCAGGCTTCGGCGGCGCAGTGGGTGTGATGGCCGGCGCGTATTGCTGGGTCCACGGTGATGGCGATGACGACGGTGACGGCGTCCTCAACAGCAAGGACAAGTGCCCGGACACGCCGAAAGGCACTCCGGTCGATGCCACCGGTTGCCCGATCGTGACCCCGGCCCCTGAACCCATGGCCGCCCCGGTAGTGCTGCCGAAAGAAGAAACCATCACGATCCGTGATGTGCACTTCGAGTTCAACAAAGCCACGCTGACACCCGGTGACAAACAGCAACTGGACATGGTCGCGACCAAGCTCAAAACCGAAGCCTCGAACGTGCAACTCCACGTCAGCGGCCACACCGACAGCGTGGGCAGCGATGCCTACAACCAGAAACTGTCGCAAAGACGTGCGCAGTC
>NZ_DASVUM010000104.1:0-6939 GCF_036387035.1 Pseudomonas sp. | reverse complement strand
TGGATCGGCTTTCCATTCCAGCGAGGTGCTGTGATCAGCGCCGGCATCGTGACCGATGGCTTGTTCAGCCTTCAATTGCTCGTCGGTCATGAAGTATTTGTCGGCCACCGGACGCACCAGCAGGTTGCAGATGAAGCCCAGCACCAGCAGACCCGCGAGGATGTACAAAGTGATGTCATAAGCATCGGCACGTGCAACGCCGTGGCTCAACTGATACTCACGCAGGTAGTTCACCAGTACCGGACCGAGCACACCCGCCGCAGCCCATGCGGTCAACAGGCGACCGTGGATCGCGCCTACCATTTGCGTGCCGAACAGGTCAGCCAGATAAGCCGGAACGGTTGCGAAACCACCGCCGTACATCGACAGCACGACGCAGAACGCCGCCACGAACAGCGCGACGCTGCCCAGGTGACCCAACGTCGGCACCGACGCGTAGAGCAAAAAGCCCAGCGCGAAGAACACGAAGTAGGTCGCTTTACGGCCAATGTAGTCCGAGAACGATGCCCAGAAGAACCGGCCACCGATGTTGAACAGGCTCAGCAGCCCGGTGAAGCCCGCGGCGATCGCGGCGATGGCCGCCAGTTGCGATGCGTCCAGTTGCGTGAAGCCCTGATCGGTGCCCAGCAGCTTGCCGCCAAACACTTCCTGCAGCAGAGGCGAAGCCATGCCGAGGATGCCGATACCCGCCGAAACGTTCAGGCACAGCACCAGCCAGACCAGACGGAACTGAGGCGTCTTCCAGGCCACACTCACGTGGACGTGGCGGTTGGTGATCATCGCGCTGTTGGCCTTCTTCGCCGGAGCGGTCCAGCCTTCAGGTTTCCAGCCGGTAGGCGGAACGCGGTACGACAGTGCGCCGCCTATCATGAAGACGAAGTAAATCACCGCCATGACCACGAAGCTCTGCCAGACACCTACGCTGTCAGGCGTTGCGAAATGGCTCATCAATGCAGTGGCCAGCGGAGCGCCAACCATTGCGCCACCACCGAAACCCATGATCGCCATGCCGGTCGCCATGCCGCGCTTGTCCGGGAACCACTTGATCAGCGTCGAGACCGGCGAGATATAACCCAGGCCCAGACCGATACCGCCGATCACGCCCGAGCCGATCCACATCAGCCAGATCTGGTGCGTATAAACGCCCAGCGCCGAAATCAGCAGACCGCCACACCAGCACAGTGCCGAGACGACACCGGCCTTGCGTGGGCCTGCGTGTTCCAGCCAGCCACCCCAGATGGCTGCAGAGCAACCCAGGAAGATGAAGAACAGCGTGTAGATCCAGCCGAGCATGGAGATCGGCCAGTCGCAACTGGACGAGAAAACTTGCTCGAAGAAACCCATGTCAGCCGGGCAGGCGACAGCGGTCTTGATGCCGATTGCCTTGGACAGCGGCAGCCAGAACACCGAGAAGCCGTAGGCCATGCCGATGCACAGGTGGATTGCCAATGCGGCGGGTGGAACCAGCCAGCGGTTGAAACCGCTTTTGGCGATGATGCGCTCTTTGGACAAGAACGCAGGCTGAGCGGAGGTACCGCCCAGAGCAGTGCTCGTAGTCATTTGATTGTTGCCCCCAATTTATAGTTGTATCCCGCAAGAACAGCGACACTTGCTCCGCCACCACTCTTCAAGCACGCAGGCTTAGGTGGTTTATCGGCAGACAATCTCTTTACGTGACAATTCGACGCAGCGAGGCTGGCGAACGGCGCGAGATTACCATTTACGGCTTAAAAGAAAGCACTCTGCTACTACCTTTTTTGTGCCGTCTGTCACCGTGCAGCGCTCCGTAATTTCGGTCGGCGTGTCGGCGGCGATCCAAAACCCGGTGCTTGCGTGAGAACGTTATACTCGCGGGCTAATTTGAACGACTCGATACAAGGACTCGCCCATGAAAGCGTTCGGCAAAATCCTGGGGCTCACCCTTCTCGGGCTGTTGCTGATCATCGTGGCTCTTGGCTTTGCCTTGACCCATCTGTTTGATCCCAACGACTACAAAGACGAGATTCGGAAACTGGTTCGCGATCGCGCCCATGTCGAGCTGACGCTCAATGGCGATATCGGCTGGAGCCTGTTTCCCTGGCTGGGGCTGGAGCTGCACGACGCCAGCGTCGCCACCTTGAGCGAGCCGACCAAACCCTTTGCCGACTTGCAGATGCTCGGGCTTTCCGTGCGCGTGCTGCCACTGTTGCGCAAGGAAGTGCAGATGAGCGACGTGCGGGTCGAGGGCCTGAACCTGACGCTGACCCGCGACGAAAACGGCCACGGCAACTGGGAAGACATCGGCAAAGTGCCGGCGTCCCCGGCCAATCCTGCCCAGCCGCCCGCCACGCCGGAGTCGCCCGCCGACACCGCAGCGGCCAAGCCCGACAAGCCGTGGCAGCCGCTCAAGCTGGACATCGACAGCCTGACCGTGAACAACGCGCGCATCGATTTCAACGACATTCCCAAGGCTCGGCAATTCACCGCCGAGAGCATTCAGCTGAGCACCGGCCCGATCCACAACGCGACCGATATCCCGCTGAAACTGACCGCGTTTCTGAGCACCAACCAGCCCGTCGTGCGGACCAAAACCGAACTGACCGGCAAGCTGCGTTTTGATCGCGTGCTCAAGCGCTATCAGCTCGACGACATGCGCTTCACTGGCGAAGCGGCGGGCGATCCGCTGCAGGGCAAGACGCTGACGTTCTCGGCCCAGGGCCAGTTGCTGGCAGACATGTCCGCGAACGTCGCTGAATGGACGAACATGAAACTGTCCGCCAATCAGCTGCGCGCCATTGGCGAGCTGCATGTGCGTGACCTGGACAAGACGCCGCAGCTCACGGGTGGCATCTCGATTGCGCAATTCAACCTGCGCGACTTCCTCGACAACATCGGCCAGCCTGTGCCGGCCCTTGGCGATGGCAGCTTGAACAAGCTGGAACTGGTCACCCGCATCGCGGCGACGCCCAACAGCCTGTCGCTGGATGACCTCACGGTGAAGCTCGACGAGAGCACCATCACCGGCCACCTCGCCGTGGAAGATTTCGCCAAGCAGTCCCTGCGCCTTCAGCTCAAGGCCGATACGTTCAACGCCGACCGCTACCGCAAGCCCGAAGGCGAACAAGCGAAGAGTGCGGGCGCGGCGCGTAGATCAGAAGTTCAGGGGGCCGAGGCCGAAGCGATGGTCGCATCGGGCACCTCGCCTCTGCCGAACCAGCCGACCCAGGGTGCCTGGAGTGACGCGAAGCTGCTGCCGCTTGAGCGCCTGCGCAAACTGGATGTCGACGCCGACCTGACCTTCGGCAAGCTGACCCTGGAGAAACTGCCGATCCAGAATGCGGCGCTGAAAACCAAGGCACTGGACGGCGTGATCACGGTCGATAGCCTGCGCGGCGATCTGTACAACGGTAACTTTGAAGTCAAAGGCAATCTCGACGCACGTCCCGAGGTGCCGCTGGCAAGCGTTCAGACGCGTATCGCCAAGGTGCCTGTGGAGCATTTCATCCAGAGTCAGGGCACCACGCCGCCTCTGCGCGGCCTGCTCAACCTCACCAGCGACGTGACCGCCACAGGCAACAGCGAGAAGGCGCTGGTCGAAAGCCTGAACGGCACCGCGAGCTTTGCCCTGAACGACGGCGTGCTGGTCAATGCCAACCTTGAGCAGCAGCTTTGCCGCGGGATCTCGACGCTCAATCGCAAGACGTTGAGTGGTGAACCGCGCGGCAAGGACACGCCGTTCCAGCAGCTGAATGGCAATCTGGCGTTCCGCAATGGCGTGGCCAGCAACCCGGACCTGAAAGTCCGCACTCCTGGCCTGACCGTCAACGGTGACGGCGACATTGACCTGCGGGTTCTGGGAATGAACTACCGGGTTGGCGTGATCATCGAAGGCGACAAGAGCGACATGCCGGACCCTGCCTGCGAAGTGAACCCTCGCTTTGTCGGGATCGAATGGCCGGTCCTCTGCCGCGGCCCGCTGGAGATGGGCGCCAAGGCCTGCCGCCTTGATAACGAAGGCTTGGGTAAGGTTGCCGCGAAACTGGCTGGCGACCGCATTGGCGACAAGATCGATGAAAAGCTGGGAGACAAGGTCAGTCCCGAGCTTAAAGATGCGATCAAGGGATTGTTCAAGCGTTAAACCCACGTGCAGGGCGCTGCGCAGCTAATTTGCAGGAGCGAGTTCTCGCGAAGAAGCGGGTACAGCCGCTGAGCTTTCAGCGGCTGGAATGCAGTCTTCGTGAGCAAGCTCACCCCCACAGGTATCGTCTTTGCTGCGTGACTGCGCGGCAGGCTGGACAACCGGACATCTGCTGCACACAACGATGCAATCCAACTCTTTATCACCGGAACCCTTGATGCAACCCGAGCAGTTCTCCTCCGCCGTTCTCGACTGGTACGACCGTCACGGACGCCACGATCTCCCTTGGCAACACGACATCACCCCGTACCGCGTGTGGGTGTCGGAAATCATGCTGCAGCAAACCCAGGTCAGCACCGTGCTGGGTTATTTCGACACGTTCATGCAGGCGTTGCCCACGGTGCAAGCCCTGGCCGAGGCGCCGGAAGATGAGGTTCTGCATCTCTGGACCGGACTGGGTTATTACACCCGCGCGCGCAACCTGCAGAAAGCCGCAAAAATTGTGGTGGCCGAGCACGGCGGTGAGTTCCCCCGCGACGTGGAGAAGCTCGTCGAGCTGCCCGGTATCGGCCTTTCGACAGCAGGCGCGATTGCCAGCATCAGCATGGGCCTGCGCGCGCCAATCCTGGACGGTAACGTCAAGCGCGTGCTCGCCCGCTTCACTGCACAGGAAGGCTACCCGGGCGAACCCAAGGTGGCTAAGCAGATGTGGGCCACGGCCGAGCGCTACACGCCGCACAGCCGGGTCAATCACTACACCCAGGCGATGATGGACCTGGGCGCCACGCTATGCACCCGGACTAAACCCAGCTGCCTGCTCTGCCCGCTTGAACGCGGCTGCGAAGCGCATATGCTCGGTCAGGAAACCCGCTATCCCATCCCTAAACCGCGCAAGGTCGTGCCACAGAAACGCACGCTGATGCCGATTTTCGCTAATGGTGAGGGCGCGATTCTGCTCTATCGCCGCCCCTCGACCGGGTTATGGGGCGGGCTGTGGAGCTTGCCGGAACTGGACGACTTCAACGACGTGCAGCACCTGGCCGACCAGCACGCCTTTGAGTTGGGCGAGCATCAAGCCCTTCCGGGCCTGATTCACACCTTCAGCCACTTTCAGCTGACCATCGAACCCTGGCTGGTCCGTGTCCGCGCGTCCGCCCATCACGTGGCCGAGGACGACTGGCTCTGGTATAACCTCGCCACCCCGCCGCGCCTGGGCCTTGCCGCCCCGGTGAAGAAACTGCTGAAAAACGCAGCCGACGTATTGAATGCAGGAGAGTCCTCATGACCCGCACCGTGATGTGCCGCAAGTACAAAGAAGAATTGCCTGGCCTGGATCGTCCTCCGTATCCGGGCGCCAAAGGTGAAGACATCTACAACCATGTCTCCCAGAAAGCCTGGGGCGACTGGCAGAAACACCAGACCCTGCTGATCAACGAGCGCCGCCTGAACATGATGAACGCCGAAGATCGCAAATTCCTGCAGACCGAGATGGACAAATACTTGTCCGGCGAGGAATACGCCAAGGCTGACGGCTACGTTCCACCGTCCGAATAACCCTTCGCAAACGGTGTCCGTCGTAAGCGGAGGAAATAATTCAGATTTTTTTCAACAGCATGCTTGACGACCTTCTGAAAAACACGTTTAATGCGCCCCGTTGCCCAGATAGCTCAGTCGGTAGAGCAGGGGATTGAAAATCCCCGTGTCGGCGGTTCGATTCCGTCTCTGGGCACCACCTTTCGTTTTCAGGTGATGCCAAGCACAACTGAAAACACACAAGAAGCCCGCCTCGTGCGGGCTTTTTGCTTTTCTTGGTTCCCCACCGTTTCCCTCTAAGCCCGGTTAGATGTGAATTGCTTCGTGAGCTCAGAGCTGTATATGCGTGAAGACGCCGAAGTGGTGGCCGACGTCTCCGACAAACGCGCGTGTGTCGTCGCTCAAATCGCTCGATTGGCGGTATGGGGGCAGATCGCCAGGCTATCGATCATGCCTATTTTTCTTGTGTCCATGTCGCTTGCCGTGCGATCGATTGTCGCCGCCGTCATCTGCCAGGTTGCTACCAACTGCGCCTCCGGCAGCGCCGCCCAAGCCGGCACCTATGGTTGACCCTGTTGAGCCACCCAACTGGTTACCAATGACAGACCCGCCCGCTGATCCCAGCCCCCCGCCGATAGCCGCTTCGGTCTTGCTTCCCCTTTTGGCGCCTAAAGCTCCGCCAGCGGCTCCGCCTACACCAGCACCAACCGCCGCGCCGGTGCTTCCACCCATTTGCTGTCCAATGACATTCCCGAGCGCGCCGCCTATGCCTCCGCCCACTGCGGATGTTCCATCCCCAGCCGCCAGCGCGCATTGAGTGCCAAGCATTCCTAAAAGCAGTACCGGTATAGTTATTCGCATGGATTCAATCTCAAGTAGGTGAAGTAGTCTCTCGGAGAAGCATCGAGCAGGACTAAAACAACGGTGCTGGACTGGGCTAGGGGAGATTCAACTCAGAGTATGTCCAGCGGGAAGCTCATACCCACACATCGGCTGCCGTGGATAAATCTTGATAGGTTAGAACTACTGGCGGGTGGCCAACGCCGGGATGGACAGGCACAAAAGATTCAACATAAACACCGAAAAACCCCTGCATCGAAAGATTCAGGGGTTTTTTATTGAGCAAGATTTATTAACATCGTTGACCCGAGCCGACCAAGGAGCCCGTCATGGCATCTGTGAGCAAGCAACAGAAACGCGCCAAGCGCGCCAAGACCAAAGCCAAGGAGCAGCGTGTCGCCCGCCAGCACCCGCAGACGCCCAACCCGATCGTCCCGGATTACTTCATG
>NZ_DASVUM010000103.1:0-3358 GCF_036387035.1 Pseudomonas sp. | reverse complement strand
CGTTCGCTGGAAAGTGCCGCACGCGATGGCGTGCTCAAGCCGTTCAGCGGCGACACCGATATCTTTATTTACCCGGGCCGACCTTTTCACGTGGTCGATGCGCTGGTCACTAATTTCCATTTGCCGGAATCGACGCTGTTGATGCTGGTCTCGGCATTCGCCGGTTATCCCGAAACCATGGCGGCCTACGCGGCTGCGGTGGACCACGGTTACCGCTTCTTCAGTTACGGGGATGCCATGTTCATCACCCGCAATCCCGCGCCGACCGCTCCCGGGGAATCCACCCCGACGGAATCGGCCCCAGAGGATCAAGCATGAGTCGCACCTGTCGTATGTCTTTCGAGCTGCTGGCCACCGATGGCAAAGCACGTCGCGGTCGTCTGACCTTTCCCCGTGGCGTTGTCGAAACGCCTGCGTTCATGCCGGTCGGCACCTACGGCACGGTGAAGGGCATGCTGCCTCGGGACATCGAGGCCACCGGCGCTCAGATGATTCTCGGCAACACCTTCCACCTCTGGCTGCGTCCGGGCACTGAAGTCATTAAGGGTCACGGCGATCTTCACGATTTCATGCAGTGGAAAGGCCCGATCCTGACCGACTCCGGCGGTTTCCAGGTGTTCAGCCTCGGTGCGATGCGCAAGATCAAGGAGGAGGGCGTAACATTTGCCTCTCCGGTTGATGGCGCGAAAGTCTTCATGGGGCCGGAAGAGTCGATGCAGGTCCAGCGCGACCTTGGCTCCGACATCGTGATGATTTTCGACGAATGCACGCCGTACCCGGCCGACGAAGACGTGGCGCGAACCTCCATGGAGCTGTCGCTGCGCTGGGCCAAGCGCTCCAAGGTGGCCCACGGCGAAAGCACGGCGGCGTTGTTCGGCATCGTTCAGGGCGGCATGCACGAGAACCTGCGCATGCGCTCGCTCGAGGGCTTGAGCGAACTTGACTTCGATGGCCTGGCGATCGGCGGCCTCTCTGTCGGCGAGCCCAAGGACGAGATGATCAAAGTCCTGGACTACCTGCCGGGCAGCATGCCGGCTGACAAACCTCGTTACCTTATGGGTGTAGGCAAGCCCGAAGACCTGGTTGAAGGTGTCCGCCGCGGCGTCGACATGTTCGACTGCGTGATGCCTACGCGCAACGCGCGCAACGGTCATCTGTTCATCGACACCGGTGTGCTGAAAATCCGTAATGCGTTTCATCGTTACGATGAGTCGCCGCTGGATCCGACCTGCGACTGCTATACCTGCAAAAACTTCTCTCGCGCCTATCTGCATCACTTGGACAAGTGCGGCGAAATGCTGGGAAGCATGCTCAATACGATCCACAATTTGCGCCATTACCAGCTGCTTATGGCTGGTTTGCGCGAGGCTATTCAACAGGGTACATTGGCCGCCTTTGTCGACATGTTCTATGCCAAACGCGGGCTTGCGACGCCGTTATTGGCCTGAGTAACAGCCGGTGTCACCGCTTCCTATTATTAAAATATGCAACTGGAGTGTTAAATGAGCTTTTTCATCTCTTCCGCTTTCGCGGATGCGGCTGCCCCTGCCGCTGCAGGCCCTATGGGCGGCGGCTTCGAGTGGATTTTCCTGGTCGGCTTTCTGGTCATCTTCTATCTGATGATCTGGCGTCCACAGGCCAAGCGCGCCAAAGAGCAAAAGAACTTGCTGGGCAACTTGCAGAAGGGCGACGAAGTCGTCACTACCGGCGGTATCGCGGGCAAGATCAATAAAGTGACTGATGACTTCGTTGTTATCGAAGTCTCCGACACCGTAGAGCTGAAGATCCAGAAGGGCGCTATCGCTGCCACCCTGCCCAAGGGCACTCTGAAAGCCATCTGATTCCAGTCTTTTACCAATCGACGGGGCGCGCAAGGCGCCCCGCGTTATAAGCAGGCGGCGTGATGTTGAACAAATACCCTCTGTGGAAATACATCCTGATCCTGGCAGTGCTGGTGATCGGTTTTATTTATTCCGCACCCAATCTCTACCCTGATGACCCGGCTATTCAGGTCAGCGGCGCAAGCACTGCGCTGCAGGTCAATCAGGCTGATCTGGATCGCGTAAGCAAGGCGCTTACCGATGCTGGCATCGCGGTCAAGGGCGCGACTCTGGCCGAGAATGGCAAGGGCGGTTTGTTGCGTCTGACCAAACAGGAAGACCAGCTCCCAGCCAAAGATGTCGCACGCAAGGCGCTGGGCGACGACTACGTTGTCGCGCTGAACCTGGCTCAGACCACGCCGAAGTGGCTGCGCAGCATCGGTGCTACGCCGATGAAGCTGGGTCTCGACCTGTCCGGCGGTGTGCACTTCCTGCTCGAAGTCGACATGGACAAGGCCCTCAGTGCGCGTCTGAATGTCTATGAAGGCGAAGTGAAAAGCCTGCTGCGCAAGGAAAAGGTGCGTTATCGCAGCCTTCCGCAAGACAGCGGCGCCATTCAGCTGGGCTTCAGCGATGCTGACACTCGTGAACAGGCCCGTGCACTGATCCGCAAGGACTACAGCGATTTCGATATCACCACGAGTGATCGCGGCGAAATGCCGATCCTGCGTCTGGCCATGACGCCAGCGAAGATCGCTGAAATCCGCGAATACTCGATCAAGCAAAACCTGACCACCGTCCGTAACCGGGTCAACGAGCTGGGCGTTGCCGAGCCGCTGGTTCAGCGCCAGGGCGCCAACCGCATCGTGGTTGAGCTGCCAGGTGTTCAAGACACCGCCGAAGCCAAGCGTATCCTCGGCAAGACGGCCAACCTTGAGTTCCGTCTGGGCGCAGGTCCCGATGACAGCAAAGCCACCACCGAGATGTTCGAGTTCCGCGAAGGCGGTCGCCCTGCGGCACCGGTCGAGCGTGGGCTGATCATCACCGGTGATCAGGTGACTGACGCCAAGGCCGGCTTTGACGAGCACGGTCGTCCTCAGGTGAACATCAAGCTGGACGGCCATGGTGGTGATCTGATGAGCCGCGCGACTCGCGCGAACGTCGGTCGCAGCATGGCGGTGATCTTCATTGAGCAGAAGCCGACGACCACCTACACCAAACAGATGGTCAATGGCGTCGAAAAAGACGTTCCGGTTCAGACCTTCAAGGAAGAGAAGAAGATCATCAGTCTGGCGACCATTCAGTCGCCGCTGGGTGCTCAATTCCGCATCACCGGCCTGAACGGTCAGGGTGAATCTTCCGAACTCGCGCTGTTGCTGCGTGCCGGTGGTCTGGCTGCTCCGATGTACTTCGCTGAAGAGCGCACCATCGGCCCGAGCCTGGGTGCCGACAACATTACCAAGGGTATCGATGCATCCCTGTGGGGCATGCTGTTCGTCTCGCTGTTCATCCTGGCCATCTACCGCTTCTTCGGTCTG
>NZ_DASVUM010000102.1:0-35703 GCF_036387035.1 Pseudomonas sp. | reverse complement strand
TTCGCGGTCGAGTGGGCGGCGGACGGGTTCGGCGCCTTCGTTCAGCAGGTTGCTCGCGGGGTCGAAGGCGAAGGTTTCGGTGCCAAGGCGACTGGTGGCGCTGAGAAGGCGGCTTACCGGGTCGTAGCGGTAACTCAACGGACCACGGCGGCTGTCGTTGATGTCGGTGAGTTGGCCGGCGGTGTCGTAGGTGTAGGCGCGTTTGATGAGCGCGGATTTGTCGTCTGCTCGGCCCAGTAGTTGTTCTTGAAGGCGTCCCGCTGGGTCCCAGCTTTGGGTTTGCAGTAGCTGGTTGCCCTGATGGCGGGCGACTTCGCGATGCAGGTCATCGCGTTCGTAGCTGAGCAGTTCATGTTCATCCAGCTTCAAGCCAAGCAGATGGCCGCTGCCATAAGTCAGCCAGCTGACGCGATGACCGTCGGGGCGAATGGTGGCAACGCGGTTGTTGAGCGCGTCGTACTCGTGCTGCCAGACGGCAACCAACGGTTTGTCCAGATTCGAATAATGCTGATGCTCGCGCAGGAGGTTGCCAGCCGGGTCGTGAAACCATTGCAGGCGGCTGGCGGCATTGGTCGCCATGACCAGCTGGCCATTGCCGTCGTAGGCGAAGGTTTCGCTTTGGGACTTGTCGCCTAGGGTGGCGCAGCGTTCGGTCAGGCGGCCCATCGGGTCGAAGGTCAGCGCAATAGTACGCTGGCCGTTAACTGTTTCGGCGAGGCGGCCGGTCTCAGGATCGTAGCGGTACTGTGTAGCACGACCGTCGAAACCTCTCTCTTCCAGCAGCCTGCCGACCGGATCGTAGTGAAAATGGGCGCGGCGTTCGTTTTCGTTTTCCAGCGCCACCAACCTGCCGAGTTTGTCCCAGCGGTAGCGCAGGGTTTGTTCGGCTGCATCTACGCGTTCGGCGATGAAACCCGCAGCGGTGTAGCGCCAGGTGGTGCATCGTTCCAGACCGTCGGAGTGGGCGAGCAAACGACCTTCGGCGTCGCGGCTAAACCGTTCTTCGGTTTTGTCCGGATGTCTGATCAGGACCAACTGGCCGGCTTTGTATTCGTACGTGGTGCTGTGGCCAGCGGGGTCGGTGAAGCGGATCATCTGCCCGCGTTCGTCGTACTCCCAGATACTCACCTTGCCCGAGCAGTCGGTGTACTTAACGATTTGTCCAGCTTTGTTGTAGGCCAACGCTTTCGTGTTGCCGTTAGCGTCTTTGATGGTCGTAGGAAGGCCGAATTGGTTGTAGGCGTATTCGGTGGTGTTTTCTAAGGGGTCAACTGCCTCAACCAGATTTCCACGAAGGTCGTAGTCCCGTATCCAAAGCCCACCCTCGCCGTCGCTGATCTTGATCAGATGACTTCTATCGTCATAGGCGTAGTTCATGACGCTGTGATCAGCGCGGGTGTGTTCAGTCAGATTGCTCAGCTTGTCGTAGCGATACCGGTCGGTGCTCCCGTCTGTGTGGACGTGGCGAATGATGTTCTTCGCCGCGTCCCGGAAGAACCACTCGGAACGCCCGTCCGCATGGCGAATGCGATAGGTGTAGCCAAGGCTGTCGTAGTAGTGCCAGGTTTCGTGGCCGAGGGCATCAGTGACATAGGTCAGACGGATGTTTTCGTCCCATGCCAGCCGCGTGTCAAAGCTGCCGTCGTCAGCCCATTCGCGCACGGCCTTGGCGTCGGGACCGGTACCTTGCCATTGCAGGTTCAAACCACGATGGGTGCGGTCGGTGTAGCGGGTGATCAGGTGATTTTGATACTGATAACGCCAGGCAGCGCCGTTTTCATCCTGCGCCAGAACAAGGTCACCAAAATCATCGCACTGATACGCGCACAGTTGGCGTTTAACCTCGCCATCACGAACTTCCCAAAGACCCGTCAACCGTCCCTGATCATCAATCAACGTGCCAAGGCGCAGATGGACTTTGTTTACGTCCTTTTCCGAGTAAGTCACTAACTCGGAGAGCACCAACTGCCCATCATGCCGATGCTCGTAATGCAGCATCACCCCGGCGCCGTTGGGCAGCACCTTGTTGATCAGAACAAACCTTTGCCCCCGACGAACGTAGGTTTCCCTGTGCTCAAGCCCCCGCATCAGTACCAAGCGATCTTTGCTGAGGCGAATGACGGTCAGATTTTCGATGGCATTGAAATGGAACAGCTTGACCTTCGGAAGAGGGAATTCATGACTACGGCCATCGGCGTCATGAAACACCAGCCCGTCGCCGACGAGATCAAAGCGCGTGGTAAACGGCGTAATCCAGCGTGCGCCGATGAAGTCCTGATCGTAGGCATTTAGGCTCGAGCAGTAAGTACGCGTCCAGTCGATCGGAAACGGCCCCGGCAGGCTGAAATCGGTATGGCTGACCGACTCCGAGCCCATCGCAAAACTGATACTTCCGATCGTAGAAGCACAGGCACAATCCTTCAGGTCGTTAGGCAGGGACTTGGCAGGTTTCTCGAACTGAACAGCCTCCAGCTTGCCTTCACCTGCCAGACGTTTGGCCTGATTAACCACCCCCGGCTTGATGTTGAACGACTGGCCATGCCCATTGCGCGTGCGCCATGTGACTACCGCACCTGCCAATGTCCCCAGCAACGCCCCAATAGAGTTGTTAAGGCCAGGATCCGCCAGACGATTAATCTGATCCCGAAGCTCCGGGCCCATTGCACGCAACGAACCTGCATGTCGGAGTACCTGCTCTTTCAGCGCTTGGGGCACGAAATATTCGGCAGCACCGTTAACAGCGCTCTTACCCACAGCCATGCAAACATTCGCAGCGGCCGCAAAAATGTTGTCAATCGCCGCCTTATGATTGTAGGCCCACAGATCCCCGCCCGCCTGGATCAACTGCTTCGCTTCCAGCAGATCAGCGTTGGCGTTCAGCTTCGGGTCGACCAGCTTCTCCAGGCCGGTAGCGATCTGAAGAAGCATCTGTTCACCGAGCTTTCCCGCATCATCGAGAATCCCGGGGAGCCTGGCCTGCGCCTGAGGCACAAAGTCATCAAGGGTCCCGACAATGGTGGCATTGAGGTGCCCGATCAAAATCTCGATCAGCACGTCACACAACACCAACTTCCCAGTCCGACGTATCTTCTGGCGCACCAGAAACAGCATCGGACGAAGGCTCATCCGTGCAGCCGCCATGCCAGGCGGGCGTGGCAGCAATCCGATCAGATTGATGCCCAGACTGACCCAGTCCCAGGGATCGCGCTTCTCGTTGCTCCATAGCTTGGCAATGTCATTCAGCGCATCAACGAGCGCCATGATGTTGCCTACTACTAACAGTCCGCCTGCCTCGGCTTTGATTCGATCAAGCGTGACGACCCCGCCGCTGATCTCCTGCAGCCAGGCGTCGAAATTGGCCGCACCAAGACCAACGTCTTCAACCTGAATCAGATCGAGCGGAACAACCGCCATTTGCGGTTCGCGTTTATCGCCACCAACGGGCAGATCTAGGGGGGGCGCCAAGGATGCTCTCCGTGCTCAAAAAACCATCCGAAAAGGCGTGAATGCCGATCCGGGGGCTATGGAGATATCAAGGGCTGTGCCAGCTAATAATTAGCCAAGCAATATCAATAGCTTAAGAAGCAAAAAACAGGTTTTAGCGAAAGCAACACCGGATAATAAAACGAAAAGTTCGCAAGAAATTGCGCACCCCGGCGTAACTTCTTGCGCACTCTTCTACAGGACGCAAACCACGTGGCCCGTGGGGCATTAACCATCCCATATCTGCAAGTGAGTGCGCGACTTTTTGCGCAGCTCTAAAAACACGGGGCGCAATCAGTTCTCTCTAAAAGCACCTCATCCCAACCCCATCCGGAGAAAAACGCAGGCCACAAAAAAGCCCCGCCTGTTTCGCAACAGGCGGGGCTTTCCATGTGCCGCTACAACCGCATTACTTCATCGAAGAGCGCGGTGCTACTGGCTGGTTGTCGTTGGAAATGGTCACTTCCACGCGACGGTTCATGGCACGACCCGAGGCGCTGGCATTGTCCGCCACCGGGTATTCCTTGCCATAACCCTGGGCAACGATACGCTCCGGGCCTACGCCCATTTTGATCAGTGCCATGCGCACGGACTGGGCGCGGCGCTCTGACAGCGAGTCGTTGTAAGCCGCCGAACCGGTGCTGTCGGTGTAGCCTTCAACGATGACCTTGCGATCAGGGTTTTCCTGAAGGAACTGGGCCAGCTTGTTGACGTTGACCAGACCCGAAGACTTCAGCTCGGCCTTGTTCAGGTCGAACAGTACGTCGCCGAACGTCACCAGCGTACCGCGTTCGGTCTGCTTGGCGTTCAGGCTGTTCTGCAGTGCTTTGATCTGTGCATCGCGAGCATCCAGACGTGCCTGAGCACGTTGGGCAGCGGCACCTTTCAGATCGTTTTCAGCGGTTTTAAGGTTGATGGTCTGCTTGGCCAGTTCAACGCGCTGATTGGTCAGATAAGCCAGTTGATCGACTTTCTTCTGGTCATCGTTGTTGCGGTAGGCAGCGTCAGCTTTGTCCAGCCACTCGCTGGCGTCTTTGGTTTCCAGCGCCGCCAGTTCGGTGGCTTTCGGGTTGCTTTGCAGCGCGGAGTAGTTGGTGCGGGCTTGTTCCAGGTTCACGTTCGGTTGCGACGAGCACGCCGCCAGACCAACGCTCAAAGCCAGCAGGGCAGGGATAAGTACTTGTTTACGCATAATATTTTCGTCCTTTAACTCGATGGCCAATGCTTGAACTGCGAAGCGTTACTGAGTGACAGGCTGGACCTGACGCATGCCTTCTTCACGCAGCTCATTGACGCCCTGACGAGCATCCTGCACCGCTTTCTGTGCCTTCGCGGCCTGAGCCTTACGCTCGGCTACACGGGCATCCCATTCAGCTTGCTCGGCGTACTTGCGAGCTTCGTCGTATTTCTTTTCCTGCATCGCCAGCTCGGCTTGCTTGAACTTGTCCTGAGCGGACTTCATTTCAACGGCGGCGTACTCGGTGGCGCCTGCAGTGACGGCGGCGTTTACAGCCGATTGGGTCACGGCGTACTGCTCGCTTGGAGGATTACCTGCGCAACCAGCCAGAATAACGCTGGTGCCGAGCGCCAGGGCAGCCATCTTCAGCCCGCGCAGGCGATTGAACGTTGGTTTGGCAGTGCTGGTGTTCATGGTGGTCAACTCCATTTCTTAACTCCTGAAAACTGGTTGTTCCATTTCAGCAGCGAGCCCATGCGGATGGAGGGTGTTGCATCGCTTTAGCTGTTCATCTGACGGCTTTACTGGAATGGCTAACTGCTCGGACTCCTGCGTTTTTTGAATAGTTCAGACAGTTTTCTTAACAATGAGTCAGGTTTTGTTACGTGTTGTAAAATTGACGCCCAGGAAAATGACGCTGCCTGCGCGCTGCTTCAGCGGCCCTGTTCACTCAGGAATTAATTTGACGCGGATAAAACGACGTCGTAGGTGCAATCGTCAAAGCGCGTCGCGATCGGATATTTCCTGCAGATGGCGGCGGGAGAGTTCAAGAAAACGGGGCGTCGGCCCGACATCTTCATACAGCGGGTTACCTTCCTCATCCGTGGCAACCACGTGCTGGCCGCGCACGTAAGGGAAGCTTGCCTCCAGCTCCTCCAGCGCGGCACCAATCAGCTCACCGAGCAACTCTTCCGGCGTGCGCTTGGGGTACATGTCGGCAATTGCCGCGAGCCGGGCGGCAGCCTCGACGTCCAGATGAATGGCGTAGGCGGTTTCGGTCAGGCGGCCTTTGGCGTTTTGTTCCCACTGCTCGGCCAGCTCTCGGATCTTCATACATACCTCATCAGTGCCCGCGACAGGGCGGGCGTTGGACGTAGGGCCCAGCCACGGTGGAGGGTGACTGAGACGGGCTTCCCCGGCGGTGAAAGTGCGTCGAGGGTTGCGTATGGACATCAATCTGTCGCTCTATACACATCAGTAGAAACGAAACCCCGCAGGGCGTTCCGTTCGGCAGCAGAGAATGGACCCCGGAACACGCCGGTAAACAACAATAAAGCTGAAGGAGAGGGCTGGATGGCTGATATCGATGCACGATTGCGCGAGGACGTTCATCTGCTGGGTGAGCTGTTGGGCAACACCATTCGTGATCAGCACGGCGCTGATTTCCTCGAGAAGATCGAGCGTATCCGCAAAAGCGCCAAGGCCGACCGCCACGCCTCGACCCAAGGCACCGAGCAGCTGAGTTCCAGTCTCGAAGGGCTGGGTGAAGACGAGTTGCTGCCGGTGGCACGTGCGTTTAACCAATTTCTCAATTTGGCCAACATTGCCGAGCAATATCAGCTGATTCATCGTCGCGATGACAGCAAGCCGCAGCCGTTCGAATCCCGTGTGCTGCCAGAATTGCTGGAGCGCTTGAAGCAGGCCGGTCAGACCCCCCAGGCGTTGGCGCAGCAGTTGGCCACGCTGGAAATCGAACTGGTGCTGACGGCGCATCCGACCGAAGTCGCGCGGCGCACGCTGATTCAGAAGTACGACGCCATCGCGGCGCAACTGGCGGCGCTCGACCATCGCGACTTGAATCGCCATGAGCGTGAACAGATCACTGAACGCTTGCAGCGGTTGATCGCCGAGGCGTGGCACACCGAAGAAATTCGCCGCGTCCGTCCCACGCCTGTCGACGAGGCGAAGTGGGGATTTGCGGTGATCGAAAACTCCCTGTGGCAAGCCATCCCCAACTACCTGCGCAAAGCCGATCAGGCGCTGCATGCCGCGACCGGTCTGCACCTGCCGCTCAAATCGGCACCGATACGCTTCGCGTCCTGGATGGGCGGCGACCGCGACGGTAACCCCAACGTGACCGCTGCTGTGACCCGAGAGGTGTTGCTGCTGGCGCGCTGGATGGCAGCCGACCTGTATCTGCGTGGCGTCGACCAACTGGCCGCCGAGCTGTCGATGCAGCAGGCCAGCCCTGCGCTGATGGAAGCTGCCGGTGACAGCGCCGAACCTTATCGCAGCGTCCTGAAGCAATTGCGTGAGCGCCTGCGGGCCACGCGTAATTGGGCCCATGCGTCACTGACCGTTAACCAGGTCGCGCCCGAAGATGTGTTGCACGAAAACCGCGAACTGCTTGAGCCGCTGCAACTGTGTTTCGACTCGCTGCACGAGTGCGGCATGGGCGTGATAGCCGATGGCCCGCTGCTCGACTGTCTGCGTCGTGCCGTGACCTTCGGCCTGTTCCTGGTGAAGCTCGACGTGCGCCAGGATTCCACGCGGCACAGTTCGGCCATGAGCGAGATCACCGAATACCTCGGGCTCGGCCGTTATGACGAGTGGGATGAGCCGACGCGGATCGACTTCCTGCTGCGGGAGCTGGACAACAAGCGGCCCCTGTTGCCCGCGTACTTCAGCCCCGAAGCGGACACGGCCGAAGTGCTGGCGACCTGCCGCGAGGTAGCTGCGGCGCCGGCGGCATCGCTGGGCTCCTACGTGATTTCCATGGCGGGCGCGGCCTCGGATGTGCTCACCGTTCAGCTGTTGTTAAAAGAAGCCGGGCTGCAGCGATCCATGCGCGTGGTGCCGCTGTTCGAAACGCTGGCCGACCTGGACAACGCAGGTCCTGTGATTGAGCAATTATTAGGTATTCCCGCTTACCGCCAAAGCCTGGAGGGGCCGCAGGAAGTCATGATCGGCTACTCCGATTCCGCCAAGGACGCCGGCACGACTGCCGCGGCCTGGGCGCAGTATCGGGCCCAGGAAAAACTGGTGGACATCTGCCGCGCGCAACAGGTCGAGCTGCTGCTATTCCATGGCCGCGGCGGCACGGTGGGGCGTGGCGGCGGTCCTGCGCATGCGGCCATTCTGTCGCAGCCGCCGGGCTCGGTGGCGGGACGCTTCCGCACCACCGAGCAGGGCGAGATGATCCGCTTCAAGTTCGGCCTGCCGGACATCGCCGAGCAGAACCTCAACCTCTATCTGGCGGCGGTGCTGGAAGCCACGTTGCAACCGCCGCCGATGCCGCAACCCGCCTGGCGCCTAGTGATGGACGAACTAGCAGCCGATGGCGTGAAAGCGTACCGGGCCGTGGTTCGGGAAGATCCAGAGTTCGTCGAATACTTTCGTCAGGCGACGCCAGAACAGGAACTGGGCCGCTTGCCGCTGGGCAGCCGTCCCGCCAAGCGTCGTGAAGGCGGCGTTGAAAGCCTGCGCGCGATTCCCTGGATTTTCGCCTGGACCCAAACGCGTCTGATGTTGCCCGCGTGGCTGGGGTGGGAACGCGCCTTGAGCCAGGCGCTGGAACGTGGTCAGGGCGATCTGCTCGCCGAGATGCGTGAGCAATGGCCGTTCTTCCGCACCCGCATTGACATGCTGGAAATGGTATTGGCCAAGGCCGACAGCGACATCGCCCAGCTCTACGATGAACGCCTGGTGGAGCCGAAACTGCTGCATCTGGGCACGCATTTGCGCGGCCTATTGTCGCAGGCGTGCGACGTGGTGCTCGGCCTCACAGGTCAGTCACGGTTGCTGGCGCACAGCCCCGAAACCCTGAAGTTCATCAGTCTGCGCAACACCTACCTCGACCCTCTTCATTTATTGCAGGCGGAGTTGCTGGCGCGCTCGCGCCAACAAGAGACGAGTCTGGACAGTCCGCTGGTGCAGGCGCTGCTGGTGTCTGTTGCAGGCATCGCCGCCGGATTGCGCAACACTGGCTGACAGGCAGGCAACGCTGCCGGATGAAGACGCGCCTGTTCATCCGGCCGCACCTGGAACCTTGCAAGGGGTGCAGCGTTTACCGAGTTGCAGGTTGACCTGCCCTTGCGTTAATCGATGCCAAGCTACTGGTTTTTCGCGGGTTACTGCGACTTTCGGCGTCTTGTGCGGCATGAATCGGCTGTGTATCTTGATCAGCCTTTGGCCGTTGGGTCAGTAAATTTTTTGCGATTGGCCCCATTTAGGCGAATCCGACGATATCTCTATAAAAATTTGAGGAGCACAACAATGCGCGTGATTCTGCTGGGAGCTCCCGGGGCCGGCAAAGGTACTCAGGCAAAGTTCATCACTGAGAAATTCAACATTCCGCAGATTTCCACCGGCGACATGCTGCGTGCTGCGGTCAAGGCCGGCACCGAGCTGGGCCTCAAGGCCAAAAGCGTTATGGACAGCGGCGGCCTGGTTTCCGATGACCTGATCATCGGCCTGATCAAGGATCGCCTGTCCGAGCCCGATTGCGCCGGCGGTTGCCTGTTCGACGGCTTCCCGCGCACCATTCCACAGGCAGAAGCCCTGAAGAAAGCCGGTCTGGCCATCGACCACGTCATCGAGATCAAGGTCGATGACGAAGAGATCGTCAAGCGCATCTCCGGTCGCCGTGTCCACGAAGGCTCCGGTCGTGTCTACCACACCCTTTACAACCCGCCAAAGGTTGAAGGCGTGGATGACGTCACCGGCGAGCCACTGGTTCAGCGCAAGGACGACGTCGAAGCCACCGTTCGCCATCGCCTGTCGGTCTACCATTCTCAGACCAAGCCACTGGTGGACTTCTACAACAGGCTTCAGGCCGAGGACGGCACGCCGAAGTGCAGTCACATCGAAGGCGTGGGCACTGTTGAGCAGATCACCGCCAAGGTGCTTGAAGCCCTGAGCTGATTCGCCTGTCACGGCATTGAACAACGGCCCGCTTGCGGGCCGTTGTTGTTTATAATGCGGCACTTTTTTCGCACAACGATGGAAACCCCGATGACCACCTTGCTGGCCCTGGACACCGCCACTGAAGCCTGCTCAGTCGCTCTGCTGCATGACGGCAACGTGCTGACTCACTACGAGGTGATCCCGCGCCTGCACGCGCAAAAGCTCCTGCCGATGATCAAGGACCTGCTGGCCGAGGCGGGCATCGGGCTGTCGGCGCTGGATGCCATTGCCTTCGGCCGCGGGCCGGGTGCATTCACCGGCGTGCGCATTGCCATCGGCGTCGTCCAGGGGCTGGCCTTCGGCCTCGACCGCCCGGTGCTGCCTGTGTCCAACCTTGCGGCACTGGCCCAGCGCGCGTTTCGCGAGCAGGGCGCCACTCAGGTGGCGGCTGCCATCGACGCGCGGATGGACGAGGTGTATTGGGGTTGCTACCGCGAGGTGGCCGGGGAAATGAAGCTGGCGGGGGAGGAGGCCGTCATGGCGCCGGAGCTTGCAGCTTTACCGAGCGGTGCAACCGGTGACTGGTTCGGAGCCGGCACCGGCTGGGGTTATGCCGAACGCATCGCCGTCAGTGTCAATGCTCAGGACGCCACGCTGCTGCCCCACGCTCAGGACTTGCTCACCCTCGGCACATTCGCCTGGCATCGTGGCGAAGCCATTGTCGCGGACGACGCCCAACCGGTTTACCTTCGCGATAAAGTGGCGACGCCGAAGGCGCGCTGAGGGTCAACCCTGTCCCTCGGGCCATCGTGAATCCGTAGGAGCCGGCTTGTTGGCGAACCTGCGTCTGCAAGCACCATCGCAGCGGCGGGTTGAACAGTCTTCGGCAGCAAGCCGGCTTTTACGAATGAGGTACCACAAGGCCGCAGCGCCACGTTCAATCTGCGACACAGGTCACACTGCGCACGACCGTTCGGCGATAAATCTGCATAAACTCTGGCCAGTTTTAAACATTCAGCAATAAGTGTGGTCTAGTTATCGTTCGCATGTTTGCTTAACCGCATACTGTGAGATTAAATTGCCACTATCAGACGCCGAGTAAGCATGATGCGAATCACCGGTCCCTCACCACGCTCATATCCGATCAAGCGTAAGCCACGCAGGGACTCTGCGGCGGTGGACGGCACGTTCGAGGAAGTGAACGACGAGATCGAGGTGAATCCGCAGGTGGCCCGTCGCCAGACCGGCACCACTGCAAACGTGCCCGCGCGTCAGCAAGACATCATCTTCCCGCGCGCCATGAGCACCCGCGTCGCTCACGCGCTGAGCAGCTATCTGATGACCTCGACTTTCGTCGAATGGGACCTCGAAGTCTCCGGACTCGACCTGCACGTTTGAACCTCTCCCATCCGCCGTATTACATCGGTTGCCCGTCCTGGAGCGAAAAAGCCTGGCGTGAGTCGTTGTACCCGCCGGATGCCCACGACTCGGATTTACTCGGGTTGTACGGGCAGGTGTTCAACGCCGTCGAAGGCAATACCACGTTTTACGCGCGTCCCAAGCCTGAGATCGTCCAGCGCTGGGCGGATGCGTTGCCCGAGCATTTCCGTTTCAGCGCCAAAATACCCCGTGATATCAGCCATGCCGGGGACCTGCGCGATCACCTGGCTGCGGTGGAGGATTTCCTGCAGCTGCTTGCGCCGCTCGGGACGAGAATCCAGCCACTGTGGCTGCAACTGTCAGCCAGTTTCGGTCCGCACCGGCTTAGCGAGCTGGCGGCTTTTATTGATGCGCTGCAAGGCCAGCCCCTTGCGGTGGAAGTGCGCAACATGGCGTTCTTCAGCAAGGGCGAGGACGAGCGTCAGCTCAACCGCCTGTTGCTCGACCGGGGCGTGGAGCGCATCTGCATGGATTCCAGGCCGTTGTTCAGCTGCGTGTCCACCGACCCTGTCGTGCTGCACGCGCAGTCGCTGAAACCCAAAGTACCTCCGCGTCCCGCCGCGCTGACGTCCTTCCCTCAAGTGCGCTTCATCGGCGGGCCAGAGCAGGCGGTCAACGAAGACTTCCTCGTACAGTGGGCGCCAAAGGTGGCAGGCTGGATTGAAGAGGGCCGTACGCCGTCGGTGTTCCTGCACACGCCCGGCAACATTGCCTCGCCACAGCTGGCCCGTCGTTTTCACCATCAATTGATGACCCTGCTGCCGGGGTTGGCAGATTTGCCGCAGCTGGATCGCGGTCCGCAGGTGGAGCAACTCGGGCTGCTCTGAGGTCGAGATAGGGTGGACCCTTCACTCCGTCAAACGAGCACCTTCCTGCATGCGCGGTTCGACCTTCTTTCTTCTATTGATGTTCATCGGCGCGGCAGCGGCGGTTTCGATCTGGCGCGGCTGGTTGCCTGTCGCTGACCGTTGGAACCCGTGGGCCCCGTTGAATGTGCGGGACGAGCCCAACCTGCTCACCTCCTTTAAGCTGTCGCGGCTGCAGGACGATCCCGCCTTGTGCGAAGCGGCGCTAAAAACCTCGCCCCTTCGCTACACGCATCAGGCCGACAGTGGCCCCGACGTCAAATGCCCGCTCACCAATACGCTTCGTATTCAGGGCGGCGATGTCGCGCTGAGCAGCAGTTTCCTGTCCAGTTGTCGCCTGGCCGTGGCGTATGCGCTGTTCGACATTCACCAGTTGCAGCCGGCGGCGCAGTCGGTGTTCGGGCAAAAGGTCACGCAGGTCGATCATCTCGGCAGCTTCGCTTGCCGCAATATCTACAACCGCAGCGCAGGCCGCCTGAGTCAGCACGCTTCAGCCAATGCGCTGGACATCGCCGGATTCCGACTGGCAGACGGGCGCAGGATTTCCGTACTGAAGGACTGGAAAGACGAAGGTGACGACGGGCGCTTTCTGAAGATGGTGAGGGATGGCGCCTGCCAGCAGTTCAACACCGTGCTGAGCCCGGACTACAACGCGGCGCACCGCAACCACTTTCATCTGGACATGGGACGCTGGCGGGTGTGTCGCTAAAGTCGAGCGCTTGAGGAATCGCGCTGGTGAGTGCCACACGTGAAGCGTCGGTCCGGCGCCGCCCGTCTCGCCGCAAGCGTCACCCCGGCAGGACTGAGCTTGCTCACGAAGACGGCCGTTCAGCCGCTAACAACTCTGCGGATGTCCCGGACGCTGCGCGAGCATGCTCGCAGATTTTTGATAGGCGTTGGGCTTGGTGTCAGGCCGCGATACGAAGGTTCTGAAGTACGATGGGCCGCGCCCAGCCGTTATCGAATGCCAGATGGCGCTGCTGCTCGGTCATCTCTTCGGCACTGAACGGCGTTGCGGGCTTGTCCGCCAGGTCCCACTCGAACTCCGCAATCGGCAGGAACAGTGGGCGAGGCTGAGGGCCAGGGCCTGGTTCAACGCTGTCATCGTAGGGGTTGAGCACGGTCGGGCGGACCCACGTGTCGTCGAATTTCAGGTTGCGCTGCTGCTCGATCATTTCCATTGCCGTGAATGGCTTGGCGGGCTTGTCGGCCAGATCCCATTCGAATTCGGCAATGGGCAGGAACAATGGCTCCGGTGGCGCGATCTCCTTGTCCTCCACCGGGCACTCACGTTGCTCAACGATTTTGTCCAGCGCAGTTGCGCCGGCAATCGGCTCGCCGGTCTGGTTGTCCGTCGTGGCAACGGCGCTGTATTCCGGAGAGGTGCCAGCGTTTTCATCGACCTGCTGAGCCATCGCACGGGCAAACGCATCCTGCCAGAGCTGCGTGACGCCGCTCAGGGTTTGGGTATTGCGTACGCTGTAGTCGCCTGCGTACGTCAAATAGCCTATCGAGGAGGTTTGCTGAATGTCTGACATAAGCGCTCAGTACATGCCGTGGGTCTGGCAAAATGCCGGATACATTCGTTATCGGCAGCTGCTGCCAATCATTAAGAATATTTGAGCGCGAAGAGACAATGACAGAGCAACACGCGGGCAGCCGCATTCGGGTCGACAGCCTGACCCCCGACGGGCACGAAACTGCCGCGCATTGGGCGCAGCGACTGGGTTTGCCACTGGAAGATGCCGACGCAGACTTCGCCCTCCAGGTGGCCGACCATGGCCTGCAGTTACAGCAACTGGGTGACGACGCGCCGGGCCCGGTGCGCGTGGATTTCATCGAAGGCAAGGCGGCCCATCGGCGTCTGTTTGGCGGCGGCAGCGGGCAGATGATTGCCAAGGCCGTTGGCATTCAGCCGGGTGTACGCCCTCGGGTGCTGGATGCCACGGCAGGACTGGGCAAGGATGCATTCGTGCTGGCAAGTCTGGGTTGCGAGGTGAGCCTGATCGAGCGGCAGCCGATCATCGCTGCGCTGCTTGAAGACGGTCTGGCGCGCGGATCGAAAGACCTGGACGTGGGCGCAATCATCGCGCAGATGCGCCTGTTGACCGGCAACGCTATTGAGCTGATTCGTCAGTGGGAGGGCGAGCCGCCCCAGGTCATTTACCTTGACCCGATGTTCCCGCACCGAGAAAAGACCGCGCTGGTCAAAAAAGAAATGCGCCTGTTCCGGCCGCTGGTGGGCGACGACATGGACGCACCGGCGTTGCTGGAAGCGGCCCTGGGGCTGGCGACCCATCGCGTCGTGGTCAAACGTCCGCGCAAGGCGCCGAGCATCGAAGGCACCAAGCCTTCCTACGCGCTGGACGGCAAATCCAGCCGCTATGACATCTACCCGAAAAAGGCGTTGAAGGGCTCGTAATTCCGGGCTTTCTACGCTCGGTAGGCCTTCAAAAACAACGCGACGACTTCCCGCACATGATGCTCGCCAGTCTGCTCGTCCAGCGCCTCTCCGGTGCCGATGAGCAGGCGGAAGTTGTACACGCCCTTGATCAAACTCAAAAAATGCCCCGCTGCACTGGCCGGCGATTCGAAATGCAAGCCGTTGGTGCCATTGAGTCTGGTCAGGAACCGCTCCATCTCGTGCAGGATGCGTTGGGGTCCCGCTTCGAAAAAAACGTGGGAGAGCGTCGACCCCTGGGTCCCCAGAGCAATCATCAGCCGATGCAAATCGATGGACTCCGGGCTGTTGATCAGCGTCTGAAACCCTCTGGCAATGCCCAGCAATACTTTTTCCACGGGCTCATCCATCGGCACATCCACGAACAGCCCGGGCACCTGCTCCTCGCAGCGTGCGACCACCGCGCAGGAGAACAACGTCTCCTTGTCGGTGAAATGGTTGTAGACCGTAAGCTTGGAAACGCCGGCTTCTGAAGCGACAGCGTCCATGCTGGTGTTGGTGTATCCGTTGCGCACGAACAGGTTTTTGGCGGCTTCAAGAATTGCCTGGCGCTTGGCCAGATCCTTGGGGCGGCCGGGGCCGGCGGTGGTGGTCAAGTCAGTCATGGGTTCGTCAGGCATCTTCGTCAGTTTATTGGACTGTTCAGTTCGGTAATTTTAAATATACTCGCCGGTACAATTATTCAAAGCTCTCTGCCAGGGTGCCCCATCATGCTCCGCCATGCCCCGTTCCTTGCCCCGCTCCTTGCCTTGCCGGTCGGTCTGATCATGGCGCTTGCCGGATGTGGGCAAGAGCCCCCGGTGACCGTTGCGGTGCGGCCTGCCATGGTGGTGCAGCCGCTGCCGTCTGCCCAGTCCATGGACAGCTACCCGGGCGAAGTTCGCGCCCGCTTCGAACCTGAACTGGCTTTCCGCATCCCGGGTAAAGTCAGCAAGCGTCTGGTCGAGGAGGGTGAGCGGGTCAAGGCCAATCAGGCGCTGGCCGAGCTTGACGCCCAGGACGTGCGCTTGCAGCAGGACGCCACCCGCGCCCAGGTCACTGCCGCCGAAGCCAACCTGCAGACGGTCCGCTCCGAGCGCGACCGCTACAAAACCCTGATGGATCGGCAGATGGTCAGCAAGTCGCTGTACGACAACGCCGAAAACCTCTACCGGGCCGGTGACGCCCGTCTTAGACAGCTCAAGGCTGAATTGACCGTCGCCGATAATCAGACCGGTTACGCGGTGCTTCGTGCGTCGCAGGATGGCGTAATTGCCAGACGACTGGTCGAAGTCGGCCAAGTGGTGGCTGCCGGGCAAACCGTCTTCACCCTGGCGGCCGATGGCGAGCGCGAAGTCTCGATCAGCCTTCCGGAACAGAATTACGGTCGCTTCAAGATTGGCGACCCGGTTTCGGTCGAACTCTGGACGCAACGCGAGCAGCGTTTCCCGGGCCGCATCCGCGAGCTGTCGCCTGCCGCCGATCCGCGCTCGCGCACCTTCGCCGCGCGCATTGCCTTCGCCGGCGGGAAAGTCCCGGCGGAGCTGGGGCAGAGCGCCCGGGTTTACATCCAGTCAGAACACGCCGTGCCGCTGTCCGTGCCGCTGTCGGCGCTTACCGCCGAAAACGGCGCGACCTACGTCTGGCGGCTGCAAAGCGATTCCACGCTCAAACGCACGCCGGTGCAGGTCGGCGCCTATGGCCAGGAAACCGTGCCGGTGCTCAGCGGTTTACAGGCCAGCGACTGGGTCGTGGCGGCAGGCGTACACGTGCTGCACGAGGGCGAGCAAGTGCGCCCGGTCGACCGCAGCAACCGCGCGGTGAAACTGGCGGCTAAGGAGTAGCGGGGATGCGTTTCAATCTTTCCGAATGGGCGCTGCGTAACCGCCAGATGGTCCTGTATCTCATGATCCTGCTGGCCGCAGTCGGTGCGCTTTCCTACACCAAACTGGGCCAGAGCGAAGATCCACCCTTCACCTTCAAAGCCATGGTCATTCGCACGCTCTGGCCGGGCGCCAGCGCCGAGGAAGTGTCCCGGCAGGTGACCGACCGCGTCGAGAAGAAGCTGATGGAAACCGGTGATTACGAGCGCATTGTCTCGTTTTCGCGTCCCGGCGAGTCTCAAGTCACCTTTGTCGCGCGCGACTCGCTGGTCTCCGCCCGGCTGCCCGAACTCTGGTATCAGATCCGCAAGAAGATCAGCGACATCCGTCAGAATCTTCCGGCGGGCGTGCAGGGGCCTTTCTTCAACGACGAGTTCGGCACCACCTTCGGCAATATCTACGCGCTGACGGGGGAGGGTTTCGACTACGCGGTGCTCAAGGACTACGCCGACCGCATCCAGATCCAGCTGCAACGGGTCAAGGACGTGGGCAAGGTCGAGCTGCTGGGGTTGCAGGACGAAAAGATCTGGATCGAACTGTCCAACGTCAAGCTCGCCACCCTCGGCCTGCCGATGCAGTCAGTGCAGCAGGCACTGGAAGCGCAGAACGCGGTGGTGGCCGCGAGCTTTTTCGAGACGCCCGGCGAGCGCGTCCAGTTGCGGGTGACGGGGCGTTTTCGGACCGTCGACGAGATCCGCAGTTTCCCGATTCGGGTCGGTGATCGCACGTTCCGCATCAGTGATCTGGCCGATGTGCGCCGTGGCTTCAATGACCCGCCCGCGCCGCAAATGCGGTTCATGGGGCAGGACGCCATCGGGCTCGCTGTCGCCATGAAAGACGGCGGCGACATTCTGGTGTTGGGGCGTGCGCTGGAGGCGGAGTTTGCGCGCCTGCAAAACAACCTCCCGGCCGGCATGCAACTGCGCAAAGTCTCGGACCAGCCGGCGGCGGTGAAGACCAGCGTTGGCGAGTTCGTGCAGGTGCTCGCTGAAGCCTTGGGCATCGTGCTGCTGGTCAGTTTTTTCTCCCTGGGGGTGCGCACCGGGATGGTGGTGGCGCTGGCGATTCCGCTGGTGCTGGCGATGACATTTGCCTGCATGTATTACTTGGGCATCGGCCTGCATAAAATCTCCCTCGGCGCGCTGGTACTGGCGCTGGGTTTGTTGGTGGACGACGCCATCATCGCCGTGGAAATGATGGCGATCAAAATGGAGCAGGGTTACGACCGGGTGAAGGCCGCCAGCTTTGCATGGACCAGCACGGCGTTTCCGATGCTCACGGGTACTCTGATTACCGCAGCAGGCTTTCTGCCCATTGCCACCGCGCAGTCGAGCACCGGCGAGTACACCCGCTCGATCTTTCAGGTGGTGACCCTGGCGCTGATCGCTTCGTGGATTGCCGCGGTGGTGTTCGTGCCGTATCTGGGTGCGCGACTGTTGCCGGATCTGGCGAAAATCCATGCAGCCCGGCACGGCGCCGGTTCGCATGCGCCTGACCCTTACGCCACACCGTTCTACCGCCGCGTTCGCGGCTTGGTGGGGTGGTGCGTGCGCCGCCGCAAGACGGTCATCGTGCTGACGATTGCTCTGTTTGCCCTGTCGATTTTCATGTTCCGCTTCGTGCCGCAACAGTTTTTCCCGGCGTCGGGCCGGCTAGAGTTGATGGTCGACCTGAAGCTGGCGGAAGGGGCCTCGCTGAGCAGCACCGCCGAGCAGGTCAAACGGTTGGAAGCGATGATCAAGGACCACGCCGGCGTCGACAACTACGTGGCCTATGTCGGCACCGGCTCGCCACGCTTCTACCTGCCTCTGGACCAGCAGTTGCCCGCGGCCAGCTTTGCCCAGTTCGTCGTGCTCGCGAAAACCATTGAGGACCGCGAGGCGCTGCGCACGTGGCTGATTCAAACGCTCGACGAGCAATTTCCGATGCTGCGGCCTCGCGTCACCCGCCTCGAGAACGGCCCGCCCGTAGGCTACCCGGTGCAGTTTCGCGTTACTGGCGAGCACATCGATGAGGTGCGTGCGCTGGCACGCAAGGTGGCGGCAAAGGTCAGGGAAAACCCTCATGTGGTGAACGTGCATCTGGACTGGGAAGAGCCGAGTAAGGTTGTTTACCTCAATGTCGATCAGGACCGGGCCAGAGCGCTTGGCGTGACCACTGCGGACCTGTCGCGTTTTCTGCAGAGCCAGTTGACCGGGTCGAGCGTGAGCCAGTACCGCGAGGACGACGAGTTGATCGAAATCCTGCTGCGCGGCACCGAGCAGGAGCGGCACGAACTGGGCAATCTCTCCAGCCTGTCAGTGCCGACCGCCAACGGCGGCAGTGTCGCGCTGTCCCAGGTGGCTACGCTGGAATACGGCTTTGAGGAGGGCATCATCTGGCACCGCAACCGGTTACCGAACGTGACGGTGCGCGCTGATATCTATGGCAAGGAGCAACCGGCAACGCTGGTGAAACAGATTCTGCCGACGCTGGAAAGCGTGCGCGCTCAGTTGCCCGACGGGTATTTGCTGGAGGTGGGCGGCACGGTCGAGGATTCGGCGCGCGGGCAGAACTCGGTGAACGCCGGAGTGCCGCTGTTCATCGTGGTGGTGCTGACCTTGCTGATGATCCAGCTGCGCAGTTTCTCGCGCACCTTCATGGTGTTCCTGACCGCGCCGCTGGGGCTGATCGGTGTGACGTTGTTTCTGCTGCTGTTCAACCAGCCGTTCGGCTTCGTGGCGATGCTGGGCACCATCGCGCTGTCGGGCATGATCATGCGCAACTCGGTGATCCTGGTGGACCAGATCGAGCAGGACATCGCTGCGGGCCTCGACCGCTGGCAGGCGATCATCGAAGCGACGGTGCGACGCTTCCGGCCCATCGTGTTGACCGCGCTGGCAGCGGTGCTGGCGATGATCCCGCTGTCACGCAGCGTTTTCTTCGGGCCAATGGCGGTTGCCATCATGGGCGGCCTGATTGTCGCCACGGCGCTGACCCTGCTGTTTCTGCCCGCGCTGTATGCCGCGTGGTTCAGGGTCAAAGAAGAGGAGCGGGTTGAGGCCTGATTCGATCAACCCGGACCCCGGCGCGCCTTACAGCGCGCCGAACACCTTCTTCGCCAGACCAGTGGCTGCCGCTGCCGGATTGGCGCGAATGCTTTCTTCCTGTTTGGCGATCATTTCGAACAGGCCGTCCAGCGCCTTCTCAGTGACGTAGCCTTCAATGTTTGAGCTCTTGGCGTCCAGCACACCCAGCGTCGCGGCCTGGCCGGCGAAGGCGTTGTACTTCTGCGCCAGGCCAACTTTGTCAGTGGCCTGTTTGACGATGGGCAGGAACTTGGCGCGGATCTGTTCGCGGCTGGAGGTGTTCAGGTACTGAGTGGCCGAATCCTTGCCGCCACTGAGAATGCCCTTGGCGTCCGACACGCTCATCTTCTTCACCGCATCGACCAGTAACGTCTGCGCCTGGGGCACCGCCGCTTCGGCTGCCTGGTTCATGCTTGTTTCCAGCTGATCGACCTGCGCACCCATACCGAACTGCTTCATCTTCTTGGCGACCTTGCCCAGGCTGCCTGGCAATTCAATGCGCACGTCCTTGTTGTTGGAAAAACCGCCCGGCACCCCTAGTTGCTTGATGGCCACTTGCGCGCCCTGGGTCAAGGCGTCCTTCAGCCCGCCGGTGGCGTCCGATTGCGACAGATCATTGAGCGACAACGCGAAGGCGCTGGTGCAAAGCAGCAGGCCGGCGCAAACGCCGGTGAACGAGACAGAGCGACGCAACATGGGTGGTGTCCTTTGCAAGGGGCTGTGATCCGGGCCGGGTTAACGGGCCGGGCTCAAACGAATTTTGACGGGCGGCTTCTCGTCCAGCGTCAGATCTACCGTGTAGCGCTCGGTGCTGATCATCAGCAGCTCGCCGTCCACTTCGATGCGCGCGCTGACCGCGTAAGTGTGACCCGGCTGGACCTGCTTCTGATCGTAGGTCAGGTGAAACGGCAGCGGCACCTGGCCTTTGATCGGGCCGTTCTGGCTGGCGAGGACCTGAGCAGGCGCATCGGCCCGCGTGACGTCCTGCAACGTGACCTTCAGCGTAGCCGTCGGTGGAAGCGCCATGCGCTGCAGGTAGAACACTTCGCCATCCAATGACCCTGGCAGGTTATCCGGCGTATGGGCGCAAGCGGCCAGCACGGTGGTCATGAGGGCGAGCAGGATGTGTTTCATGTGATGCTCCTTGTCAGGTAGACGGTTGTGAGGCGTATGCCGCCGTTGGCTAGGCGATTGGCGCGGGCCCGACTTCGTCGCTGCGGTGCAGCGCCACCTGGCGGATCGACAGCCGGATTTCCGCTGGCAGCACGCGCTTGGCGGCGCCTTCCGCCAGATCACCCAACATATCGTGATAGCTCAGTTTTCCGGCTTCGTCAGTGCGCAGGACGCCTTGGTCCAGCAGCGTCTGAATGAAATGCCGGAACAGGCTCTTGTCGAAAAACTCCGGGGCGTTCAGGCCGTGCAGAATCGACAGCCGCTGAGCCATGGTCGTGCACAGCTCCTCGAGCCCTTCGGCCGTGAGGGTGTGCTGACCGCTGTTGAGCAGCAGTGATATCGACATGTAAAAACGCTGCAAGGTCTGGGCAATCGCTCGCGAGAGGACCGTCAGCAGCACGAAATGGCGCGAGCTGGGCGCCGGGCGCAGGTACACGCCGTTCTCGAATCGCAACAGGCCCTGGTCTACGAAGGCCGTCAGCCATTGATCGATGACCTCATCCAGATCATCCAGCGACCAGCGAATGAACAGCTCCGATTGCAGGTACGGATACAGCGCGCGGGTGTAACGCAAAATCTGCTCGCGGCTCATGCGTGACGAGCTCTGGAAGAAGCACGCCAGTAACGAGGGCAGCGCAAAAATGTGCAGGACGTTGTTGCGGTAGTAGGTCATCAGGACGGCGTTTTGCTCGTCCAGATAGAGGATTTTGCCCAGCGCATCGCTCAGTTCCGAGAGCAGGTTCATGCCCTTGACGTGTTCGATCAGCGCCCGGCCGTCGCCTTCCGGCAGTGTCGTGTGGGGCGAGTAGGGCACGTTGCGCAACAGCGTCAGGTAGACATCCAGCACCCGCGCAAGGGCTTGATCGTCCAGCGCGTGCCTGGCGGTCGACAGCAACGCCAGCGCCACCAGATTGACCGGATTGATGGCGGCGGCTTCGTTCAGGTGGCGCGCCACGCGCTCGCCCAGACGGTGAGTGGTCTCGTTCAGCCAGGCCGGTTTGAACACCGGGCCCAGTTCCTGAGTGCGCCAGTCCGGCTGCTCATGGTCGAGAAACTCGGTCAGCTTGATCGGCTCACCGAAGTTGACCGAGACCTGACCGAAGCGCTGTTTCAGCGCACCAATGACTTTGAACACGTCGAATATCGACTCTTTCTTCTTCGCTGCGCCACGCAGTTCGCCCAGGTAGGTCCGACCTTCCAGCACGCGTTCGTAGCCGATGTACACCGGCACGAAGACGATAGGCATGCGCGAGTTGCGCAGGAAGCTGCGCAGGGTAATCGCCAGCATCCCGGTTTTCGGCTGCAACATCCGTCCGGTGCGCGAGCGTCCGCCTTCTACGAAGTACTCGACCGGAAAGCCCTTGGTAAACAAGGTGTGCAGGTACTCGTTGAAAACTGCGGTGTAGAGCGGATTGCCCTTGAACGTGCGGCGCATGAAAAACGCGCCGCCGCGCCGCAGCAGGCTGCCGATCACCGGCATGTTGAGGTTGATCCCGGCGGCGATGTGCGGCGGGGTCAGGCCGTTGCGAAACAGCAGGTACGACAGCAGCAGGTAGTCGATGTGACTGCGGTGGCAGGGCACATAAATGATCTCGTTGCCTTGGGCGACGTTCTGCACACCCTCCAGGTGACTGACCTTAATGCCGTCGTAAATCTTGTTCCAGAACCAGCTCAGCACCACTTCCAGAAAGCGAATGGCGGTGTAGGTGTAGTCCGAAGCGATCTCGTTTCCGTAGTGCAAGGCCTTTTCCCGGGCCTTGGCTTCGGTGATTTTCTCCCGTGCCGCCTCGTCGAGAATGGCCTGTTTGACCAGCGGATCCGCCACCAGCCCTTTGACCAGATGGCGGCGATGGGAAAGGTCCGGGCCGATCACGGCGGTCTTGAGGTTGCGAAAATGCACGCGCAACAGCCGCTGGGCCATGCGCACCGTGCGCTCGTACCCTTTGTTTTGATCGACCAGTTCGCGCAGATGAACCGGCGCCGAGAACTGCACACGTGTCTTGCGGCCCAGGATCAGAATGGTCACCAAGCGGCGCAGACGCCCGGTCACCGCCCAGCTGTCGGCAAACAGCAGTTTCCACGGGCTGTCTTCCTTGTCCGGTGACTGCCCCCAGAACACGCTGACCGGAATGATCTGCGCGTCTTCAGTGGCGTTTTGCGTGACCGCACTGACCAGACGTCCGAGGGTCGGCGGTGCGCCGCGTTTGTCGTGACGTCCCAACCAGTCTGGCTCGGGCGTGAGGTAGAAATACGCGGCGGGCTCGGTCAGGTTGCCGACGGCCACGGACAGCACCGGGCGCGGCAAACCGGCCTTGCGGCATTCGGTGTCGAGGACGGCGAGATCGCTCATCGAAGGGTTTTGCAGCGCGTAGAAAACCGGGCGGCTGCGGTCAAGATTGAGGGTGAAGGACGACTGGTTGATCGTCTCCGAGCGCACCCAGAGGTAAAGCAGGCGGCGCACGGTGCCGAAGACAAGACGGCGAAACGGGGAACGGGTCATAGAGTTCTGCTGAGAGGGGCGACGCCCGCGAGGCCGCCAGTTTGCCGTATCTGGTGGGGATGGGCAAAGCGGCGCGGCCGGGGAGCCCCTCAGGCATCAAGCCCCGCGGTCCTTGGCGTTACGAGGTGCGCCAGGTGATTTCCTCTTCACCGTCAACGCTGATGCGAATCCATTGATCGGCCTCGGCGTCGTTTTCTTCCTCGACCCACGTCCCCGGCGCGCATCGCACTTCGACCTTCAGCGCAGCGAAGGCGGCGCGCGCGCAAGCAACGTCGTCGTCCCACGGCGTTTTGTCGCTGTCCAGGCACAGGCTGTTCCACTTGCCGACGGCCTTCGGAATCCAGGTCACCGGGATGTCGCCCGCCCGGCATTTCCAGGTCTGGCCTTTCTGCGTCCACTCGGTACAAGGGCCGATGTCTGCGGTCAGCCAGGCAGTGATCGCCTTATGGTCAACGTCAGCGTCTTTCAGGTAAATCTCGATATCGGGTTGGCGCATGGATGCCTCTTGGGTTGTTCTGAAAAATCCACTCGCGGATTCAGTCTGTTCAGGTGCTTAAAGCCGTCAATCCAGAACGAAATAATCGTAGCGCATCGACACCGTGACCTGGAACGGCTCAGCCTGATCGATCACGTTCGCGCGGCGTTCAGCACTGGCGCGCCAACCGTGAGGCGTCATGGCCAGCAGATTGGCGCGGGCCTGACCGTCCGCCAGCGTCAGGGTAAAGCGCAGGGTTTCGCTGTGCTGCAGGCTCATGCCATCGGGCACCAGCGCAAGGTGTTTGTCATCGCTGTAATCACGGACTTCGTCGTACAGGCGCTGACGCAATTCCATCAGGTGATCGTTGGTTGGTCCTACACGCATCAGGCCGCCGCCCGGCGACAGCAGACGCTTGGCTTCGGCCCAGTCCAGCGGGCTGAAAACGCTGGCGATGAACTGCATGCTCGCGTCCGGCAGTGGCACGCGCGCCATGCTGGCGATCAACCAGGTGATCTTCGGATCACGCTTGCAGGCGCGCTTCACCGCTTCGCGGGAGATGTCCAGCGCGTAACCGTCCGCGTCGGGCAGGCCCTGGGCGATTTGCGCGGTGTAATAACCCTCGCCACAACCGATGTCGACCCAGTGCGCGGGGGCGCGCTCGGCAGCCAGTTCGGCCAGTCGCCTGGCCACCGGTGCGTAATGCCCGGCATTGAGAAAGTCGCGTCGCGCCTCGACCATGGCCTGGTTGTCACCGGGGTCGCGACTGTTCTTATGCTGCACGGGCAGCAGGTTCAGGTAGCCCTGACGAGCGCGGTCGAAGCGGTGCCCGGCCGGGCACACGACGCCGTTATTCGCTGAATCGAGGGGGGCGGAGCAGATCGGGCAGGTCAGCATCAGGCGAGCAACTTGACCAGGGTCTGGTAGTAGATCTCGGTCAGCACGTCGAGGTCGCTGGCCAGGATGCGCTCGTCGACCTGATGAATCGTGGCATTGACCGGCCCGAGCTCGACCACTTGTGTGCCGAGCGTGGCGATAAACCGACCGTCCGACGTGCCGCCGCTGGTCGACGCACGGGTATCGCGACCGGTGACGTGTTTGATGCTGGCCGACACCGCGTCCAGCAGCGCGCCCGGTTCGGTGAGGAACGGCAGGCCTGAAAGCGCCCATTCCACGTGCCAGTCCAGGTCGTGCTTGTCGAGAATATTGGCAACGCGCTGCTTGAGACCTTCGACAGTGGACTCGGTCGAGAAGCGGAAGTTGAACACCGCCACCAGATCCCCTGGAATGACGTTGGTTGCGCCGGTGCCTGAGTTCAGGTTGGAAATCTGGAAACTGGTCGGCGGGAAGAAGTCATTGCCGTTGTCCCAGTGCTCCGCCGCCAGCGCCGCCAATGCAGGCGCCGCCAGATGAATCGGGTTCTTCGCCAGATGCGGGTACGCGACGTGGCCCTGAATGCCCTTCACGGTCAGGGTGGCGCCCAGTGAGCCGCGACGGCCGTTTTTGACTACATCGCCCACCAGCGTCGTGCTTGATGGCTCGCCGACGATGCACCAGTCGAGCCGCTCCTTGCGCGCCGCCAGACGCTCGACCACCGCTTTGGTGCCGTGGTGCGCCGGGCCTTCTTCATCGCTGGTGATCAGGTAGGCAACCTTGCCCTTGTGGTTCGGGTGGTCGGCGACGAAGCGTTCGGTGGCGACGATCATCGACGCCAGACTGCCTTTCATGTCCGCCGCGCCACGGCCGCAGAGCATGCCGTCTTCGTCGATCAGCGCGCTGAACGGGTCATTCTGCCAGGCCTGAACCGGGCCGGTCGGCACCACATCGGTGTGACCGGCGAAGCACAGCACAGGACCGTCCTGGCTGCCGTGGGTAGCCCAGAAGTTATCCACGTCCTGAATGCGCATCGGCTCCAGGGTGAAACCGGCATCGCTCAGGCGTTTCATCATCACGGCCTGGCAGTCGGCGTCCAGCGGCGTGACGGATGGGCGACGGATCAGGTCGCAGGCGAGTTGCAGCGTGGGCGATAGGTCGGCTGGGGCTGTCATGAAGGGTCCGCACATATTGAGTTGGAGGCAAGGCATAAACCGGCGAATAGCTTAAAGCAAAACGGCGGCCCGAAGGCCGCCGTTTAGTACAGCACCCCGTAGTTTCAGGCGATCGCGGGCGCCTCTGCCGATTTCGGTTTAGGCAGCGACGACAAAAACGCCATGATCAGCGCCGCCAGATACGGCAGCGACTGCACCAGCAGCATCGTCACCCAGAAGCGCATGTCGTTGCTTGGCAGCCCCTGCACGAGACAAATTCCAAGGGCCGCGCCCCACAGCAGCAGCATGATGAACAGTTCTTCGCGTGCCTCGGAAATCGCCACCAGCAGGCCATGGCTGTCGGCGTTTTTTGGAGTGCGGAAGAACGGAATGCTGGTGGTGAAGAACCCGTACAGCACGGCTTTGGCGATGGTGTGAGACAACGCCAGCCCCGCGAGCGCGGCATAAAACGCATCCGTGAGGTTCACGCCCACGGCGCGGCGGTAGAGGAAGATGATCTTGCCGACTTTGAAGAAAAACAGCGCCAGCGGCGGGATCGCGAAAATCAGCAGCGGCGGGTCGACGCGGTTGGGCACGATGATCATCGCCGACGACCACAGGAGGGCGCCGAGCGTGAAAAAGATGTTCATGCCGTCGGCCACCCACGGCAGCCAGCCCGCGAGGAAGTGATAGCGCTGGCCGCGGGTCAGTTCGGTGCCCTTGCCGCGCAGCAGGCTGGCGGCGTGACGCTTGATGATCTGAATCGCGCCATAGGCCCAGCGGAATCGCTGCTTTTTGAAGTCTATGAAGGTGTCGGGCATCAAGCCCTTGCCGAAGCTGTGGTGCGCATACGCCGCCGAATACCCTTTTTCAAAGACGCGCAGCCCCAGCTCGGCGTCCTCACAGATGCACCAGTCCGCCCAGCCAAGCTCTTCAAGAACCGAGCGGCGGGTCATGGTCATGGTGCCGTGCTGGATGATCGCGTCGCGGTCGTTGCGGGTGACCATGCCGATGTAGAAGAAGCCTTTGTACTCCGAGTAGCAGAGCTTCTTGAACGCACTTTCATGCTGGTCGCGGTAGTCCTGCGGCGACTGCACCACGGCTATTTTCGGGTCGGCGAAGTGCGGGACCATGTGCTTGAGCCAGTTGCGGTCGACGCAGTAGTCCGAGTCGATGACGGCAATCACTTCCGCGTCCGGCGCGGTGTGCGGGATCAGGTAGTTCAGGGCGCCGCCCTTGAAACCGGCCAGCGGGGCGACATGGAAAAACTTGAAGCGCGGGCCGAGCATTTCGCAATGGGCCTTGACCGGCTCCCAAACGGCCGGATCCTTGGTGTTGTTGTCGATCAGCAACACTTCGAAATCCGGGTAATCCAGTGCCGCCAGTGCGTTAAGGGTCTGTTTGACCATTTCCGGCGGCTCGTTGTAGCAGGGCACGTGAATCGACACTTTCGGTCGGTAGGCCGAATCCCCTTCAACGGGCAGGAACTCACGACGACGCTTGTGCGTCCACACCGCTTCGGCCAGCTCGTGCGCCTCGGTCAGCAGCACGATGAAGACGCCGAATGCGCCCAGCGCGAGCAAGAATCCAACCAGCAGGCTGAACCAGGTGCTGTATTGCTGGCTGTAGTCGTAGCCGATCCAGACCAGGACCGAGCCGCACAGGAAGGCGATGAAGGTCAGGAATGTCCGGCCGCGCTGGCGCAGTGCCGAGCCATCGATGAGCAACAGGGCGAGGGCGAGCATCGCCAACACTGCCGAGCCGATTGCCAGCACGCGCCATTGCGGAATCGCGACGACCGGGCCTTCGAAGTTGAATTTCTGCTGGCGAGCGGCGTTGTACACGCCCCAGTACGCGCCGACCGAGCCTTCGTCGCTGGCTTTCCACGGCTGGTCGAAGGCCTCGATCACGAAGTAGTTGAAACCCTGGCGGTTGAGCTTGTTGACCAGGGTGCGCAAGTAAACCGCCTGATCTGCCTGGGTCGCGTCGGCGCCGCCTCGCATGTGGCCGTTACTCGGCCAGCCGACTTCGGAGAGCAGCAGCGGTTTTTTCGGGAACATGCGTTTGAGTTCGCGGGCGCGGTCGAGCACGTACTGACCGGCTTTATCCATAGGGATGTATTCCCAGTACGGGAGGATGTGCGCGGCGATCAGGTCAACGTGCTTGGCCAGCTCCGGGTATTTCTCCCAGATATGCCACTGCTCGGACGTCGTCACCGGCACTTTGACGGCAGCGCGAACGCGGTCGAGCGCGGCCATCAGGTCCTTGGGTTTGATCTCTTCGCGGTACAGCGCTTCGTTACCGACCACCACGCGGACCACGCTTCGCGTCGTGTTGGCCAGCTCGATCGCCGTGGTGATTTCGCGCTCGTTGCGCGCCAGGTCCGGGCTGATCCAGATGCCCAGCGTCACCCGTAAACCGAACTCTTCGGCAAGTTTGGGGATGTCCTTGAGCGTGCCGTCCACTGAATAGATGCGGATGTTGTCCGTCTGCTTGCTCATCAACTCCAGGTCCTGACGCATTTCTTCGTCGGACGGATAGAGGTCTTTTTGTGGATTCTGTCCCAGCCGGAAGGGCGAGTAGGAGAAGCCGGAGATCTGTTCAGGCCAGTTGGGGGCGGTGACGGGGCGGTTGATCAGCGCCCAGAAGCCGGTGAAGAGCGCGGCAATGGCCACGACAACAACAAGGTTGAGTCCGAATTTACGCGATGACATAGGTGCTTCAGGTTCCAAGAGGGGAACGGGGAGGAGGGACAGGGTACAGCGGGCCGAAACTTTGGCAACCGACACGTGCTGAAGTTCTGTTCGGCCAGCCATGCAGGACATCGCCCTTAACCCTGCACTTCTGGGGAAGCGGATGACTTTCAGACCAAACACTGCGACTCGGCGCTTTGCGAATCGCTGCCAGGGCCTATAATGCGCGCCGGTTTTTTGGGGTATTGGTCATGAGCACAGAAGATCCGCGTTTCGCTGGCGTTGCCCGCCTGTACGGCATCGAGGGCCTGGAACGCCTGCGCGCTGCCCATGTGGCGGTGGTCGGCATCGGCGGCGTGGGTTCCTGGGCGGCGGAAGCCATGGCGCGTTGTGGCGTGGGCGAGATTTCCCTGTTCGACCTGGACGACGTCTGCGTCAGTAACAGCAATCGTCAATTGCACGCCCTGAGCAGCACCGTTGGCCGTGCCAAGGTCGAGGTCATGGCAGACCGTCTGCGCGAGATCAATCCCGACTGCGTCGTCCATGCCGTTGCCGACTTCGTCACCCGCGAGACCATGGCGCAGTACATCGCCCCTGACCTGGACTGCGTGCTCGATTGCATCGACAGCGTCAATGCCAAGGCCGCGTTGATCGCCTGGTGCAAACGCCGCAAGATCCAGATCATCACCACCGGCGGCGCGGGCGGGCAGATCGACCCGACCCTGATTCAGGTCTGCGACCTGAACCGGACCTTCAACGATCCGCTAGCGTCCAAAGTGCGTTCGACCTTGCGCCGCGACTACGGCTTTTCCCGCACCGTCACTCGCCACTACAGCGTGCCGTGTGTGTTCTCCACCGAGCAACTGCGTTACCCCAAACCGGACGGCAGCATTTGCCTGCAGAAAAGCTTCGTCGGTGATGGCGTGAAGCTGGACTGCGCGGGTGGTTTTGGCGCTGTGATGATGGTGACGGCCACGTTCGGGATGGTCGCCGCGACCAAGGCCGTGGACAAAATCGTCGCGGGCGTACGACGGCCGTCAGAGCGCCGTCCAGCCCAGACCGTGTAGGAGCCGGCTTGCTGGCGAACGCGGTAGGTCAACTATGCAATTGCCGGTTGAGCAAATGTACTTCGCCAGCAAGCCCGCGCCTACCGGGTAAGCTGCCGCATCTTCTGTAACACCGCATTCAGTCCGTTGCTGCGCGAGGGTGAGAGCTGACGAGTTAACCCCAACCGGGTGAACCACTCAACCAGATCCACCTGTTCCAAGTCCTGCGCCGACAGGCCGTTGACCCGGGCCAGCAGCAACGCCACCAGACCCCGGATCAAACGCGCGTCGCTGGCGGCGCGGAACTGCCAGTGCCCGTCGAGCACATCGCCTACCAGCCAGACCTTGCTTTCGCAGCCGTCCACTAAATGTTCGTCGGTTTTTTCGTCGTCGAGCAGCGCGGGCAAGCGTTCGCCCCATTGCATCAGCAATCGCGCCCGCTGCTCCCAGCTCAACGAGGCGCTGAAGGCTTCCAGCGCAGTGCGCGCATCGGTCGGCAGGTTCATCGCAGCAGCTCCAGGGCCTGATCCAGTGCGGTGAAGAAACGCTCCAGGTCCTCGGAATCGTTATACAGCCCCAGCGACACGCGAATCGCTCCGGACAATCCCAGGCCATTCACCAACGGGATCGCGCAATGATGCCCGGCGCGGACGGCAACGCCTTGCTCGGTCAGCAGGTGCGCGAGGTCGGCGTTGTGCACGCCCTCGACGACAAAGCTCACCAGTGCGACATGCGGATCGCCGAGCACTTGCACGCCGTCGCGCAAGGTCAGACCGGCGCGCAGTTGCTCATGCAGGCGCGCTTCGTATTCCGCGACGGCGGACGGGTTGAGGCCGTTGAGATAATCCAGTGTCGCGCCGAGGCCGATGACCGCGCTGATGGGTGGCGTGCCCGCTTCGAAACCCAGCGGCGCAGGCCGAAACGTGGCCGTCTGGTAGCCGGTCTGCAGCACCATCTCGCCGCCGAACTGCCAGTGCCGCAGCTGCGTCAGCGCCTCATGTCGCCCGAACAACACGCCCACGCCATCCGGGCCGTACAGCTTGTGGCTGGAAAACACATAGAAGTCGCAGCCGATGTCCTGCACGTCATGTCGGCCATGGACAACGCCTTGGGCGCCATCGATGACCGTCAGGGCGCCGTGCGCCTGCGCAAGCGCGACGAGTTGCCGAACCGGCTGCCAGGTGCCGAGCACGTTGGACAACTGGCTGACCGCCAGCAAACGCGTGCGGGCGGTGATCAGCCCGGCAGCAGCCTCCATATCAATCACTCCCGCGTCGGTAACGGGCAGCACCACCAGTTTGAGGTCGCGACGAAGGGCCAGTTGCTGCCAGGGCAACAGATTGGCGTGATGCTCCAGGGCGCTGATGACAATCTCATCGCCGGCCTGAAACAAAGCCTCCAGCCCATAAGCGAGCAGGTTGAACGCGGACGTGGCGCCGTGGGTAAACACGATCTGCCCGGACGCTCCGGCATTCAGCCAGTCGCCGGCTTTGCGCCGCGTGTCCTCGAACGCCTGGGTCGCCATGGCGCCCGGCAGGTGCTGCGCGCGGTGCACATTCGCCGCGCCGTTGGCGTAGTAATGCACCAGGGCGTCGATGAGGGCATGGGGCTTTTGCGCGGTAGCGGCGCTGTCCAGGTAGGTCTGGCCTTGCCGTTGCAGGGCGTCGATGGCCGGAAAGTCAGCGCGCCAGGGGGAAATGAGGGGCATATCGATCACGCTCGTTGAGGCAGGTCCGGTGCCCGAGGGCACCGAACCTGCACGCTGCATCGATCAGTTGTGAGCGTGCAGCGCTTCGTTCAGCTCGATGGCCGACTTGTGGGATTTGCATTCCACCGCGCCGGTCTGCGAGTTGCGACGGAACAGCAGGTCCGGTTGACCGGCCAGCTCACGGGCCTTGACGACCTTGACCAGCTCGTTCTTGTCATCCAGCAGCGCCACTTTGGTGCCGGCGGTGACGTACAGACCGGCTTCAACGGTGTTGCGGTCGCCCAGCGGAATGCCGATGCCGGCGTTCGCGCCGATCAGGCAGCCTTCGCCAACCTTGATCACCATGTTGCCGCCGCCCGACAGGGTTCCCATGGTCGAACAGCCGCCGCCAAGGTCCGAGCCCTTGCCGACGAATACGCCAGCCGAGACACGACCTTCGATCATGCCCGGGCCTTCGGTGCCGCCATTAAAGTTGACGAAACCTTCGTGCATTACGGTGGTGCCTTCGCCGATGTAGGCACCCAGACGCACGCGTGCGGTGTCGGCGATGCGTACACCTGCCGGCACCACGTAGTCGGTCATTTTCGGGAATTTATCGACCGAGAAGACTTCCAGCAAATGGCCTTTAAGACGGGCTTCCAGTTGACGCTCAGGCAACTCGGCCAGGTCGACGGCGCCTTGGCTGGTCCATGCGACGTTCGGCAGCAGCGGGAACACACCGGCCAGGCTCAAGCCGTGAGGCTTGACCAGGCGATGGGAGAGCAAATGCAGCTTGAGGTATGCCTCGGGGGTGGATGTCAGTGCGGCGTCTTCAGCCAGCAGCGTAGCAACCAGCGGCTTGTGGCTCTCGGCCAGGCGGGTCAGTAGCGCGGCCTGGGCGTCGTCGATGCCTTTGAGGGCATTGGCCAGACGCGAGGACAGGTCGGTGTTGAATGCGATGGCCTGATTGCCACCGGTGTAGCCCAGGATCGGCGCGACGGCGGCGACGACTTCAGCCGACGGGTTAAGCAGCGGCAGGGCGTAGAAAACCTCCAGCCATGCGCCTTGACGGTTTTGTGTGCCAACGCCAAAGGCCAGGCTGAACAGAGAAGTGGACATGCAGATACCTCAGTTATTAGGGCTATCTCAATCAGGCGATAGCCGCAGCGTACAGTTCGGGTTTGAAGCCAATCAGGGTTTTGTCGCCAAGATCCAGCACCGGGCGCTTGATCATTGAGGGTTGAGCGAGCATCAGTTCGATGGCCTTTTCCTGGTCGAGGTCGGCTTTCTGCGCCTCATCCAGTTTGCGAAAGGTCGTGCCGGCGCGGTTGAGTACCGTCTGCCAGCCGTGCTCGTTACACCAACGGGTCAAGTGGTCGCGATCGATGCCTTGGGTCTTGTAGTCGTGGAAATCGTAGCTCACCGGTTTTTCGTCAAGCCAGGTGCGGGCCTTCTTCATCGTGTCGCATGCCTTGATCCCGTACAGGTGCAATCTGTGGGTTTCCTTAGCCATGAGGCTGCTCCCTTTGGGACGGTTGAAAAAAACGGTGGAGGATTATGCCACGTACACGCCGGCTAAGCGCGGCAGGCCGACGCTTTGTCCATTTGACCAAGGATTGTGACCCGTGACCTGCGCCCAAAAAGTTAGGCCATGACTAATGGATCAGAACTGCGTGACAGTTGCGTCCGGGATTATTTCGGCATTGACGGTAGGGATGTTGCAAAGCTGGGCCGATCCGCTGCTACCCCGCCGGAGCAGCACACGACTGCTTACCGTAGCTATGGACACTTCTGTAAGTCACGTTCAACGGCGTGATCTTCCTAGAGCAGGGTGGCGGATTCTCGGCGCTACCAGATGTGACTGGAAGCCGTTCGCGAAGGGATCTGCGATCAATGCAGCGTCAAGGGTGCAGATAAGAAAAGCTCGGCTCTGGGCCGAGCCGAGATCGGGTGAAAGTCTATTTGTCCCAGCCGGTTTTGAAATTCAGCGCCTTCATCATGCTGAAGACATCACAACATTGCGCGCCTAGTGCCTTGCAGACGTCTGGGACCTTTCGATTTTGCCTCTGGGCCGAAGGCTTAGATGTCTCGAGAGAAACCACGCATCGCTCCGTTGGGCTGGATAGTGCGTAGGAAATCAGAAAAGGATCTCGCCCGATATAAGCGAGTTCGTTCTCATTTAGATCAACCGCGTACCCGTTAAAAGTGACGTGGGCGACGGCGGACGGGTCGGCGCCTTCTTGGAGTATGAGACTATCTTTAACTTCTGGCTTTTTTAGCCATCTAGTTAAAATGTCTTCTTTACCAGCCAAAATTTCTTCGTAAATTTCAACGGGCATCTTTATACGGTTATTTTGGCACTGGTATAAAAGCCATGCCCACAATTCTGGCACCATGGTTTGTGGATAATAGACGCCATTAGAAGTAATAAGCGTATTTGCGTCCAGCAGGTAAAGCTTCCTATCTAGCGCCATTATAGTGTGCCAACCAGGTTATAGACATTGGCGGGCTTCACGCCCAATACTCTTCCGGCCTTCGTGGCCGTTAATGCACCCTCTTTCATGGTGCGCTGAACCAGATTTACGATGGCCCCGCCTAGCTTGTGCCGTTTGACGACGTAATAGCTGGGTCCGCCAGATCCGTCTCTACCTTCTTTTGTAGCAATTTTATGGGCAGCCCATAACTCCCTGAACTTCTGAGCAAGGGCGTTCCACGTTTGCTGCTGAATTGCTCCAGAGGTGAAAAGCCTGTATGCAACCAAAGTCCCGCTGACATTGATAGTTCTCGCAAATCCGGAGATTTGCTGTGTGAGGGTCTCAATGTTTTCCAAGTGCCAATTTTGTTTTTGTAATTCGCCGTCCGGGAGCAGTAATAAGCTCGCTATATCATTGCAATATCGTTCGATTTTCTGCTCTGCACGGCTGCCGCTCAACCCGGTAACGCCGAGCAGTATGTGGGCAAACTCATGAAGAAGTGTGAAGGATCTCGCGGGAGGAGCATCTTGATCGTTTATAACGATGAATGGGGCAATTTTGTCGGACAGCGCAAACCCTCTAAATGCCTCGACAGGGATATCTGTGTGATGACTGCCTAGATTGCCGATGAGCAAAACGAATGTTCCCACTCCCTCGATAAGCTTTCGAAGATAAGAAAACGCTTCCTCAGATTTTCCATATCGCCGAAACTCGGTAAGCTCGAAACCGATCAACTGGCCAATGTAGTTAGACACGGACGCGGGCTGAAAATCGACATTAATACTGCCGACATAATCTCGCGGGAAGGCTTCTTCAACGTCCTGTAGCACGTTTCTAACAAGATCCTGGCGTACATAAATGTCACGAACCAGCGCATCAAGCGGGCCTTTGCTTTCAATGCGGAGTTCTTCTGGAAGTGTCCGGAAATCTTCGCCTCTCTCGGCCTGAGCTGGCGGGGAGGGAAGATAAAAAACGAGAAGCGGGCGGCGATAAACGCTCGCCATCTTTGCGAGAAGGGTTCTGGAAGCCTCTTTTTCGCCAGTCTCATAGCTCCGGAGCATTTCAGATCCAGGAACCTTGGTCCCGCCAATAGCTAAAGCCTTGGCAGCCCTTTCTCTAGTCAGTCCGGCTGTCTCTCTCGCCCAGACAAGGACTTCAGGATTAATTCCCGGCATGCATCACCGCCATAGCTCCATCTTCATTTTCGTAATCATCCATTATCACAGTCGCGGGTTTTGCAGGATACTGAACCCTCCTACCGTCCATCGCAAGCGCTTCAGACGCCCCCGGCCGAAACGTCCAACCTGCCCTCAGCGATCCGAGCGAAGTTTTTTTCTCGACAGATGCGTGGCTAGCTGACGCTTTGTCTATTTGACTCGGGTTTACGCGCCATGTCTGGCGGCGACGGCGGTTGGCCACTCATGATGTATCAGGAACCCATGACCGTTACAGGCACTAAGATGGGCACTTTGCCGGACGCATCCGGTCTGTTGCCGATGTCAGTCATGAGTCACACGCTTGGGGAGCACGCGATGCAAACAGCCTATACCGTCCTTATCTTATTGACGCTGGTAGGTGTCTCGCGATTGCTGGGCCGGCTGATTCCATTGCCGTTGCCGCTGGTGCAGATCGCCGCTGGCGCCTTACTGGCCTGGCCGACGCTGGGTCTGCATGTGGCGCTGGACCCTGAGCTGTTCCTGTTTCTGTTTCTGCCGCCGTTGCTGTTCTCCGATGGCTGGCGGATGCCCAAACGCGACTTCTGGCGCTACCGCGGTGCGATTTTGACCCTGGCGGTGGGCCTGGTGATTTTCACCGTGATCGGCGCCGGGTACTTCATCCACTGGATGCTGCCGTCCATTCCCTTGCCGGTTGCCTTTGCCTTGGCGGCCGTGTTGTCGCCGACGGACGCCGTCGCGGTTTCGGCCATTGCCCAGGACCGGCTACCCGCGCCGATCATGCGCATGCTCCAGGGCGAAGCCTTGATGAACGACGCGACCGGCCTGGTGACCTTCAAATTCGCCCTCGCGGCCGCCATCACCGGCGTTTTTTCCCTGACCGATGCGAGCTTGAATTTTGTGCTGGTGGCCTGCGGCGGTCTGGCCGTAGGCGTTGCACTGAGCTGGGTGGTGGGGCGTCTGCGCAGCTGGATGATCACCCGAGGCTGGGACGACCCGGCGACCCACGTGGTGTTCATGTTGCTGCTGCCGTTCGCCGCTTACGTACTCGCCGAGCGGCTTGAGCTGTCCGGGATCCTCTCGGCGGTGGCGGCGGGGATGATGCAAAGCTGGGTCGACCTGCTGCCGCGCCAGACCAGCACCCGGTTGCTTAATCGTAGCGTCTGGACACTGTTGGAGTTTGCCTTCAAC
>NZ_DASVUM010000101.1:0-2016 GCF_036387035.1 Pseudomonas sp. | reverse complement strand
TGGTGCCGGCACCAGGAGTCGAACCCGGGACCTACTGATTACAAGTCAGTTGCTCTACCAACTGAGCTATACCGGCGTTGTGGGCGCTGATTATAGGGATTTGATTCCCCGAGTAAAGTCCTAATTTCAGTTTTTTTGCGCCGCTTATGCCTTAACGTGATTACCGTTATTCACAATCGCCTCAAAGCGAAGCGGACGACCGGTCGATTCCCGGAATTATTCTCAATCGTTCGCAAGCTACTGTTTTTGCGCAAATTTTACACTGGGCAAAAAATGAACAATCGGTTGCATCCCCTCTAAAGCCCGAGTAATGGGCGTTCGCCGGAATTTAGTCAACAGACTTATCCACAGGCGTGACCCTCAAAAAACACTCACGGTCGTTCCGCCAGAATGAGCAGATTGCGCGGAGTGACTTGGCTGTCGCAGAAGGTGCCAATGCGCACGTCGTAATGGTGCTCAGTCAGATAAAGCGCTCGGTCGAGGATGAGCCACAGTTCCAGAGGGCGGCGGAACAGGTTGCGCAGCAGTTCGAGGTTGCGGACTTCGGCGAGGCGCGCCCATCCCGCCGCTTCTAGTGCCGCCCAGTCTTGCTGGCCGGGCGAGGGCAGGCGTTTGAGTTCCGCGAGGCCGCGGCAGTAGTCGGCGAAGGGTTTGTCGAGCCAGGCGCTGGGCAGTGAGGGGGTTGGCAGGTAATCATCGACGCCGCGTAATTGTCGCTGCAGCAGGTCAAAGCCGAGGCGTCGCGCCATGGAGGTGTCTCGCAGGCGGCGCACACGGGCGCCAGCGGTGACGGTCTCGCTAAGAGGCAGGCCAAGGTCGTCAGTGGAGAGCCTGAGGTCGGATGCGTGGCCCCGTTGGGAGACCGGCCGATAGTGCTCGCCGGCGATGCGGTTGTAGCAGCAGGGCGCAATAGCCAGTTGTTGGCAGTGGGCATCGCTGGCGAGGTGCATGAGACGCACGTGAAGGTCGCCGCAGGCGTGCAGGGCGACGGGCGTGTGATGGGCTTCGAGATGCGCTGCGGCGTAGTCAGTCATGACGTCTTGATGCACGTGGTTCGCGTGGACGCCCAGTTTGTCGCTGAGCTGCCGTCCTGCTTCGACCAGTTGCGCATCGTATTCGACGCAGGTCAGCCCTTGACCGCTGTGGGCGAGGCGACGACCGAGATGGCCTTTGCCCGAACACCAATCCAGCCAGTGGGTGGGCTGCCGCTGAAAGCTCAGGCAACTGGCGAAGGCTTCAATTTGCTGCCATTTGCGGCCGGGGACGTCGACATTCATGCGCGCTGACACAGCTTGCAGGCTAACGGCCGGCAGCGGGTCTATCTGGCTCAATGCTGTCGACTGCAAGGCGAGTTGCGCAAAGGGCTCCGGCGCATCGAGCTGTTCGGGGTGGTTGTGTGCCGCTTCTGCCTCTTCGAGCGAACGTTGTCGCAGCCAGCGTGACAGCTCCGGGTGCTGCGACTCCCACGGCAGATGGCGATGGGTGAAGGGTCGCGGGCGCCACAGGGCCTGATGCTCGATCAGGAAGGCATCAAGCTCGGCGAATCGCGATTGGAGTTGCGCGGGTGTGAGTGGCATTTGATTAGGGCAGTCGGGATATGCGTTGCAGCATACGGGGAATCAGGGGCAGGGCGTGCTCATCGGGCAGGCAATATTTGTGGGCCGAAATACCGCTTTCGCGAGCAAGCTCACTCCTACAGGTACCGTGTTTGCTGTGCGACAGCGGATTCTCCACATGTACGGTGTTTGCCGTGCGGCAGCGGATCGTCTACATAGCGGTGTTTGCTGCGGCCCCCTTCGGCGTATGGACGAAAAGGGGGGCGCCCGTTAGAGCGCGCGGCGATCCTCAGCGCCCTTGGCTGGCATCCACCCGCAAGTGGCGTTCCAGCAGTTTGAAGCCTTGCACCAGCACGAACGACATCACCAGATAGATCAACCCGGCGATGAGGAAGGTCTGCTCCGGCATGTAGGTCCTCGCGTTGATGGTGCGGGCCATGCCGGTGATGTCCAGTAGGGT
>NZ_DASVUM010000100.1:0-2495 GCF_036387035.1 Pseudomonas sp. | reverse complement strand
TCCAGAACAGGGGAAATGGGTACCTGGATGCGTTTCAACTCTCCGCGCTGCTCAAGCTGCTGCACGAAATCCCGTAGATCCTTGAATTTCATTAACCCGGCCACTCACCAAATAGATGCACATCCTACCTGCTCTGACCGCAGAGGACAGCTTGTGTCCAACTCAAATGCGCGGTGTTTCGCGCAATACCGGCAGGAACAACGGCTGCATCTTCTCGCCGCCCAGATCAGACAAGTGATCCTCGTCCTTGTACAGCGAACGGCCGTCAACTTCGGCGCGGCACAGGCCGCCCCAGCACAGCAGCGGTTTTGGATCAATCAGGTGAACGCCAGCATCCGCCGCGCTCAGGCTGGAAAAAAGCTGATTGATGAATGCCTGACGCGTATCAAGTTCCGCCGCCGGACGCCCTACCTCTGCAGCCGACCGACCGACCCTAGCCAGGCTGCTCAATCGCTCTATCGCGCCTTTGCGCTGCTGCGGCACTTCCTTGAACAACCAGACCTGGGCGCCAGCTTTGCGCAGTTCAGCGATTTGGGCTTTCAAGGCGTCAGCCAGATACGCTTCGTTTCGTGCAACGGATTCGTGCTTCAGCAACACGTTGCTCTTGTTGCCGTCCTCCAGGCCGTAGATATACAAACTCCAGCGCGCGGCCAGCGTGACGTGGGGAATTTTCTGCGCGCGGACGCGTTCGACGTTTAGCGCGTTGAAGTCGTGACAGCGTTTTGTCGTTGCAGCGCTCACCAGCGGCGGACATCCACTCATGCTGGCCAGCCAGACAGGCACGTGCGCTTGCTCGGCCGCACTTCTGACTCCCGGCCACAAGGCAGCCGCGTGGCTGTCGCCCCAGATGAGATGGGATGGCGACGCGTCCGGGCTGCCACCCGCATGACAGAGTGTGTCCAGCCCCTTTCTCTTCTTTGACCCGAGCAGAAAGCAATCCAGTTGTCCGGCGCTCCATTCCCGCGACTGCGCATATTGGAGGGCCTGGCCCGACAGGCGTTGGGGCAAGCCGTCACTGGAACGCACCGCCTGCCCCACCAGCGCTAATACCGCCAATGTCAGCAGGCCGCCAATCAGGACCGGCTTGCGTCCGGCCAGCACGCGTCGTTCGCGAAAGGGCAGCTCGACGAAGCGCCAGCTCAGCCAGGCAAGCGCGCCCGCCAGCAGGATCCAGCCGATCGCCTCCAGGTGGGAAATGCCGTCAACGGAAATCGCATTGGCGTAGACGTGAATAGGCCAATGCCACAGGTACAGCGAGTAGGAGACAAGCCCGATCGCCACCAGAGGTTTTATGCTCAGAAAACGCCCTACCCATGATTGGGGATGAGCGTTGGCCCAGATCATCGCCGTGGTGCCGAGCACTGGCAGAAGCGCCGCCCAGCCCGGGAATGAGGTGGTCTTGTCGAAGCTGAGCATTGCCAGCACCACAGCAGCAAAGCCGCCGAGGCTGATCACTTGATAAACCCAGCTCGGCAGCGGGCGTTTGGGCGCAGGCGCGATGGCCAACATCGCACCGCATAGCAGCTCCCATGCGCGCATTGGCAGCAGGAAGAACGCGGCTTCGGGTTTGTGCTTGATCGCCCAGATGTTTAGCCCGAACGACAGCACCAGCAAGCCGAGGAGCAGCCAGCGCCAATGCCGCATGTACCGCGTCGCCAGGACCATCAACAGCGGGAAGAAAATGTAGTACTGCTCTTCCACGGCCAATGACCATGTGTGGAGGAGCGGTTTGAAATCCGAGGCGGAATCGAAGTAGCCGTCCTGCCGCATGAAAAGCAGGTTGGACATGAACAACGACTGATAGCGAACTTCCCGGCCCAGTTCGGCGTAATCCTTGGGCGTCAGCAATAGCCAGCCGAACGCCAGCGTTGCCAGCACGACGACGGTAACGGCGGGAACGATCCGCCGTGCTCGACGAGCCCAGAAATCGACGAAGCTGAAGCGCCCTGTGCCGATCTCGCGCCAGATAATGGAGGTGATCAGGTAGCCGGAAATGACGAAGAAAACGTCGACGCCAACGAAGCCGCCGCTGAGTCCGAGACCGAAGTGAAACAACAGCACCGGGACAACGGCCAGGGCGCGCAGTCCATCGATATCGCGACGATTGCCAAACGTGTGCATGACGCTCCTTGTCTACGGAGAGGTCTACGGAAGAGGGCAAAAAAAATGGTGTCCGCAAGGACACCATTTTTTTACGGTCGGTTCAGCGCAGGTATTACTTGCGCTTCATCGACAGGAAGAACTCATCGTTGGTCTTGGTCTGTTTCAGCTTGTCGATCAAGAATTCGATGGCTGCCACTTCATCCATCGGATGCAGCAGCTTGCGCAGGATCCACATGCGCTGCAGCTCGTCATCGGCCGTCAGCAACTCTTCGCGGCGTGTGCCGGAACGGTTGATGTTGATGGCCGGGAAGACGCGTTTTTCCGCGATCTTGCGATCCAGAGGCAGTTCCATGTTGCCGGTGCCTTTGAATTCTTCGTAGATCACTTCGTCC